>JBDSZP010000160.1:0-73991 GCA_039925065.1 Luteolibacter sp.
CGGGGAATTTCCTGCCAAAGCTGCCACGGCAACATCAATAAGATGGAAGTGGTCTATCAAGCTGAAAGCCACTCGATGGGCTGGTGCTTGGATTGCCACCGCGCTCCCGAGAAAAACCTCCGTCCGCTGGAGGAGGTCTACAATCTCAACTATAACGCGGAAACTTACATTTCCAACAACCCGCAGCTTGGCGTGAAGACGACCCAAGAGCTCGGCCTCAAGCTGAAAGAGGAGTTCATGGTGAAGCCCAAGACGACTTGCGCCACTTGCCACCATTGATCCTTTCGCCCGTTTTTCTGAATTCCATCATTTCCGCAGTCTAATATGAGCAAACGCATTTTGCAGCATCCCGAAGTTCCTGCCGGCGAAACCACCGTCGCTTGGCGCAGTCCGGGTCAGCTCGAAGATACCGCAGAGTTTCGTCAATGGCTTGACCGCGAGTTCCCGCGCGCTGCCGCTGAAATGACGAATGAGGATGATGCGGAGACTTCCCGTCGCTCGTTCCTCAAGATCATGGGCGCGTCCACCGCGCTCGCCGGATTTGGATTGGCTGCTTGCCGTCGTCCGGAAAGCTACATCGTTCCTTATACCAAGGCTCCTGAGTGGGTGATTCCTGGAAAAGCCACTTATTATGCTTCTTCAATGCCGCGCGCTTGTGGTGCCACACCGCTGGTGGTGACGACCTTCGAAGGCCGCCCAACCAAGTTGGCACCGAACAATCTTCATCCGGATGCTGAAGGAACCGACGCCTTCGCCCAAGCATCGGTGCTCGATCTCTATTCTCCATCGCGTTCCCGGAAAATCCTCAACGGCGCGAAAGTCGCCCCGCGCGCCGACCTTCAAACCGTGCTCTCCGGCCTTGCTGTCGACAAGTCGGCGAAGATCGGGTTCCTCTTCGGTGCTGATGACAGCCCGACCCGCGCCCGTCTGACCAAGGAACTCGCTGGCAAATATTCCGCCGCAAAATTTTATCAATACGAAGCGCTGAGCGGCGATGCCTCGGCAGCCACTCTCGGTGATGGCGTGAAGTTGGTTCCTGATTTCTCGAAAGCCGATCGCATCCTTTCCCTCGATTGCGACTTTGCAGGAAACGACTCGCAAGGTCCTATCGGTCCATTCTTTGACCGCCGCAAACCGGAAGGTAAGACCTACTCAGCCAAGCCCGACAAATTGGCGATGAACCGCCTCTACGTGGTGGAAGGGGCCTACACCCTCACCGGCGGCATGGCCGATCACCGTCTGCGGATCGCTCCCAGCCAGGTGGTTGGAATCGCCGCGCAAGTCGCCCGCGGTTTGGGTGTGAGCGTTTCCGCTCCCGAAATCACCGATCCAAAACACCTTGAGTGGGTGAAGGAAATGGTTGCCGACCTGAAGGCCAGCAAAGGAAAGTCGGCGGTTTTTGCCGGTTCCCGCCAGTCCGCCGCCGTCCATCAGCTTGCTCTCGCGATCAACACTGCTCTCGGCAACATCGGAGAAGGCAAACCGCTTGCCGCCGTTCAAACCGAGACCAAGGGCCTCGGCACTTTGGCGAAACTCAAGGCAGACATCGATTCCAAAGCCGTCGAGACACTCGTCCTCCTCACGCCTTCCAATCCAATTTACGATGCTCCGGCCGACCTCAAGTTTGCCGAATCGTTCGCCAAACTGAAGACCAGCATCCACCTCGGCACCCGCACGGATGCCACGGCGCATGCCGCTACTTGGCACATCCCAGCCGCGCATTACTTGGAATCCTGGTCGGACGCCCGCACGGCCAACGGTGTTTACACCATTGTTCAGCCGATGATCCTTCCGCTTTACGTGGATTGTGTCTCCGAAGTCGAACTTCTGCTCGCCCTGCTTTCCAACGACGGCAAGCTTCTCAACGGCGAAGGCGAAAAAGGCGCTGCTTCCCCATCTTACAACGCCGTGCGCGCCACTTTCACCGTCCTCGGCGGGGAAGGGGATGTCGCTTGGAAAAAGCTTCTTCGCGACGGTTTCCTCGCGGGTTCGAAATACGCGGCCGCCACTCCGGCGACCAGCGTCGCATCGGCAATCACCATTCCGGCTGCTCCAACGACGAACGCTTTGGAAATCATTTTCGCCACCGATTCCTCAGTCTTCGACGGCCGCTGGATCGACAACGGCTGGCTTCAGGAAGCTCCCGATCCAATCTCGAAAGTCACTTGGGACAACGCTGCGCTCATTGCACCGAAGACAGCCCAGGAATTGGGAATTTACGATCTCCTGATCGCACCCGAACAAGTCACTTCGGTGCTCGGCGTCGAAAGCAAATTTGCCAAAGTCGGTCCGGATGGCGAAGGTGAAAACCGCAAACAACCGATGATCAATGTGACCGTCAATGGTCAGACTCTCGAAATCCCGGTCCTCATTTCCTTCGGCCAAGCCGAAAATACGATCGTCATCCCACTCGGTTACGGCCAAGGCTTCGACAAGGAAGACGAGCTCAAGCGTGGTCCGAAAAACACAAGCCATGTCGGTCTTGTCGGCGTGAACCGCGGGTTCGACGCCTATCCGCTCCGCACGGCGGCGACCGCTTATTTCGCCTCCGGTGCTACCGCGAAACCGACGGGAAGACGCTACTCGATGGCACTCACCCAGGAGCACAGCGCCATGTATGGCCGTGCGCTTGCCCGTGAGATTTCCACAATGGACGACGAGGAAAAAGGCGGATTCGAAGCCCAGTTGGCCAACGTCGCCAAACAAGGCAATGACGTCCACGCGCCGCCAAACGTTTATCTTTACGAGCCGAAAAGCTCCGCCACTTGGCACGGCGACAAGGACGGTAAGGGCCAACCCCTCATCAACGATCCGCTTCACCAGTGGGGGATGTCGATCGACCTTTCCTCCTGTTCCGGTTGCAACGCCTGTCTCGTTGCCTGCCAAGCGGAGAACAACATTCCAATCGTCGGCAAGGAACAAGTCGCCCGCGGCCGCGAAATGCACTGGATCCGCATGGACCGGTATTACGCGACGCAATCGGACAACACCTTCGACGACGGCAATCCGGAACTCGTGCCACAGCCGGTGGCTTGCGTACAGTGCGAATCCGCTCCTTGCGAAACCGTTTGCCCGGTCAACGCCACGATCCACACGGAAGACGGTCTCAATGCGATGGCCTACAACCGCTGCATCGGCACCCGTTACTGCGCGAACAACTGCCCCTACAAGGCGCGTCGTTTCAACTACTTCGATTACAACAAGCGCAACCCGCTCATCGCCCACAACCTTTACAAAGGCCCGTTCGGTGAACAACAGCGCGGCGAGGCACCTCACCTTCAGAAGAACCCGAACGTCACCGTCCGCATGCGGGGTGTGATGGAAAAATGCACCTACTGTGTGCAGCGCCTGAAAGACGCGGTCATCCGCCAGAAGCGTGGTCAGAAACAAGGCGCTCTCGAAGCCGGCAAGCCTTCCACCGATTTCCAAGTGACCAAGGAAACGCTCCGGATCCCGATCGATTCCGTGAAAGTTGCCTGTCAGGACGCTTGCTCCGCCAGCGCGATCAGCTTCGGCAACCTGCTGGATGGTGACAAGTCCGTCATGGGCCGCAGCAAGAAAATCGAGCGGAACTACGACCTTCTCAACTACATCGGCACTCGTCCGCGCACTAGCTACCTCGCACGGGTGAAAAACCCGAACGACAAGATGCCGGACGCCCCATTCGTCGGCAAGGCCACCATCCACATGGCCTGATCCATTTCAACCGAGCTTCCAATTTTAACCTAACATGGCTTCCACCACCCAGACTGCCCCGGAGACCCACACTGGAGTCAAAATCCCAGTGCTTGAGCGCGAAAAGCTCATCCTCAGCGGACGTTCCTATCACTGGATCACCGAGCGCATTTGCGGTGTTCTCGAAAACCGGCAACCGTTCCTCTGGTGGTTGCTGTTCATCCCATCCGCATTGATCGCCCTGATCGGCGTCGGCGGTGGCCTGACCTACCTCGTTTCCACGGGTGTCGGTGTCTGGGGGATGTCCAACCGCGTTTTCTGGGGCTTTGACATTACGAACTTCGTGTTCTGGATCGGTATCGGTCACGCCGGAACCCTGATTTCGGCCGTTCTTTTCCTAACTCGACAGAATTGGCGGACCTCCATCAACCGTGCGGCGGAAGCGATGACGATCTTCGCCGTGATCTGCGCCGGTATCTTCCCCGCATTCCACGTCGGTCGTGTCTGGTTCGCTTGGTTCCTTGCACCCGTTCCTAACGCGAATGCGATCTGGCAGAACTTCAAATCGCCGCTCCTCTGGGACGTGTTCGCGGTTTCCACCTACTTCACCATCTCGCTGATCTTCTGGTATCTCGGCATGGTTCCCGACCTCGCGACCATCCGCGACCGTTGCAAACCCGGCATCCGCAAGATTCTTTACGGGATCTTCGCCATGGGCTGGCGCGGCGGCAACCGCCAGTGGAGCCACTATGAAATGGCTTACCTGCTGCTTGCCTCCCTTTCCACGCCTCTGGTGCTTTCCGTTCACTCGGTCGTTTCGTTCGACTTCGCCACCTCCGTTGTTCCCGGCTGGCACACCACGATCTTCCCTCCTTACTTTGTTGCGGGTGCCATCTTCGGTGGTTTCGCGATGGTGCTCACGATCATGATTCCAGCCCGTTTCATCTACGGTCTGCACGATCTGATTACGATGAAGCACATCGACAACATGGCGAAGATCATCCTGCTCACCGGCACGATCGTTGGATACGCCTACCTGATGGAGCTCTTCGTGGCTTTCTACTCCGGAGCGATTTACGAAATGGACGCCTTCAAATTCCGGATCGCCGGTCCATACTGGTGGGCCTATGCCGCGATGATGAGCTGCAACGTGCTTTCCCCACAGGTCTTCTGGTTCAAGGCATGCCGCGAAAACCTTTGGGTGATCATGGTCGTCGCAATGTGTGTGAACGTCGGTATGTGGTTTGAGCGTTTCGTGATCATCTGCACCACCCTGGCCCGGATGTGGCTGCCAGGTGACTGGAAAACCTATAGCCCGAGCGGTGTCGAATTGATGACCTTCGTCGGAACCATCGGTTTGTTCCTCGCACTCTTCCTCCTCTTCCTCCGCTTCCTGCCCTGCATCAACATTGCGGAAGTGAAATGGACGCTGCTGGAGTCGGATCCGCACCATGACGATCTCCATGACCACCCGGACCACGGCGTTGTCGTTGAAGCCGCCTATCAGCATGAGCTGGTCTCCAAATAATTTTTAACGAATAACTTCCAACTTTCAAACAGTGAGCACCACCCGCAAACGCGTCTACGGCTACCTCGCCGAGTTCAAGAGCGCCTCGGCTCTTTACAAGGCCGCAGAGAAAGTCCGCGACGCCGGCTTCAAGAAATGGGATTGTTATTCGCCCTATCCGATCCACGGACTCGACGGAGCGATGGGCATGAAACGCTCGATCCTGCCATGGTTCGTGTTCTTCGGTGGCATAACCGGAACCGCGACCGCATTCGCTCTGGCCTATACCACGCAGGTCGTGATCTATCCGACGATCGTGCAGGCGAAACCGGCCAACATCTTCACGGTGCCCGCGTTCTTCCCAATCATGTTCGAGCTGACGATCCTGTTCTCGGGATTCACGACGCTTTTCGGTTTGCTGGCACTGATTCAGCTTCCGCGCCTGAACCACCCGCTTTTCGCCAGCCGCCAGTTCCACCGTGCGACGGATGATGGATTCTTCATCGCCATCGAAGCGCGCGATCCAAAATTCAGCCCGAACGGGACCCGCGACCTCCTCTCAGGAATCGGCGGAGCCAATATCGAACTCGTCGAAGAAGAAGACTGAAATCCTTAATCTTAAATTTCCAACTTTAGATGCGATACTTTTTCCTCGTTTACGCGCTCATCGCGCTGCTCGCCGTCGGAATCTTCGGAATCCGTGGCCAGCATTTCTCCAAGCCACCCATCCGGATCTTTCCGGACATGGACGAGCAGGATAAACTCCGTGCCCAGAAGCCGGATCCATTCTTCGCGGATGGCCATGGTGCGCGTCTGCCCGTCGCTCAAACCCAGCCCCGTGGTTTCAACGAAGCTGGCTCACGTTCGATCGGCGGAATTCCTGAATACGAATTCGGTGGTCAGACCGGTTATTATTACACCGGCCACGTCGGCGATTATTTCGGCTCCGGAATGCCTGAGGAAATCGGCCTGACGGGTGAAAACGCGAGTTCGTTCATCAAGCGCGGCCAAGAGCGCTTCGGCATCTATTGCGCGGTGTGCCACGGCAAATCCGGTAACGGGCAGGGGATGACCAGCCAATACGGCGTTCCCGGAATCGCCAATTTCCATCTCGATAACTTCAAGTCGGCGTCCTACCCGGACGGACGGATTTTTGAAACGATCACCAACGGTAAGGGCATGATGAGCGGCTACGGCTACAACATCCCGGTGAGAGATCGCTGGGCCATCATTTCCTACGTCCGCACCCTCCAGGCTGCCAAAGAGATTCCAACCGCAGCCAAGTAACTTTTTCCTGAACTTTTAAAGAAATGGCTCACCACCACGTCACATCAGCAGACATCGCGATCAACGGCGATCACCTCGATACCTCCAAGGTAGCGAAAGTGAAAAGCATCGCCCTTGGCATCGCTGCCCTCGGCATCATTGCGAGCATTCTCATTTTTACCAATGTGTTTGGTGAACATTTGCGGGGGACCTATGCTTATTCCTGGGAGTTCGCATTTTACTTCTTCCTGACTCTACCGATCGGCGGGGTCTTCTGGGTCCTGCTCCACAATGTCTCGAACGCGAGCTGGGGAACCTCGGTGCGGCGGGTTTTTGAAAATCTCGGCTCCACGTTTCCCTGGATGTTCCTTTTCTCCATCCCGCTGCTGCTTCCCCAGATCCAGCAATACCTCTATGAATGGATGAACATCCATCGTGCGGCGACTGGCGACGTGAAGGAGCATCTGCATCACGCTGACCATTTGCTCTATAACAAGTTTTGGTTCATGAACCTGCCGTTCTGGTATGGACGCGTGGCATTCTACTTCTTCGTCTTTAGTGCGGTGATCATCGGCATGCGCAAGCTTTCGACCGATCAGGACACCGACCCGAATCCGGGGACCTCGCGTTTGCTGAAAGCCCGTTACCATTCGAGCTATCCGCTGATCATCTTCGCCCTGACAATCACCTTCACCGGCTTCGATTTTGCGATGGGACTCGACTACAAGTGGTTTTCCACGATGTGGGGTGTGTATCTGTTCGCGGGTGCCGCACTCAACTCGATGGCCGTCGGAGTGTTGGTTTGCACTTGGCTGAAAAGCAAAGGCCACCTCAAGCATGTGGTCGGACCCGAGCATTTCCACATTATGGGCAAGCTGATGTTTGCGTTCACCACCTTCTGGGCTTACGTCACCTTCTCCCAATTCTTCCTCATCTGGTATGCAGGCATCACCGAGGAAACCTCGTATTTCCTGACCCGCAACACCGGTAACTGGAACATCGGTATGATCGCCTTGGTCTTCGGCCACTTCGTGGTGCCCTTCGTTGTCCTGCTCCAGGCTTGGCTGAAGAAGAATCCGAAATTGCTCTCGGTCGTGGCGGTCTACACGCTCTGCATGCACGTCCTTGATCACTATCTGATCACCATCCCCGAGCGCGGCGTCTCGCTCGGAAACATCAAGCCTGAGGTTTTCGGTCCCATCCAAGTAAGTATTCCCGGCGCATTCTGGGGCGATATCCTCGCTTTCGTGACCATCGGCGCAGCCTTCGTATTTTTCCTCCTCCGCGCCGTCGGCCAGCACTCGCTCTATCCGAACCGCGATCCCCGCATTCTCGAGTCCGCCAACATCTCCAACTGATCCTCCTTTTCTTTTCTCATGGACCCATCCCGCGACAATCCGATCATTCGCTTCACCACATTCTGGTGGGGTATCGGCACCTTCCTGATCTTTGCGCTGCTGCTGGCAGTGATCTGGGCTTTTAACAAATCCGAGCCTTCGAATCTCGAAGACGCGGCGGCCAAGCCACGCTACGAAACGAAGGCAAAGATTGATGCCGCGCAAGCTGCTAATATTTCGCCGGAAAACATCGAGAAGGCAATCGTCACCGTGGGACAAAAGCTCGCAGCCTCCAAGCCGGTCGCCGTTGAGAAGCCCGAGCAAATCGTTCCTGGCTCACCGACGTCCGTCAAAATGGCAGCCGCTCCCGCAGTGAATACGGCAGCGATCGATGCGCCGGCAGCCGCTGATGCCCCGATTGATCCCGCACAGATGGAAATTGGCAAAGCCCAGTTCCTCGTCTGCGGTGCTTGTCATGGTCAGAACGGAGAAGGCGGCCCGATCGCTCCAGCGCTTGCCGGTTCCGAATGGGTCAAAGGACCGATTTCCAATCTGATCCGCATTCAGCTTCGCGGCCTCCAAGGACCGATCACCGTCAAGGGAACCGAAGTCAACATGCCTGGCGGTATGGCAGCTCTCGCTTTTCAAACAGACGAACAAATCGCCGGTGTGCTCACCTACGTTCGCAACAGTTTTGGCAACAAGGCATCCGCCGTGAAGCCTGAGCAAGTCACCGCCCTTCGCAGTGAAGTGGGTAAACCGCAGATCACCGCACCCGAGCTGACCAAGCCTTAATCTCCCACTTTCCATTATTTCAAAGCCGATGTCTTCCGTCATCCCTACTTCCACTGATCAGGACGCCTTGCTTCGTGCGGGAATTGATCGCTCGTTGCGCCATCCGGTGATGTTTTTCCTGACCAGCGGAGCTGCATGGCTCGCGGTTTCGATTGTTCTCGGAATCATAGGCTCGGCAAAAGTGCACAGCCCCGAATTCATGAGTGGCTGTCCGATTCTGACATACGGCCGCGTGTTTCCTGCCCACATCAATGCGCTGATCTATGGCTGGGGTTTCCAAGCCGCCTTCGCAGTGATCATTTGGTTGATGGCGCGGCTTTCCCGCAAGGAATGCACCGCTGCTGGAATCATTCTAGCTGCTGGTCACGTTTGGAATCTGGGCGTGGCTCTCGGAGTTGTGGGAATCCTCGCCGGTTTCAGCACGGGAATGCCTTGGATGGAGTTTCCTGCCTTCGCCTGGCCTGTGCTTCTTGCGAGTTACTTCGCGATTGTGATCTGGTCGTTCATTCAATTCCGCGTTCGCCCGGAAGGACACGTTTATATTTCCCAGTGGTATCTGCTGGCGGCGATGATCTGGTTTCCTTGGGTTTTCATCACGGCCAACACCTTGCTCCATTGTATTCCCGGTCATCCGGTGATGGCTGCCGGTATCAATGCTTGGTATAAATCGGCTTTGATGTTCCTGTTTTTCACTCCGGTCGCTTTGGGAACCGCCTATTATCTCGCTCCGAAAGTGACGGGCCGTGCGGTTTATAGTTACGCGCTGGCCAAGCTCGGTTTCTGGTCGCTCGCCATCATCGCGCCATGGGCGGGGATGCAAAAACTCACCGGTGCGCCAATTCCCTATTTCATGCCTTATCTCAGCGCTGCGGCGACGGTGATGTTGTTCGTTCCTGCAATTGCTGCTGCGATCAATATCACCCGCACCATGTTGTCCGCGCCTGAAACGATGGCCGCCAGTCCTTCATTGCGTTTCACCGCTGCTGGAATCGGCGGACTTGCCCTGTTGGGTTGCGCTGCGGTGCTTTTGAATCTGCCGGAATCGACGCTTCCACTCACGCAGTTCTCACTTTCTGGCTACGGATTTGAAATTCTCGCGTTGTATGGATTTTTCAGCTTTGTGATGTTCGGTGCGATCTACTTCATTGTGCCGCGGGTAACGCGACGTGAATGGCTTTCCCGCCGCCTCATCAAAGTTCATTTCCTGTTTTCGATCTACGGGATCATGGCCGTCGTGCTCTTCGCGATCTTCGGCGGTCTTGAGCAGGGGATCGGCCAGGAAGATTGGCAACTGCCATGGGCAAACGCCGCGTCCCGTGCATTTCCATATGCGGTCGGAACGACGATCGCCTGGTGCTTCATCCTATTCTCCAATGTGTTTTTCTTCATCCATCTCACCTTGATGTGGTTGCGCCTTGGTCGGCGCAGTTCGCACCCGACCCTGCTTGTCGCCCACCACAGCTCCAGCCCACACGGCGAAGAGGGTGATATCGACAACGCTGGTCCGGGTCACATGGGTGCCGCCCACTAATGAAATTTCAGGTTTCAAATTTCAGATAATTTTCCAATGAGTCTCCGCACATTCATTCTCGGTTTATCCGCCAGCTTCGGCATCGCTTGGCTTGCGATGGTCGTCGTGCCATTTATCAAAATGCGCAACATCGCGCCCATCCAACTCACGGAAGCTACCGATGGAGCCACCGGGATCTTCTTTCCCAAACGGACTGGTCGTATCGCGAACGGTGCTGAGGTCTATGCGGAAAACGGCTGCTATCTTTGCCACACCCAACTCGTTCGCCCTACCTACGCTGGCAACGATCTCTATCGTCCTGATTGGGGCGGTTTGAAAGTTGACGCTGACCGCGGCGACACCCGCCGTGAAACGAATGCCTTCGACTTTGGTAGCGAGAAATTCGCACAGATCGGCGTTTCCCGCATGGGCCCCGATCTTTCAAACCTCGGACGCCGTGTGGAGGCAATCTATGCGGTTGGAAAAGATCCCGCCCAATGGCTTTACGCCCATCTTTACAACCCGCGCCTCAGCCCGGATCGTTGGAAGTCGACCTGCCCATCGTATCGTTTCCTATTTGAAAAGAAGGCGATCAAAGGCAATCGGTCCGTGGACGCGCTTCCATTTGGTGGCGATGAGAATACCGAGCTGGTTCCCGATTCCGATGCCCGAGCGCTCGTTTCCTACCTGCTTTCCCTCAAAAAAGACCAGGCCGTTCCCGCCGCACTCAATTTCTCTCCTGTGAAAAAAGGAAAGTGATCGTCCGAATCACCGACATTCCACCTACTCTCAAACATGTCACAACCTAACCAAAAGCCAGACCTTGAGGACTCGATCAATGTGACCGAGGCCCACGGGCGTGTGGTCCGCGAAGCCGCAGCCTGCGCACGCGAAAAGCGAATCGTCGATAACGGCATCCAGCCGGTTTCACTCTGGGCCCTCGCCGCCTGCGGAGTCGTTCTTGTGATCGCCGGGGGAATCCTGGGAACAGGTGGAAGCCTTTTTGCCTATGGTTCCAGCTTTCGTCCCGGTTATGTCCGCACTCCTGCTCCTGGTGCTGCGGACTCCGGTCCTCAGCCGAAAACCGCCAAGGACGCCTACATGGCCAAAGGTGCCAAGATTTTCACTGCGAAATGCAACGGTTGCCACGGCTCCGATGCGAAGGGCAACGGCTCGACTTATCCTTCACTGGTGGGCTCGAAATGGGCAAACGGTGAAACCGAGCGTTTCTCGATGATCATTCTCAATGGTCTGCAAGGTCCCGTCAGCGATGGAAAAAGCTACGGAGTGATGCCCCCGCAGGGTATCGGCATGGCTCCTGAGGATCTCGCTGGAATCATGACCTACATCCGTAACAACTTTGGCAATACCAAGGGCGATGTGATCACGACCGAGATGGCCAAGGCTGCCATGGAAATTTCGGCAGCCCGTAAAAAAGCAGGCAATTCGGTGACCTCCGAAGAACTCACCGCAGATCACGTGAAGGCACTTCCCGGTGCGGTGTTGGACCCGGCCACGATGGTGGATCCGCTCACGCTGAAGCCCGTCAAGGCTCCCTGATCCTTTTCGCACCATCCATTTTCTTTCCTCCTTTTTTTCGACTCATCCCGACACACGATCCCAATCTTTTAGTTTGATCCAAAATATTCGAATTAAACCACGCATATTTTGCTATTCGCCTTCCATAATTTGGATTAATCAACGCCGCAAGACGGAACCATGACCTCTCACGATACATCCCACGCCGGGCACGATGCCCATCACGACGACCATCATCACGAACCGGGTTGGCTCTCGAAATACGTTTTTTCGACCGACCATAAAATGATCGGAATGCAGTATGGCTTGACGGCCCTCTGCTTTTTGGCGTTCGGCTTCTATCTGATGATGGTGATGCGTTGGAGCATCGCTTACCCACACGAACCATTGCCGACATGGATGAGCATCTTTACCGACGGCTGGAAAGCGCGTTGGTTGCAGGATGGCAAGGTGACAGGGGAGACCTACAACATGTTTGGCGCGATGCACGGAACGATCATGGTTTTCCTCGGCATTGTGCCGCTCGGTTTCGGTGCTTTCGGTAACTATGTCACCCCGCTCCAAATCGGCGCGGTGGACATGGCATTCCCTAAACTGAACATGGCGAGCTACTGGATCTATCTGTTGGGCGGTGTGATCATGTGCGGATCATTTTTCCTGGAGTCCGGTTCGGCGAAATCCGGATGGACCAATTACTCGCCGCTGGCGGGATTCGCAGACGGCCAGGTCGTCAACCAGTTCCTCGCAGGACAGACCCAATGGCTGATCGGCCTTGTTTGCCTGATTACTTCTTCGCTGCTCGGTTCGGTCAATTTCATCACCACCATTATCAATCTTCGGGTTCGCGGTATGACCTGGATGCGTATGCCTTTCTTCGTCTGGGCGATGCTGGTGACCGGTTTCCTGCTCCTGCTTGCATTCCCTCCACTTGAAGCCGCAGGCATCATGCAGTTGATGGACCGCGTCGGTCATTCTTCATTCTTCATGCCTTCCGGTCTCTTCACAAAGAGCGAAGGTCTCGCCGATCTTTCCGGCGGTGGTTCGCCACTGCTCTTCCAGCACTTGTTCTGGTTCCTCGGCCACCCGGAAGTCTATGTGCTTCTGCTTCCTGCCTTTGCTTGCGTCAGTGAGATCATTCCTGCCAACACTCGCAAACCGCTCTGGGGCTACAAGTCCATGGTCTATTCGGTGCTGGTTCTCGGTTTCCTGTCCTTCGTCGTGTGGGCTCACCACATGTATATGACCGGCATGGGAGCTGCAGTTTCGACCTTCTTCCAAACAACCACCGTTCTGATTTCAGTGCCATCGGTGGTCATCATTACCGCGATGCTCATCTCGCTCTGGGGTGGTTCCATCCGTTTCACTCCACCAATGATGTGGGCGTGCGCGTTCATCCCGATGTTCGGTATCGGCGGTCTCACGGGTCTTCCTCTCGCCTTCAACCTCGCGGACCTTCATTTGCATGACACTTATTATGTGATCGGTCACTTCCACTATGTGGTTGCCCCGGGAATTCTGTTCGGCTTCTTTGCCGGTATTCACCACTGGTATCCAAAAATCACCGGGCGCTTCATGAGCAAGACGCTCAATCACTTCCACTTCTGGCCAAGCCTGATCTGCATGAATGTGATCTTCTTCCCGATGCTTGTGCAAGGGATGGCCGGCTTCCATCGCCGTTGGTATCACGGGGGAGATGCCTATCTCGCGAAAGCTCAGGACAGCGTGAACATCTTCGGCAACACCGTAGCTCACAATATCGATATGAACATCCTTATGTCGGTGGGTGCCTGGACCATGGCGGTTTTCCAAATCTTCTTCGTGATCAATCTGCTCACTTCATGGAAATTCGGCAAAAAGGTCACCAGCGACAATCCATGGGACGCCACCACGTTGGAGTGGGCGACACCAACCCCTCCAGGCCATGGCAATTTCGTTATCGAGCCTGTGACCTTCCGCGGTCCTTACGAATACAGCCGTCCGGATTGTGATGAGGATTTCCTTCCACAGTGGATCGCTCCGAAAAACTCGGCCGTCGCCTCCGCTGACAAGCCTGCGGACAAGCATTAATCCACTCCAGCACCAGCGGTCCTCAAAACTACCAAGCCTTCCCTTTCTCTCAAATGGAAATTCCTTACATCGTCACTCCCCGAAAGGACACCGGCCTCTTCAACTCGAAGATCGCGATCTGGTTGTTCCTTGCATCCGAAGTCATGCTCTTCGGTGGTTTCTTCTCTGCCTACGTTTTCCTCCGCCTCGGTGCGGATTATCCATGGCCCGAGCGGACCCTGCCGGTGCTTCCAGGTTTGATCAACACGTTCGTGCTGATCGGTTCTTCGGTGACGGTGGTTTTCGCATGGGCGTCGTTGAAAATGCGCCATTGGCGGAGATTCCAGATTTTCATGGGCATCACGGTGTTCTGCGCCCTGATCTTCATGGTGCTCAAGGGTATCGAGTATAACGTGAAGTTTCATCACCAAGCCTTGCGTCTCACGGACTACAGCGTGATCGAAGGCCACCTTGGCAAAGAGGAGGATGAAAACGGCAAACCTGTGCTGGACCATAACGGCAAGGAGATTGAGGAAAACCTGATTCACGTTGAAACCTCAAAGCTCACCTTCAATACCGTCCGCTTCTACCAGCCATGGGTGGAGGAGTTCCTCACCGAGGCGGAACATAAGAAATCAAAAATCGTTCTCGCTGCGGATGTAACAGCGATCACGAAAGAGGGGGCGGCGGCTGAAACGATTGCCAAGGCAGGCGACCCGCTTTCCCTCGAGCTTCTCAATCGCATCCAGAAAATCCATCTTGCGGCGCGCACCCACAATGGTGCCGCCCGGACTGTCGAATTCCGCAAGGCATGGAAGGACGCGAATGAAAAGAACCCTGGTAAACGGGGATGGCAGATCGCTCCAAGCGTGAACATTGATATGGCCGCTCTTGAGCCGAAGCTTCTCGGTGAAATCCCAACGGCCGCGTTCAAGGTAGAACCTCCGACATCCTTTGATTTCCATCCTCGGGACATCAAGGAAGCGGCGGACCAGTCGCGCCTGCGTGACGACACGGTGGTCGATGGCAAACTTGAGGAAAGCCCGATGGTTTTCCACTATGTCGATGCGATCGACTTCCAATATCTCGCGATGAAAGCGGTGAAAAAGGGCGTGGATCCTGAGGTCGCCATCGAAAATTCCTGGTTGATTAAGAACAATGGCTTCGCCAAGGAAGCCTGGGAGTGGAACAAGGTTCAGGTCGCCAAGATCGAAAAGGATCTGATCGAGCGATACGGTATCGACAAGAAAACGGGCAAGCCGAACCGCGAGCCGACCGCCAAAGAGCGCTATCGTATTGGCTGGAAAGATTTTGTCGCGAAAGCTGATGGAGTTGACCGCGAGAAGGGTACTATCCAGTTCAAAGAGGAGTTTACCGGCCCGGATTACGAAGCTCGGGAAGCCAAACACACCTTTGAGCATCTCTCGGTGCCTCGTGAGGAAGTTGGATTTGCCGCCAAGTTCACTCCTGCTTGGAATACCTACTACGCCATTTATTTCACCATCACCGGTCTTCACGGCTTGCACGTCATCGGCGGTGCCTTGGTGCTGGCCTACTATCTCTTCTTCGGTAAGAAGATGTATCTCACCAATCCCGAGTGGCTGGCCAACCGCGTCGAAATCGGCGGTCTTTTCTGGCACTTTGTTGACCTTGTCTGGATCTTCGTTTTCCCGATCCTGTATTTGATGTAAATCTCACATTTCCAAGTCTCCGATCCCTAATCCTTTACACTAACCTTCCATGGCCGATTCCCCAGAAGAGATCAAAAAAGCTGTCCGCACCTACTTGTTCGTTGGTGCCACCCTTTTCCTTGGCACGATCATTACTTGGCTTGTCGCCACATACCCTCCCTTCGATGTTGGTGCTCACGGATTTGACAAATGGGACTGCATTTTGGGACTGACCATTGCAACGGTCAAAGCCACCTTGGTTGCTTCGATTTTCATGCACTTGAATCACGAGAAAAAGGCTGTTTATTGGCTTTTCGGCTCCGGTGTCTGTGCCGTCATCAGCCTTGTCGGCCTGACTGCGCTTGCCATGGGAGATCCGATCTTGGACAAGTTCTTTTATTCGGGACACTAATCTTTCATCGCCATGTCACTCAAAAGTTTCCATATCGTTTTCGTGAGCGTCAGCACTTTGCTGTGCGTGTTCCTGGCGCTGTGGGCTTTTGTCCTGTCGCCTGAATCATCTTCCATGATCACCGCCCTGGGAATCGTGGGAGCTATCGGCGCGCTGGTGATGCCTGTTTACGGTGTGTATTTCTATCGCAAGGCCGTTAGGATTCATATCTGATTCCCACTTTTTCACTCCACCATGAATCTCATCCCTGAAATTTTTGCTTGTTCGACCTGCCGCGTCACCATGATCGAAGCGGGCGGGGATGCTGCCGGATGGTCGATTTTTTTCCTGTTGGCTGTCGTCCTCGCGATGCTCGGCGGCATTGGTTTTTTCATGTTCCGGATCGCCCGCCGCGAGAAAGAACACTTTGATCCCACACTCTCCGACGATTACGTTGCTCCAGAGTCTTCCTATTGATTTTCTAACTACACCTCAGTTCCTTTTTGTTTCCTATGAGTCCTTCCAAGTTCCTCGGTATCCCAGAAAACTTTTCCGCCCACGGCGGCCAGGTGGATCACATGATCGATGTGGTCCACTGGTTCATGATCGCCCTGTTCCTCGTATGGACGGTCTTCTTCTTCATCTGCATCTTCAAATTCTGGCATAAAAACAACCCGAAGGCTTCCTATGAAGGCGTGAGAAGCCACCTTTCCAGCCACTTGGAAGTCGGTGTCATCATCGTGGAGGCTGTGTTGCTCCTCGGTTTCGCTTTCCCGCTCTGGGCCGAACGCGTCGATAGCTGGAAAGCGGTGCAAAACCTCAATCCAAACCGCGTGCGGGTCGTCGGCTGGCAGTTCGGCTGGACCTATCACTATCCCGGTGCTGACAACAAATTCGGCCGTCATGATCCGAGTCTCATCTCCGGTTCCAATGAACTGGGCATCGACTACACCGACCCCAATGCCCTTGACGACTTCACGAGTCCGATTCTCAAACTCCCCGTGGACCAACCAGCCGTGTTGAACATCGGTACCAAGGACGTCATCCACAACTTCTGCCTCGTCCCGATGCGCGTTCAGCAGGATGCGATTCCGGGTCGTGAGATCCCGATGTGGTTCACTCCCATCAAGACTCTCGAAACCTACGTCGTCTGCGCCCAGCTCTGCGGTGAGGGCCACGGCAACATGGTGGGTTCGATGGAAGTCGTTCCCAAAGCCGAGTATGATACTTGGTTCAAGGGCCAAACCGAGGGTGCCCTGAAGGTCAATCAGAAGGCTTCCGAGAAAGCACCGTAAGCATCAGGGCCTCTGATGAAATTCACCGACATCGATCATGAGGATTTTCGGAATCTCCTGATCGAGATTGGGAAGACGCGGATCCCTTTCGGTAAATTTGGAATCAAGGCTTATCCGCCTGCCGGAGTTCCCATCATGGATCTACCGGAGGAATACCTGAGCTGGTTCAAGGAACGCGGCTTTCCCAAAGGCCGCCTCGGCGAGCTGATGGCCCAGGTCTGTGAGATCAAGGCCGTCGGCATGGACTCAATTTTCGATCCCATCCGCCAATTGAATGGCGGCCGTTTCCGCCTTCAGCCTACCCGGCGAAAGTCATTCGACTTCGAGTGACCGGAAACGGCGGAGGTTCGATTCCATCAAATCGGCCCGCTGGGTGGCAGGTGAGGCGGGCGCTTCCATTGCATGAGAACGTTCGCCCCAAGGATCATTCCGCCGCCGATGAGCATGGAGGTGGAGATGGACTCGTTAGGATAGGGGCTGCCGGTGAGTTTTCCCAGCATTGCGGGTAGAAATAGGACGTAAACTGCGGTCATCACCGGCTCGATGGTGTAGATCATCCCCGCCTCGGTGGCTGACACCCGGGGTTGCCAAACATTCATGATGACATAGGCTCCCACCGAGCAAAACAACGCGAGTGCGCCGACGATGAGGAAAGCCTGAATCGAGGCTCCTGCCGTGAAACACGCTCCCAAGCCGGGTGCTGCAATTATGGTGATCGGAACAAACAGCAGCGCGATTCCAAGAAACATCACGAAGCTCACGCAGGCTCCGCGGTTGGCTTGGTATTTCGGATTTTCCAAAGCGAGAATCTGGAAGGTGAATAGGAACGCGCCCAGCAGTGTTTCGAGTTCTCCCCGGCCCAGGCGGAAATGTTGAAGGCTGATTCCTGATAGGATCGCGCAACCTGCCATGACCAGGACCGTGGCCGCGATCACCCGGGCGGATGGGCTTTTGCGCAGGCGCAGGCAGGCCCACAACGGCAGGAAAATGCAATAAGCTTGGGTAAGAAACGCCGAAGTGGACGCTTCGGTGTAGGCGAGCCCGTCCGCCTGCATCCACATACCGATCCCTCCCCACAGCGCGATGGTGATGCCTTGTCGGATTTCATTCGGAGTCGGACGTTTTCCCCGTAGCAAAAAGGGCAACAGCACCACCGCGCTCAGACCGAACCGCGCGATTTGCATCCATGAGGCGAGAAATAAACTCGACGCTCCAGGCAGCCGCGCGGACTGCTCCAAGTGCAACGCTTTGACCAATGGGAAACTCAGTCCCCACAGTGCACAAGCTACGATCAGGAGAAATACCGGCATGAAGCTACGGAACAATGGGCTGTTTCGAATGTCCCGCAAGAAGCGAAACGCAGGGCGAGTGTTTTGAAGGCAGTGTCACAGAACAACTCCAATATGAGCCATTCTTAATGGTCTCCCAGGATTCGCCTGATTCGCTGGATTCGCGGTGCCTTGTTCTTCGCAAGCCGCTAGTTCGCCTTTCCTAGTGGATGCGATATTCTCTACGGAATATTGAATCGCAAGGAGCTATCGTGAGATTTCACGCTTTCTTCATTGGCATTTCACAAGGACGGGCTGAAATCCAGCCATGCCCCGCGTCCTACTGGTTGAAGATGAACCGGCCATTGCCGATACGCTCGTCTATGCGCTCGGAACCGAGTGCTTCGAAGTCACTCATGCCCTAACTGGCGCGGATGCCCTTGCCGCCGCCGAGCGCGAGCACTTTGATTTCGCCATTCTCGACATCGGCCTGCCGGACATGACGGGGCTGGATGTCTGCCGCCGGTTGCGTGAAACGACGTCCATTCCTGTGCTTTTCCTAACGGCACGGGATGGCGAGGTCGATCGGATCCTTGGGCTCGAGCTTGGCGGTGATGATTACGTGACCAAGCCGTTTTCCCCTCGGGAAATCGTCGCGCGTGTCCGGGCGATCCTCCGCCGTTCCCAACCTCAAGTCGCTTTTTCTGGGAAATTCCTCCATCACGACCCGGAAACCATGCGCATCCATTGTCATGGGACGCAGCTTGATTTGACTGCGCATGAATACAAACTCCTGCTCGTATTGATGGAAAAGCCGGGCCGTGTTTTCACCCGGGATCAACTGCTGGATCACGCATGGGAAGATCCGGGTGCCGTCACCGACCGCACCATTGATGCCCATATCAAATCCATCCGCGCCAAGCTGCGCCTCGTCCGTGAGGGTGCCGAGGACCTGATCCAGACCCGGCGCGGACTGGGCTATCTGGTGGTGATCTGAAATTACCCGTCATCATGCGCTTCACCCGGGTCACTCTGTTTTTCATCGCCTTCATTATTACGCTAGGGTTCTATCAGCTTGCTCGGAATTTCATCTCGGAGGTCGAACCGCAGACATTCCAAGCGACCGAGGAAGTGTTGGTTGATATCTCAAATCTCCTTGCTGAAGTGGTCGCGAAAGATGTGCGGGCAAACCACCTCGATTCAGGAGAACTCCACAAGGCATTCGAGGGCGCTCACAGCCGGGTCATCGAAGCGCAGATTTTCGAACATCTCAAGCACGGCATGGGTATTCACGCCTACCTGACGGACGCTACCGGGAAGGTCATTTTTGATTCCGACGGCGGCCGGCGCGAAGGGCAGAATTATTCCGCCAAAAGGGATGTCGCCCTGACGCTGGCAGGCCGCTACGGCGCACGAAGTACCCGCGAAAATGTCAAGGACTCGACCAGTTCGATTCTTTATGTGGGCGCACCGATCGGCGAAAAGGCAAAGCCGATCGGAGTACTCACCGTTTACAAGGCCCAGGCGGATGTCCTGCCTCTGGTTCGCGAACGGCGGCGGGCGATTTACACCGCATGCGCCATGATCGGGCTCGGGATTCTGTTTCTGATAGGTGCTGTCTTTCTCTGGCTGTTTCATCCCATCGGTAAAATCACCGAATACGCCCGTGCCATCGAGCGGGGAGAAAGACCTGCGAAACCGAAAATCGGAATCGGTCGCGAAGTGAACACTCTCGCTCACGCTCTGGATTCGATGCGGGATGCGCTTGAAGGCCGCCACTATGCGGAGCGCTACATCCAGACGCTCACTCATGAGATGAAGAGTCCGCTTGCTGCAATCCGTGGCGCGGCGGAATTGCTGGATGAGGAAATGCCGGTCAAGGACCGCAAACGGTTCCTTGAGAACATCCGTGCCGAAACCGCTCGCAGCGAACGGCTCATCAATCGGCTGCTGGAACTATCTGCTATTGAGGGCCGCGCTAGTCTCGATGTCGTGGATGAACTCGACTTTCACGCCATCGTCGCCCGCGCGATCGATCAGGCCCGGCCGCTTGCTGAGATCGCTGGCGTTGTTTTGGAAATCCAAGCGCCCGAAGCTGTGATCCCGATGCGCGGCGATGCCTTCATTCTGCGTGCTGCGGTGACGAATCTGTTGGAGAACGCCATCGATTTCTCGCCGCGCGGTGGCAAAATCGAAATCGCGCTGAATACTCCCGACGGCCACGTGATTCTATCCATCCGCGACCACGGTCCCGGCGTGCCGGAGTATGCTCGTGAGAAAATTTTCGAGCGTTTCTATTCGCTGCGGCATCACTCGGCAGGCCGCAAAGGCACGGGGCTCGGACTGACTCTCGTTAAGGAAACCGCAGAACTTCATGGCGGCTCCATCACGCTGGAGCCTGCCGATGGTTGCGGCACGGTGGCGAAGCTGACTCTTCCGGTTGCTTAAATCCGGCAGTTTTCCCGGAATTTTCATATAAGCTTCATCAGTCTTTCACAGGGGAGGGGTGTGATGGAGGGGTCAACTCCGCCATACCCTATGAAAACGTTCTTCCGCATCACCTACCTCGCGATCATTTACAGCGCCCTGACCTGGCTGGCTCCGGCGGCTGAGAATCAATCATCGGCCCCATATTTCCAGATCGTCGGTGCCGGAGAGAATTCATCTGACGAGCAACTCCCGCTGAAATCCGCTGAGGCGAAAGTGGTCATCGACGGCACCATCGCCCACGTGAAGCTGATACAAAAATACGCCAACGTCGGCCGTGCTCCAATCGAAGCGATCTATGTATTCCCCGCGTCCACCCGGGCGGCGGTGCATGGCATGACTTTGAAAACCGGTGATAGGGTAATCGCTGGAAAGGTGAAAGAATCCGTAAAAGCAAAGGCCGAATATGAAACGGCGAAGGCAGAAAAGAAGACCGCCGCGCTGTTGGAAGAGCATCGTCCGAATGTATTTCAAATGTCAGTTGCCAATCTGTTACCGGGCGATGATGTCGATGTACAAATTGAATGGAGCGAGACGATCCCGGCGGTGGACTCCACCTATGAGTTTGTTTTTCCGACCGTCGTCGGCCCGAGATATACCGGAGGTTCTGCTGCGGGGAACGGAGAAACCTGGGCGGCAAATCCTCATCTCACTCCCGGCACCCGGAATCCCGCGACGTTCTCGCTCGATGTTTCCCTGAGCACAACGCTCGCTCTGGCGGAAGTCACCAGCCCGAGCCATCCGCTGGCGATTGATTTCAAAGCGAAGGATCGCGCGTTCGTGAAAATTGATACGAAGTCTGGCGAGGATGCTGCCAATCGCGATTTCATCCTTCGTTGGAAATTGGGTAACAATCAAGTCGATGCGGGGTTGCTGCTTCATCGAGGTGAATCCACCAATCATTTCCTTCTTCAGATCGCACCGCCGCCACGAGTGACTGTGGATCAGATTCCACCACGCGATTATGTGATCGTGTTGGATGTCTCGGGTTCGATGCGGGGCTTTCCATTGGATACGGCGAAGAATCTGTTGCGTGATCTGGTGAAGGTCTTGCGCACGGAGGATACTTTCAACGTGGTGACTTTTGCATCGGGAAGCGGTGTGCTTTCGGAAACTCCATTACCGGCGAATCCCGACAATATTGTGTTAGCCGATCGATTCATCGACACCCAGCAAGCGGGCGGCGGGACCGAACTTGAATCCGCGCTCAAGGTTTCGCTCGCATTGCCCGGTGGAGAAAACCGCTCGCGCTCGATCCTGCTCATCACTGACGGCTTTATCACGGCTGATCGCGAAGTCAGGGATCTGATCCGCGGTCAGATCGGTAATGCCAATCTGTTTGCTTTCGGAATCGGCTCGTCAGTGAACCGGGAGCTGATGGAAAGCATCGCCCGAGCCGGTGGTGGCGAGCCCGCAATTGTTACGTCCGCCAGTGAAGTGGCTTCCACCGCCAAACGATTCCGTGAAATGGTTTTAAATCCAGTGCTCGCGAAGGTTCGGATCGAGGCGGAAGGCGTTACGCTCGGTAGCATCGAGCCGGCTCCGTATCCGGATGTATTTGCCTCGCGTCCATTGATCGTCACCGGCACATGGACGGGTGAGCCAAAAGGGAAAATCATCGTTCGAGGTATTGGAGGAAATGGAGCAGCGTTTGAAAAGACCATCGATCTGGCAGAATCCGCCGCCAGGAAGGGACTGGACCACCCGGCCCTGCCTGTCCTGTGGGCGCGCGAGCGGGTGCGCCACCTTGAAGAACGCGAAAACCGCGATGCGGAGACCGTTCGCGAAATCACGTCGCTGGGACTCAGCTTTTCCTTGCTCACGCCTTACACTTCGTTTCTAGCAGTGGATGAAACGCCGAAGAATTTCGAAGGGCTGGCGAAAACCGTCAAGCAACCGCTGCCACTGCCGAAGGGAGTTTCATCATCGGCGATCGGTGGTTCGGGTGCTCCGGTGATCGTGAAAAACGGTTCGGTTCCCGAGCCTTCCAGCATTGGTTTGGTGTCGTTCCTGATCGTGCTCCTTGCCCTGCAACGCCGACGTTAGGGGCGTCGATATTCTATCGGCTGAGTCAGGACGCCATTCTGTCGGACGAACGAAGACGCCAGCCCCTACTGACTGTAAGATGGCGGACAGGATGTCCGCTGCACTCAGTGCTCAGAATGAACGCGCCCCTTTTCGACTTTTCCGACACGCTGAAGCGCAAACTCCGGACGATCTCTAAAAATTCTCAACATACTCAGAAATGTACGCTGTGCCGCACTCGATCGAAGTCCCTGATGACTTGAATCACCGCAATTCGAACAGGATCTGGAAAGTTCATCCGCTGCTATGGATGCTCATGGCGCTTTCTCCCGTGACTGTTTGGTATGTGAAGCGGCTGGATGACGGCAGTGATGAGCCGCTGGGTTTGCTGACCCTTGCCTTGGCCCTGACGCTGGCATGGCGGGAGCGGGGTTCACTATCAGCCAGTAATCGTTCGCGGATCTTCGGCTCGGTGATGGTTTTGGCGTCTGTTTTGCTCATCGTCTGGTTGCCGCCGTTGCTGCGTGCGGTTCTGGCGGTTTCCGGCATCGCTGTGTTTTTTGGAATGCATCGGCGTGCGGGATTGATCGGCTTGCTGGTGTTGTCATTGCCTGTGGTCGCTTCCTTGCAATTTTTCGTCGGCTATCCGATGCGGGTGGTGGTGGCGGAGGGGGTGGTGCGCCTGCTGCAAATGGGAAGCGTGGTGGTGGCGAGGAGTGGTGTGCAAATCGAAATCGGCGGTCACATTATCGGCGTGGATCCCGCGTGCAGCGGAGTTCGGATGTTGTGGCATGCACTGGCTGCGGCGATGGCCTTGTCGACCCTGCACCGGTTGTCATGGCGGACGGCTGGAATGATGGGATTACTGGCGATGGTGCTTGTGATCCCGGCAAACATCCTGCGCGCCTTCATGCTCGTGTTTGAAGAAATCGGATACCGGGATCAATCGGAAATGTTCCATGGCGGGATCGGCCTTGCGAGTTTCGTGATGCTGTTATTGCCGCTGTGGTATTGCGCTTCAAAATGCGCGAGGCCTGCGGTTTTGGCTGGGCCATCGGTTCCGGTGAGTCGGTTTGTCGGTGTGATTTTAATGGCGGCTGCGTTTCTCGCTCCGGTGCTGGCCTTGGGAACTCCGCGAACTCCTTTGCAATCGGAAATCGGACCTGAGCCGATGAACTTCACCTTCGATGGTCTGACCCTGCCGCTCCATCCTTTGCCATCGTCCCCGGCGGAACTCGCCTTTGCCAAAAGTTTTCCAGGCACACTTTCCAGCCACCGTTGGGGCGACGATCAGGTGATACTCCGCCGCATGACCGAGGCGACCCGGCGGCTGCATCCATCACGCGATTGCCTGCGGGCCGCGGGTTTTGAAACGACCGACGCCATCACCGTCACGCGGCCGGATGGAACCAAGTGGGCTCGATTTTCCGCCACCCGGGATGGCGAGAGGCTGCTCATTCACGAACGTATCATCAGTGAGCGGGACGGCTCCGCATGGACGGACGTTTCGGCATGGTATTGGTCTGCGCTGCGGCGTCCGCTCAACGGGCCGTGGCAGGCGGAGACGGTGATTTCGAAATGAGCGGAAATTTTTTGCTTAGTTCGCGGCTTTTCATGCGCTATCCCGTGGGCATGGATGAACTGACACGCGATCACGGACTGCAACCACTCGATGGTTTGATGGTCCGCTGGAATTTGGCCAATCATGAATTGGTGGAAGTTTCGACTGAACAATTGAACCACAAACAGGTGCAGAAAGCCCGCAAGGGCCGCCAGCTCACATTGCATCTCATGCAGAAGATGATGCGGGCGCTCAACGAGACGATCGTTGCAAAACTGCCCAAAGAGGACCGGGAAAAATTCGTGCCTTACCTCCACAAGAATCTTCGCAGCTACTTTTTACAATTCAATCTTCGTTGCTCCCGGAAGGATCGCGATGGGTGGGCAACGGCGAGTGCCGCGATAGGGGACCGCATCCGGGCAGCGCGAAAAAAGCTCGGCTTCACTCAGAGCCAGTTGGCAAAACTCCTATCTGTCACAAAGGGGACGCTGTTCACGTGGGAGGCAAACAGCCATGAGCCCTCAGACCGGGCAATGCAGAAGTTCTCGGAACTTTTTGGGACGGAGTTGCTCGCGTGTGACCAGAGAACGAATGCTTGATTTCAAAGCGCCACCAGCCAACAAACCTTTCAGCACTATGAGCGAAGAAGAACGAGAATATGGTCCCCAGCCTCTGATTGCCGTCATGGAAAGGTGGGGCCTCGAAAGCCACGACCTGGTCGAGGCGTCAGACGAGCAGCTCACTTACAAGCAGGTGCAGAGGGCCAGATCCGGCCGGAAACTCACGCTCAAGATGATGATGAAGGTTGCTCGCACGCTCAATCTGGCGATCTGGAAGGGACTTGACGCGGCGCAACGAGAGCAATTCGTCGAATACCTTCACAAAGACGTGTTTTCCTATTCCAAGGGGTTCGATCCTGACAAAGAAGATCCCAATCATGGACTCGTGGTGAAATAGCCCCGTGTATTCGGTCACGGTGCGTCGACTAGTCATTCAGTCGGCTGTTGAGCCACTTCAAGCTTACCGGGAAAACCCTCTCGATTTGCCAGTAGGCTGTTGAGAGTGGGATTGCAATCGATTGGAACGTTGCTAATCTCAAGCCATGGAATCCTTAACGTTGGCTCGACGGCTGGGCACGACAGCGCATCTCTCGGCGTTGTTGATGAAGGCCCGGCGTTTGGGACTGGCGGATCCCACGGATCTCGAGCGGCTGGCGGTGTCCCGCGGACTGCGCTACTACGATAGTCACGGGGATTCATTGAAAGGGATGAGAAGAACTTCGACTGTCTCGGAAAGCGGGAGCGAGAGGGGATTGACCAACGAAGAGTTGGCGGTCGCGTTGCTTTCTCCGTCGGCTCTCTATTCACAACAGAGGCTGAGAATGGGGGCGGCGATGTTGGCTGCGGAAGGAAATCTGCCGGAATCCATCGCAACTCTGGCACTTCGGGAGCGTTGCGAGACGGTAGTGCGGCACATTGCTTTGTGCGGTCATGAGGTGGAGCCACAAAATCCATTCTGGGACAAATTGCTCGGGTTGCTTCCCGAAAGCGATTTGGTGCCACACCCTGACGCTTTGCCTCATCCTACTCGCTTCGTGGCGATGACCGGCATTACCCGGAGCGGGGTTGGGAATCTCAAACAGTGGATCAGGCCGCGTGCGCCGCTTTCTTCATGAGAGCCTCGCAAGACAATCCGACCGAGGTTCTTCTCGCTCTTGATCGCGAATTGGATCACGAGGTGAGTCTGGTTCTTTACGGGCGTGCGGCGTTGTGTTTGGGATTTTCGAATGCTCCAGCAGAATTTGGCACCACCCAGGATGTGGATGGCATCATTCGTCTATCTCAACTTCCCGTGCTGATGGAGGATAGTGGATTTTGGGAAGCACAAGAGCGCGCAAACCGCATTTTGGAACCCAAGGGGCTGTATATCACCCATCTTTTCAGCGAGGATCAGGTGTTTCTTCGCCCTCAGTGGGAAGAACATCTGGTTCCCGTCCTGCAGCCGGAAACCCGCTGGCTTCGTCTCTTCAGACCTCACGCGGTGGACCTGATTCTGACCAAAATGATGCGGGGCAACGATCCTCAGGACATGGAGGACGTGGCGTTTCTCGTGACAAAAAGTAGGGTGACGCTGGCAGAAATGGAAATCGCCTTTCAGCAGGTAAGGATGCCAGACCTGCATGAACTCCGGGATGCCTTCGAAAGAGCTTTGCCTCGAGTAAGGGAAATTCTGGATCGGAACGGCCTGATAGGTTCGTAACATTGGTCGATTGAAATGATCACCCGAACAGAAAATTCGCTGGAAATCGTTGATTTAAAAGTAGCCGAATGCAAATCTGTTCAATTACGCCAAGGGACACGACGCGGCGTGGGTGGATCCGAATGAAGAGCTGATGCCGAAGTAAGTGGTGGTGGGTTTCGGCCTCGGGGCTAGTTGCAAGATGTTTTTCCGTCACAGAACGGAAGTTCTGCAAAATGCTCTCAACTCTCGGGCCGGATGTTTCGGCTTCCCGTTTTTGAAAATCAGTCTTAATTACGGCCATTATACAGTGGCCGATACCACCTGATCCGAAACATGAAACCTCTTGCCGCGCTCTTCTTCACCGCCATGCTCGCCCGCGCCGATACGGTGGTCGAAGGGCATGTCGATCTTCCGAAGACCAAGTCAGCACCGGTCATGGCGAAGCATTACGAGATCGTGACGAAGGGCGGAGTGCTCTCCACCAACCCACCGGTCGCGGTCGTTTATCTTGAGGGTTCGTTCGGCAAACCCGTATCGCTGCCAACGCGGCAAGTCGTCCAGAAGGACTATCTTTTTCACCCTTCGCTGCTTCCAGTGCAAACCGGGACGAAGGTGGAATTCCCCAACCGGGACGACACCTATCACAATGTGTTTTCATTTTCCCCGGCGAAACGTTTCGACCTTGGCCGTCATCGCCCTGAGGACACGCCGGTGCCATCGGAGGTGTTTGATAAACCGGGAATGATCACATTGCGCTGCGATATCCATGAGCATATGCGCGGCATCATTCTGGCGCTTGATACGCCTCATTTCGTCATCAGCGGTACCGATGGGAATTACAAGCTGAGCGGGCTACCCGCCGGGACTTACAAGATCAAGGCTTGGATCGATAGCCGGACGACGTTGGAAAAATCCGTCACCCTCACCGGCGGCGGCACCACCAAGCTGGATTTTCCGTGAGCCGCTCGCCACGCATCACTGGTTTCCGCTTGCGTCTGCTCATTGGGATGATGCTGGTGGTCTGCGCGGTGACAGCGCTGGCACTTTACATCGCCCAGCGCAAGGTCACGGCGGATGTGCGGCAGCAATTGCAGCAGGCATTTGAAGGGGAAATCGCTGGCTTGCATCGTGCCCGTGAGGTGCGCCATGCCGCGCTGATGGAACGCTCGCGCGCACTCGCCCGCAAGCCGCGCCTCCACGCAGCACTCGAGGACAACGCGCTGGACCTGCTCTATCCGAATGCCGAGGACGAACTTCGCGACGTGATGGAAGCCGAGGCTGACGATCCACTGCAGGCGCGGTTTTATCGTTTCCTCGATGCGGACGGCCAGGTGATCGCCGCGCCGACAGGAGTGGATGCGGGAAAACTCAGCACGAGTGAAGAGGCAAAACTGAGTCTGGCAAAACTGCCGGACACGCAGCAAATCGGTTATCTGATGCGAGACGGTGGCATGGATGAAATCATCGCGGCACCGATCATTTCGACCGACACCAACGAGGTCATCGCGAGCATCGTGTTGGGATTCAAACAATTCAGCATCAGCGGTCAGGGTTCCGGCATGAGGGCGGGTATCTGGACCGGAGGACAGTTGTTCCTGCCGAATGCGTCTGCTGAAGCGAACGCCAATTTGGGGGAAGTGATGAGACGGGAACCGCTCGTCTCCAATGCCGAAGTGACGATCCATGGTGTGCGGCATCTCGTGTTCAGCCAGCTGCTCAATCCGGATTCGTTGTTCCCGCCGGCGTATGAAGTGTGCGTGTATTCATTGGCGGATGCGGTGGTGCGCCAACAAAATTTGCGTTGGCAGATTTTGGGGGCCGGTGCGCTGCTGCTGTTGGGCGCGGGTGCTGCCAGCCATGTGATCGCGGGGCGGCTCGCGGTGCCGGTGGAACAGCTCGCCGTGAACTCGGCGCACAACGCGGTCCGGCGCGAGGCCGCCGAAGCCGCGCTCGAGCTAACGAGCGGAGAACTTCAGCGTTCGATGAGATTTTCCGCCGACACTTCCCATCAACTGAAAACCCCGATCACTGTGATGCGTGCCGGTTTGGAGGAACTGCGACATTTGCCCGAAGTTACCCCGGAGATGCGCGATGAGATTTCCGGGCTGATTTTCCAGACGACCAAGCTCTCCACCATCATCAATGACCTGCTGCTGCTCTCGCGCCTCGATGCGGGCCGTTTGCAACTTCAGATGACTCCCGTCGATCTAGTACCATTCATTGACTTGCTGGCGGATGATCTGAGTGCCGTGCCGGGTGCGTCGGAGTTCAATGTCCAAGTGGATGTGCCGCGAGATACCTTTATTCTGGGAGAAAAGCGCTACCTCTCGATGATTCTGAAAAACCTGCTGGAGAACGCATGGAAATATAATCTGCCCGGCGGACTCATCTCGATCACCGCCGACAGGCCCGGAGACATGCTGGTGCTGCGTGTGGGCAATACCGGCGCTGGGATTCCACCTGAATCCCGGGAACATATCTTTGAGCGTTTCCACCGCGCGGCTGTTGGCGAAAATGTGCCCGGCCATGGACTCGGCCTCAATATCGCCCGGGAATTGGCCTTGCTGCATGGCGGCGATTTGCGATTGCTTCGTTCAGAGGATGCATGGACGGAATTTGAAGTTTCGTTGCGCATCGCCGCCGACCTTCCCACCGCATGATCTTTTACCGCGCCATCTGTGTTGCCTTTCTCGCGATGACTCCGGTCGTCTCGCGTGGCGACGGGCTCCTCGACGGAGTGGATGATGCACTCAGTTTTTCCGGATGGAACGACCAAGTGCGCGCGCGTTTCAGCGGTTTGCTCGACCTCGAATATGATCAGTTCAGCGGGGACGCGCCGGGCCTGATTTCCACGGACGATCACTCTCTGTTCAATTCCCGGCTCAGTATGTTTTTTGACGCCCAAGTGGGTTCGAAGATCTATCTATTTGCCCAGGCCCGCGCTGACCGGGGCTTCGATCCGGGTGACAGACCGATTGAATTACGGATGGATGAATACGCGCTGCGATGGACGCCGTGGGACGATGGGAGGCTCAGTGTGCAGGCCGGGCAATTCGCCACTATCGTGGGACACTACGTGGAGCGGCATCCGTCGTGGGAAAATCCCTTCATCAGTGCGCCGTTGATTTATGAAAATATTACCGGCATCTCGGATTCCTATGGGGCACGGTATGCGCAGGCTTTCGCCGCAGGGCTGTCGGACCGGAAGTATGCTTATAATCCAGTGATCTGGGGGCCATCGTATGCCACCGGCCTTTCTGTTTCTGGCAAGATCGGCAAATTGGACTATGCCGCAGAGTTGAAAAACGCAGGCCTGTCATCGCGGCCTGAATCGTGGGATGCTAGAGACGGGGGCTTCGATTATCCAACGGTCAGCGCGCGCCTTGCCTGGCACCCCGACATGGCTTGGCAACTCGGTTTTTCAGCGAGCCAGGGAGCCTATTTAACAGAGCAGGCGTTGTCGGTTCTGCCGCCCGGCACAGGGCTCGGAGATTTGAAGGAAACCGTGCTTGGACAGGATATCAGCTTTGCCTGGAATCACTGGCAACTGTGGGCGGAGATCTATGAAGCGCGCTTCGATGTGCCTTACGGTGACAATGCTGACACTCTTGGTTATTACCTCGAAGCCAAATATAAATTCACGCCGGGGTTGTTCGGTGCATTGCGTTGGAACCAGCAACAATTTGGCGATATTTCCAATGGCAAAGCCGGCGGGGGGCCGTGGGGCAGGGACGTCTGGCGGACCGACGCCGCGATGACCTATCGCTTTACTCCGGACACCCAATTGAAGCTGCAATACAGCGTGCAGCATGAGGCCCAGATTGAGAATGCCATTTCGCATCTCGTCGCGGCACAGTTCACCGTCCGGTTTTGAGATCGGCGGTTGCTGAGGGGCGAGTATCAAATTTCTCCAACGGCTGTTTTCCATTGTGTCCGTTCAATTCCATCGGCAATACTCAGCCGTTCTGCGTACGATCCTGAATCGGATCGCCTGCCCGAACAAAACCCAACATCGATGGAAAGCGACATCACCAAGATACTTCAGGCGGCAAGCGCGGGTGGCGGCATGCCATCGGAGGACTTGCTGCCGCTGGTTTACGACGAATTGCGCCGTCTGGCATCGGCCGACATGCGGAGCGAGGCACCGGGCCAAACGCTCCAACCCACCGCTCTGGTCCACGAGGCCTGGCTGCGCCTCGCGGGAAAGGACGAACGCCGGTGGAACGACCGGGCTCACTTTTTCCGCACCGCCGCCCAGGTCATGCGGCGAATCCTGGTGGACCGAGCGCGGCAGAAATCCAGCCTCAAGCGCGACGGCGGCGAGCGGATCGACATCGGCGATACCGATCTGGCCCACGCCTCGCAGGATGATCGCGTTCTGTTGATCAATGAAGTTCTGGATCGGTTGGAAAAAGACAACCCCCAGGCCGCGCAGATCATCACGATGAAATTTTTCGGCGGGTTGACCAATCGCGAGATCGTGGAAGCGCTTGGTGTCCCGGAACGTTCCGTCGAACGCCGCTGGACCTATGCGAAGGCCACCTTATTCCGAATGATCCGCGACGAAATCTGATCACCTTTTATGGCGGAGAAAGGCACCGAATAGCGCTAATAACTTTGGATGCGGCAATGAATGATGGCATGACGGAAACTCAGGCACAGATCGAAGAAATCCTCTACGAGGGTCTTGCCAGCTTGGCAGATCCGAGGGAGCGCGAGGATTTCCTGGATCAAACCTGCCGTGGCAATCCTGCCCTGCGCGCCCGACTCGAGATGCTGATTTCCGTGAGCGATGAGGCGGAGAAATTTTTCGTCATGGAGCCGGATTCGGCGGTGTCCGGGGTCGATGAGGAAGTCTTGAAAGCGCAGGATCAGGATTTTGATGTTGGAACACGGATCGGGCGCTACCGGTTGTTGGAGCGGCTCGGCGAGGGCGGGCACGGCGTGGTTTATCAGGCCGAGCAGTTGGAGCCCGTGCGCCGCCGAGTGGCGCTCAAGATCATCCGTGCGGGAATGGACACCGAGAGCATCATCGCCCGTTTTGAAATGGAACGCCAGGCGCTGGCCCTGATGGATCACCCGAACATCGCGCGTGTTCTCGATGCGGGAGCCACCGTCACCGGCAGTCCGTTTTTCGTGATGCAGATGGTGAAGGGCATGCGGATCACTGATTTCTGCGACGAGAACCATTTCGATCTCCAGGCCAGGTTGAGGCTTTTCATCCCCGTGTGCATGGCCATCCAGCACGCCCACCAGAAGGGGATCATCCACTGCGATATCAAGCCGTCCAATATTCTGGTCACCCTGCACGATGGTGCGGCGGTCCCCAAGGTCATTGATTTCGGGATCGCCAAAGCGACGGAGAATGGCAACCCGGACATTGCCACGCCTGCGTCCCAACCGTTCATCGGCACGCCTGCTTACATGAGTCCGGAGCAGGTGGACGGCGACGGGCTGGACGTGGATACCCGGAGCGACATCTACAGCCTCGGCGTGGTACTCTATGAAATGCTGGTCGGCATGCCGCCACGCGATAGTGAGAAATTCAAAGAATCCAGTCCGGAGGAAATCCGAAACCTGTTGCGGGACATGCCGGTTCACAAACCGTCGGACCGCTTGCACGCCTGTCCGCTGGATAAGCTGCACGAGTTGGCGGAAAGGAGAGGCGCGGAGCCAGGACGCCTCGCACGGATGATGCGTGGCGATCTCGATGCGATCGTGATGAAGGCGATGGAGCCCGACCGCCAGCGGCGCTACGGCACTGCCAGCGAATTGGCGGCGGACCTTTCCCGCTACCTTGGCAATGAATCGGTGAGCGCGCGCCGCGCGGGAAGAGGGTATCGGCTGGGCAAGCTCGTCCGGCGCAACAAAATTGCTTTCGCTGCGGGGGGCGTGGTGGCGCTTGCCCTGAGCGCGGGATTCGGCATCTCGACCTGGTTGTTTTTCCGGGAGGCCCGCGCCGTTCAGGAACAGGCGCGTTTGAGACAGGCTGCCGAAATCGCGCGTGCCAACGAGGTCCGGCTCCGGGAAAAAGCCCAGGTCGGTGAAACAGTGGCCCACGCCGCAGTGCTCATCAGCCACGATGAGAAAAAGCAAGCGGACAGCCTGCTCGCCGGCGTGAAACCGGACAGCGTGCCGGCGTCACTCGAATCCGCCACGACCTTCCGTGCGGTCGGCGAGTGGCTTCTCCACGAAGGCCGCCGGGAAGAGGCGTCCAAACGTTTTGCCACAGTGGCGCAAACCATTGCCAGGGTTGATAAATCCGAGTCGGATTCGATTTCCATTCACTTCGTTGCCGCCGCCGCCGCGGTTTCCGATGCCGGGAATACGGAACTTTACGACCAGCTCCGCACGATGGCGGCGGACCGTTTTTCCTCCGCCAGCAATCCGATGGTCGCTGACGAAGTGATCAAATCCTGCCTCATCAAGCCTGCGGATCCGGAAATGCTGGAACGTCTGGAACCGCTTTTCAAAGTGCTGGAAGCGAATCTTCCGTGGGATAAAACCGACGCCTCCAGTGAGCTGATGGAGGCTTGGCAGATGCTCAGCCTGTCCCTTGCTTCCTATCGAAAAGGCGATTTTCCGGCCGCTGAACAATGGGCACGGCGTGGTTTGCACCACCCGAACCAGAATCCCTCGCGGAACGCGGCCATGCAAGTGATCCTCAGCATGGCCCTGTATCATGAGGGGAATACGGACGAAGCGCGGACCGAACTGGATTTGGCGCGCGGCGAGGTGATGGCCAATTTCAACAAGCCTTTTGACCTGGGCGCTTCGGAGGAGGGATTTTGGTTTGATTGGATCATTGCTCGCATCCTTCTCACGGAGGGGGAGGAATTGATTCCGCGCTGATTGGCGGCGCGAATGGAAAACGCTGAAGAATAGTTGGCGGGATTCTGCCGGAGAGTTCGCTCCTCTCAGATAGAATGGTTGTGCCCATGGCGGTCACCTCCATTTTCGCCCTGCGGCCTATACACACCCGTCTGGCGCGTCCTATCCGGACAAACCCAAACAAAAAAACACCCAATGAAACTAAAGATACAAACCCTACTGATAATCGCAACGCTCAGCTCCACTGTCGTATGCAAAGCTACCCTTACCTGGTCATTCACCGGCTCTCCACCCGCCGACAAACAGGCAGCCATCACCTCTGCGATGAATACCGCAGTCGGTAATTTCAATACCTACGCCAACTACAGCGGAAATATCGTCGTGACCTATAATTCCGGCGTCCCCACCGCCCAAACGGACGGCTATCAAGGCTGGATCGAATTCGGCGGCTCCATCAGCGCTCGCGTGGCCGAACATGAAATCGCCCACTGGCTGGGCTGCGGCACGTATTCGGCGTGGGATAGCAATAGGTCCGGCGGCCTGTGGACCGGAGCCAATGCCATTGCCCGGGAACGCTCCTATGATGGTGCGACCGCAGTCGTGAATTGTGATGCCCAGCATTTCTGGCCCTATGGCTGGAATCAGGACAACGAAGGCCCCGCTGACAAGCATATCGGTATGGTCGGCGCCCTGCGCAAAGATATGGGTCTGAGCGACACCACCATTGGTCAGGCCGCTGGCTGGTATCGCCTGCAGAACCGCGCCAGCGGCAGAATGTTGGACAATCTGGGAGTCACCACGGACGGATCCACGGTCGCGCAGTGGGACGGCGGCGGCAGTTACAATCAGAAATGGATCAACGCCTACGTGGGGGGCGGATATTTCAAGTTATACTGTGCAACCGGTGGCAAGTATCTGGATACCTTGGGTCACACCGCCGATGGCTCCACGATCGGCCAATGGACCGGAGGCGGCAGTTATAACCAGCAATGGAGCTTAACGCCCACGGATTCCGGCTACTTCAAACTCATCAACCGCGCCAACGGCAAGTGCCTTGATACCGGCGGACAAACCGCCAACGGAACCATCATGCAAAACTGGTCCAGCGGCGGCAGCTACAACCAACAGTGGAAGTTTATTCAATAAGCGGTTCGCCTGTTGATGGATTACTTTCAACAGGCCGATCCAGCCAACCATAATCATAAGCCGGTGCGTGAGGTGACACTTGCGCACCCGCTTTTCCTTGATGAACCCCATGGACAAAAAAAACATTTTTGGATGCGTCGTTGCTACCACCGCGTTGGTGGTGATTTGGCAACAAACCCATACCATTCAGAATCGGGTAACAACCGAGCGGGCTGAAGTTGGTAGGGTGAAAGCCGTGCCCCTTTGTCCTGTCCAACGCCTTTCGCCTCAAAAGCAATTTCCCAGCCATGCCGCTGTTCCCCCGCTAACGATGGAAGCCCGGGTGAGTGGCTTGTCGGCCGCGATCTGGCAGGAACTGAATTCCAACAACGAAGGCGGCCGCGAAACGGTTCTCACCAAACTGCTGCCCGAGTTGATCGCCCTGGATCCGGTGGCGGCGGCGAAACTCGTGGAAGCCACCACCAACCCGCAGGGCCGTGAGGAACTCCTGCGCCAACTGATCCTCACTTGGGCCACCAGCGATGCCTCCGCGGCCTTCGCGTGGGCCGGACAACTGGCGGATCCCAACGAGCAGGAAAGCTCGATGATCTACGCCACCAAACAAATGGCCGAGCTCGACCCGGCAGCCGCCGCAGCCGCAGTCGGTTCCCTCGCTGCCGACGGGCAGGCCGCCGTAACGGGAGACATTGCTCTCACGTGGGCCGGTAAAGATTTGACCGGCGCGTTGAATTGGGCCGCCAGCCAGCCAGCCGGCGAACAGCGGGACGCGATCATGGCCCGCGTCGCGTTTGTTGAATCCCGCACCGCTCCCGAAGCTGCGGCCAATTTGGTGATCAAAGAAATACCTCCCGGCCTGGCCCAGGAAGAAGCGGTCATTTCGATATTGCACCAATGGGCACTGCGGGATTTCCAAGCAGCCAAGGCATGGGCGGATCGTTTTCCCGCAAGCCAATTGCTGGATCGAGCGATGGCCGAGCTTTCCGAAATCGCTTCGAGCGCGACAAACCGCGCCAACTAATAAGGCGTGGGGCTTTAGGGCGCATGGACGTCTCGTCCATGCGAAGGGACGAGACGTCTGTTCCCCATATTTTACTCCGCCCGACAGGCATAAGGAGTCAGGACGCCCCCGTCCTGACCGTCCGGCAGTGAAAATATCATCAATTGAAAGCGGGTGAGCTGCCGGATGGACGTCGTCACGATCGTTCGGAGGTATGTAAGTGTGTTAGGGTTCTGGATTAGGGAGGTTGCCTCGGCTGACAGAGATCCCGTCTTGGGCGTCAGCTTGGTTGCCGTGGGTGTCAGGCCGGTTGCCGTTGGCATCAGTGAGCCCGCCTTCGGTGTAAACCGGGTTGTCTTGGAGGTGAGAGGACTTGCCTTGCGTGACAGATCGGTCGCCGGGGCTGTCAGCTCGGTTGCCTTGGCTGTCAGGAGGCCTGCCTCCGATTTCAGGCGGGTTGCTTTGTGTGTCAGATTTCAGGGTGCGAGATTGGCTGACTTGGGCATCCAAGACTTCGTTTATAGGGAAAGTACGTAGGAGCGTGATAGCATCAAAAATATCATTTGGGGGGGCGGATTGCCTGTGCATATGTCCATTTGCGGGGGGATAAAAAAATCCCGAAAAATAGTTGGCGGACAGTGGCGGAAGAAAGCGCTCATCCAGATGGAATGGTTGTGCCCAAGACAGCCGCCTCCATTTCCACCGTGTGGCGCGACCCACGTCTCCACGGTGGTTCCCCCGCCGCCCCCATCAAAAACCCCATCCAGATTGAACCCATGAAATCTAAAAATCCACGTTTCTTCACATCGCTCATCCAACTCCGTTTTCCCACTCAGGCACTTGGATTGGCAGTTGTTGTTTCCTGTTTTTCCATGCAATCGGCACACGCTTCAACGTGGGTCGGCAGTACGAGCCAGAATTGGAACACGGCAGCAAACTGGGACAGCAATCCTGCAAATCCAACGGGGAATTTCACGATCAACATCGCGACAGCGGGGGTTTACCCAATCATCAGCGCGACTTCCGCATTCACGCCTTCCGATATCATCGTCGGTTCGGGTAGTGGCGCCACAGGGAAGATCGATCAGACGGCCGGGACCACTGCAACCGGCAACGGCAATTGGTTGAACATGGGGCGGGATGGCGGCACCGGAACCTATAACCAGACCGGCGGCACCCTCAACGCGGGCGAGATTCATTTGATCAATACCGGCACGTCGGGCAACGCCACCCTGAATGTTGGCGGCACGGTCAATAGCGCCGGTAACACAGCGGTTTTCGACGGACAAAATGGCAGTGTCACGGGCCAGGGCATCGTGAATGTTAATAGCGGCGGCACGCTTAAGTCCGAAGGCGACCTGATCCTCGCCTTTGCCGGTAGCGGAAGTGGCGAGGTGAACGTGGCGGCGGGCGGCATCGTCAATGTCGCGACGACGACGAAAAGGTGGATGATCATGAACGTCTGGGACACGACCCAAGGCCGGATGATCGTCAATGGCGGCACGGTCAATTTGAACGCCAACACCGATATTCAATTCTCCACGGGTTCCTATCAGCCAGGATCCAGCCAAGGCACGAGCTCCGTCACTCTCAACAGCGGCGCGATCACCTCTTGGAGCGGGAATCAAACCGGCGCTGGCAATGGTGTGATCAACTTGAATAACAATGGGACCAGCACGGGGATCAATAACACGTTCAACCTCAATGGCGGCACCCTGACGATCGGTGGGATTGTTTCCGGGCAAACCGCCGGCAGCCGTGTTTTCAATTTCAATAGCGGCGTGTTGAAACCCACAGCGAACAGCGGGACGTTCTTCAACTCAGGGGTGGCCAGCACCGCCAACGTCCGGAATGGGGGCGCTGTCATCGATAGCAATGGTTTCAATATCACGATCGGCCAGGCGCTGGTGCACAGCACCGTTAGTGGAGATGCCGCCAGCGATGGCGGTCTGACCAAGAGCGGCACGGGCACGCTCACTCTCTCCGGTGCTAATACCTATAACGGAAACACCACCGTCAATGCCGGCCAACTCACCCTGGCGGACAATGCCACGCTCAAGTTTGTGGCCGGTGCCAGCGGTGTGAACAACAAGATCACCGGTACCGGCACGGTCCAACTCGACGGCGATTTCACCATCGACACCACCGGCGCCAGTACGACGATCGGGGACTCATGGACGCTGGTCAATGTAGGCACTCTTAATGAAACCTACGGCGCGACCTTCAGCGTGGTCGGGTGGTCAGAGGTTACGGCGGGAGTTTGGAAATCTCCTTCCGCCACCGCACCTTTCTTCCGCTTTACCAAGGCGACGGGGGTTCTGGCAGTCATTGGCAGCAATGACTCGGATGCCGACGGTCTGGATGACCTGTGGGAAGACCACTATTTCGGTAACAACGACGGCATCGTTCAACCTTCCGATCTAACGCCGCAGAACGCCGCTGGAGATCCGGACGGTGACGGCTATACCAACGCCCAGGAGTATGCCGGTAATACTGCACCTAACAATGCGACCTTCACCCCGGCCGACACCGATGGCGATGGCTTGGGCGATCTCTGGGAAGATCAATATTTCGGCAACAATGACGGCATCGTTCAGTCCTCCGATCTGACGGCGCAAAATGCTTCGGGAGATCCTGATGGCGATCTTGCCACCAACCTCATGGAGTTCAACGCCTCGAGCGACCCGCTGTCCGCCGGATCATGGCCGGACCAGGACAATGATTCGATGAACGATGGTTGGGAAATCCACTTCTTCGGCAATCTTGCCAAGGACGGCACCGCAGACACCGACGGCGACGGTTACACGGACGTCGATGAACACGCGGCCCACACCGATCCCACTCTTGCGACCGGCACGCGTGTCTCGCCGATCTGGGCCACGCTCGCCCACCGTTGGAGTTTCAATGGAAATCTCAACGACAGCGTCGGCGGCAGCAACGCGACTATCGTTGATGTCGGAGCCAACGATGTCATCCTCGGAGCCACGACGGTTCAAATGACCGGCGGTGCCAAAGCGGATTCGGACTACGTGAAACTCGGCACCAACCTGCTGCCCAAGAGCACCACGCCGGTCACCATCGAGCTGTGGGCCAAGCAGGATGTTATCCGGAACTGGAGCCGCATCTTCGACTTCCAATCCGGCACTGGGGAATACCTGATGATGGCATGGACGAGAAACACTGACAACGCCACCGATCGCTTGGAATTCAAAGACGGTGCCACGCTCACCATGGACAACGTCAACCAACCCTACGGCGTCACGGACGAGTATCACATCGTGGTCACGCTCGAGCCGCTTGCCGGAACCAATGGGCAGACCCGGGTCTCCATCTACTCGGCTCTCAGCGGCGCGACCGACCTCGGCCCAGCCAAGGCCGTCGCGGAAACCAACGTCAATCTGGTCAATTTCAACGATGCCCTCGATGCCCTCGGCTACTCGCCTTTCCCGGACGATACCGCATCCGCCACCTACAACGAAGTGCGCATGTGGAATGGTGCTCTCTTCGGATGGATGCGCGAGAAACTGCACGATCAGGGACCCGATAACGCCGCCATTCCGGATGCCGATAACGACTTCATGCCGGATGCATGGGAAACCCAGTATTTCTCCAATACCACCACCGCCACTTCGCTCGCCGGTAACAATGATGGAGACGCCTTCACCAATCGCGAAGAATACGTGGCCGGTTCCAATCCTAACAATGTGGCCTCCACTCCGGAAGATCTCGATGGCGATGGACTGCTTGATACTTGGGAAGTCTCCTACTTCGGCAACATCACCGCTCAAAACGGCTCGGGTGATCCGGATGGCGATGGACTGACCAACGAACAGGAGGAGACCAACGGCACCGACCCGACTTCTGACGAAGACGGTTTGCTGGATGCATGGGAAGTCTTCTTCTTCGGTAGCGTCGCCACCCAGGTTGGCACCGATGATTCTGACGGTGATGGCGTGACCAACGCGAATGAATATCTCCTGTCGCAACCGAACAACACTGCCTCCACTCCGACTGACGTGAACGGCGACGGCATTGCCGACTCGGCGCAGCACACTCTCGCAGCAGTGGATGTGTTGGGCACCAGCTCGTTCAATGCCGCCCAGAACTGGTCCGATTCCCTGGCTCCCGCCAGCGGTCAAACCTATATTGATGCGATCGGAAATCTCCGCACGCCAGCAAGTGTGGGTGACTTCACATTTGCCGGTGCGAGACTGGATCTGTTGGATGTTTATAACGGCAGACCGGCGCTCGTCATCAAGAACGACGGGGTGACCACCATCCCGTTCCTCACGTTGAATGGCGCCTACATCAGTCACGCTTCCACGGTCAACTTTGTGGACACGATTGCTGGTGCCATCGACATCCGCGGGCCGCTTCCCTCGGAAATCAGAGCGAACAACGGTCCTTTCGTCATCAACGCGGTCATCAGCGGTTCCTCGCGGCTCGACTTGACGGGTGCCGGCACCGTGACTTTGGCTGCCGCAAACACACACACCGGCAACCTCAACGACATCGGTGGCGGATTGATCCTCAGCAACACCGGCAGCCTGAAATTTGCGCCCACAGCCAACGGCGTGAACAACGCCATCACCGGCACCGGGGCAGCCACGCTCAACGGCGCGTTCAACATCAATTTGGCAGGTGCCAGCACGGGCTCGGGTTCCACTTGGGATCTGATCACAACCACCGGCACTGTCACGATCGGCTCCACCTTCACCGTGACCGGCTTCACCGCCGATGCGGGTGCGGTAGGCGTGCGCAAGTGGACCTCTGGCAGTTATCAGTTTGATGAGGCCACCGGTATCCTGAGCGTGGCCGTCTCGGCGGACTCCGACGCGGACGGAATGACCGACACCTGGGAAATGACCTACTTCGGCGGGCTTACCCAAGGGGCGACCGGTGACTTTGATGGCGACGGCACCGACAACCTGACCGAGTTCCGTCTGGGCCTGATCCCGAACAACGGCACCAGCCGCTTCGCTGTGACGACCTCCGACAGCAATCTGGCAGATGGCTATACCGTCAACTGGCAGGGCAAGGCCGGGCTGACCTTCACGGTCCAACGCTCCACTTCGCTGGCTGCCGGTTCGTGGACTGTGATCTACACGGTGACCCCGGTCGCGGATGGACCTCAGTCCTTCACCGATCCATCACCGGTGCCAACAGGCAAGTCATTCTATCGAGTAACGCTTCAACCCTGAACTTGGTTGATTTCCCCATCCCCCCATCCGCCCCCATCGGTCCTCCGGTGGGGGCGGATAATCTGAGCCCCCCAGATTCTCCTGAATCCAAAAAATCAAAACCAATGAAAACTCTATCAAATCCATTTTTTCCCCGTGGCTTGACACGATTCGTCATCCTCGGCCTTGGACTTACGTTCGCGTGGTCCATGCAATCCGCACATGCGGATACCAATTGGACAGGTTCCACCAATCAGGACTGGGCGACTGCCAGCAACTGGAGCAATGGGGTTCCGGTAGAGGATGGTGTCCAGGGGGCTGCTGTCATCAACATCGCCACCGGCAATTTTCCCCAGATCACGGCGGTCGGCACTTACCAGGCTGACTTTGATATCAAGGTTGGAGCGGGTGTGAGTGGCCGCTTGGATCAATCCGCAGGAACGCTGGCGACGGGTGAAGGCAACTGGTTCATTTTGGGTTTTTCCGGAGTTCAGGCCACCTATAACCTCACGGGCAGTGGCAGCTTGAAAGTGGGGGGCTTGTCCTCGCCGACCGGGAATTTCCTCATCGGTCTGGACGCTGGAACGGTATCCACCTGGGGCATCAACACCACGGGCACCGTGGAGGTGGGTGGCATATTTGCCAGCGGTGCCGGCGCATCCACGGGAATCATCAACATGGATGCTGGAACGGTGAATGCTTCCGGCGAGACGCAGATCGGTGGTAATTTCTTCGGTAATGGCGGAAACGGCCAGTTGAACATGACCGGCGGCACCCTGACTGCTAACATCCTGAATTTTGCGCGGGGAAGTAACAACGCCGCCGCCATCACGGGCACGGCTACCATCTCCGGCGGCACGCTGAACTCCAAGCAGTGGTTCACTCTGGGGTATGCCGGGAATTCCTCGAATGTGGCCACGGTGAACAACAACGGCGGCACCATCAACGTCAACACGACGGGTAGCGGCAACATGGAGATGGGTGTTTTTGACGCGACGGTAAACGTTTTCACCCTGAATTCCGGCAGCCTGAATCTACAGAACAACGCCACCATTTCGTATGGCAACGGCGGCAACCACACCGGCACATCCACGATCACTCAGAACAACGGGACGGTGACCTTCTACAGCGATGCCGGCTCCTCGGTTGGCGGCACGGGCAGCCTGAATCTGGGCAACGGCGGCAGCACCGGCACCTACAATTACAACCTGAACGGCGGCACTTTAACGGTGCCTCAGATCAACAAGTCGGGTGCTTCCGCCACTGGTAACTTCAACTTCAACGGCGGCACCCTCAAGGCCGCTGGTACGACAACCACCTTCTTGCAGGGGCTAACCGCCGCCAAAGTCCAGGCCAACGGCGCGATCATCAATTCCAATGGCTTCGATGTCACCGTCGCGCAGGCCTTGGTTGCCGATAGCGCCAACGGCGGTCTGACGAAGAATGGCACGGGAGCGCTCACTCTCTCCGGGGTTAACACCTACACCGGAAACACCACCGTCAACGCCGGCACCCTCAACCTGGCGGCCGGTGCCGGACTCAAGTTCGTGCCTGGAGCCAGCGGTGTGACTAACAAGATTGCCGGTGCCGGCACGGTCCAACTCGATGGCGACTTCACCATCGACGTCAGCGGTGCCAGCACGGCCTCGGGTGCCACTTGGGATCTGATCACCACCACCGGCACCGTCACGATCGGCTCGACCTTCACCGTGACCGGCTTCACCCCCGATGCTGGGTCGATCGGCGTGCGCAAGTGGACCTCTGGCAGCTATCAGTTTGACGAAGCCGCCGGCATTCTGAGCGTCGTCTCGGCGGACTCCGATTCGGATGGAATGGCCGACGCTTGGGAAACCACCTACTTCGGCGATCTGTCACAAGGGGCAACGGGTGACTTCGACGGCGATGGCACTGACAACCTGACTGAGTTCCGTCTCGGTCTGATCCCGAACAGCGGCAACAGCCGGTTCGTGGTGACGACGTCGGATAGCATCCTGGGGGATGGCTACACCGTTAGCTGGCAGGGCAAGGCCGGACTGACCTTTACGGTTCAGCGCTCCACCACATTGGCTGCTGGTTCGTGGACTGTGATCCAAACGGTGACCCCGGTCGCGGATGGGCCCCAGACCTTCACCGATCCTGCTCCGGTACCAACTGGTAAGTCGTTCTATCGGGTAACGCTCCAGCCTTGATCCCGGCTGATTTCCAAATCTCCGATCCGCCCCCATTGGTCCTCCGGTGGGGACGTTACCCAACGCACAAATTCTCCCTAAATCCATGAAATCAAAAAAAACAATGAACCCCCTATCAAATCCGTTCTTCCCTCGTCACTTGACACGATTTGCCACCCTCAGTCTTGGGCTTACGTTCGCGTGGTCCATGCAGTCCTTGCACGCCGACACCACTTGGACCGGAGGTGCCAGCCAGGACTGGAATAACGTTGCCAACTGGAGCAACGGCCTTCCTCTTGATGCTTCTGCTAACGGAGCAGCCATCATCGATACCGCCTCCGGCAACTATCCGGTTTACTCCTCCGGGACCACCGTCACTGACTGGGATATCATCATCGGATCGACGACCGGTCAGACAGGCCGTCTGGATCAAACCGCAGGAACGCTTTCGTCGGGCCCTGGCAACTGGCTGATCATGGGCGCCGGAGGCACAGGAACCTTGAATCTGAGCGGCGGCACCCTCAACACAGGAGAACTTCATATGGCCAGAACCGGTGGTTCAGGGACCGCCACTGTTAACGTCGGCGGCACTGGTACGCTCAATACCACCGGCGCGATCATTGTCTCGGATGGTCAGAATAACGTCGCCGCAGCACAGGGCACGCTGAACGTGAACAGCGGTGGCACCGTGAATAGTGAAAATGACCTGGTCGTTTCCTTCGCAGGCGGCAGCAGCACGTTCGGCGAGGTCAATATCGCGGCGGGGGGCATCGTCAACGTCGGCACGACGACCGAACGTTGGATGATCATGAACACTTGGGACACGGCCCAAGGCCGCTTGAATGTGAATGGCGGCACGCTCGTCTTGAACGCCAACACCGACATCCGCTTCAGCACGGGCGGGTGGGGACCGGGATCCTCGGTCGGAACGAGTTCCATCAACCTGAACAGCGGCGCGATCAACGGCGGCGGCGGCAGTGTGATCGATCTCAATAACAACGCCGACAATGCCGTTAACAATTCACTCAGCCTGAACGGCGGCACGCTGACTATTGGTCAGATCGTCAGCGGCAAGGCGAATGGTTCCCGCGTGGTCAACTTCAACGGTGGCACGCTGAAGGCTGCTGCTAACAGTGCTGCCTTCTTTGCCTCGGGAGCGGCCAGCGCCGCCAACGTGCAAGCTGGTGGTGCGAAAATCGATTCGAACGGTTTCAACGTCACGATCGGACAAGCATTGCTGAACGGCGGTGGTGGCGGTGGCCTGACCAAGCAGGGCAGCGGCACGCTGACTCTATCGGGCAGCAATACCTACACCGGAACGACGTCCATCCAAGGCGGCACGCTCGCACTCGACAGCACGGGCACGATCAACAATACCAGCGGCGTATCCCTCGGTACCGGCGGGACCTTCGATGTCTCAGCCAAGAGCGGATACACCGTGAGTAATCTGACAGGTTCCGGTAATGTCGTCGGCGCGTTGACGGTTTCCACCGAACTGGCGATTGGAAACTCCCCGGGAACAGTGAACTTCAGCAGTGACTTCACGTTAGCTTCCGCCGCCACCTATTCCTACGAATTCAACGGTGGCGGTAATACGGCCGACCTCGGAGACGTGGCGGGAAGCCTTATCTTAACGGGCTCGACTCTCGATCTCATTCAGCTCGGAACTTATACGATCAACGACAAGTTCACGCTTTTCGCTTATGACGGCGCGCTCACCGGGCTTTTCAAAGATACCAACAACACGACTCTTGCGGACGGCGCCACTTTCACCGACGGCGGCGGCGTCTGGAAGATCGACTACAATGACCCGACCGCAGGGCTCAACGGTGGAGTCAGTGCCAGCAACACTTATGTGACCATCACCGCCGTGCCCGAACCGAGCGCCGCGATGCTGGTGGGGGGCCTTGGCCTACTCGGCTTGTATCGTCGCCGCCGTGTGTAAGGATTGCCGGAGCTAAATGTTTTTCCCCCGAGATCGCGGGGTCGCTGATATCAATTCGGCGGCCTCGCTTTTTTTGCGAGGGGGTGGGCGGGAGTGTCTGGCAGATTTATTTTTGCCCTTACGCTGCCACCAGCAACAAACTCGACCTTCATGGAGTGAGGTGGCAGAGCGCAGCGCCGACACCGCTTTGGATCGTGAGGGTGGTGATGGAGTCGGAGGACGAACCAAAGCGGTGTGGCGCTATCGCTTCCCACCGCAGTCCACGCCTTTGCACCCCATCCCCGGCGGATGATTCAGGAATGAATTGCATGGAACTGTGGAATGCCTGATTTTGGGCACATGCTTTTCGGGAACAACGCTATGATCAGGGGCCACATATGAGTGCGGGGGATTTCAAATGGACGATCGTCGGGCAAGGCCTCGCTGGGACTTGTCTCGCTTGGGCGCTTTGGAAACGCGGCGTTCCGTTCCTGCTGAAGGATCGCGGCACCGGCGGAAGTTCGCGGGTGGCGGCGGGAATGGTGAATCCCATTACCGGAAAAAACTTCGAACCCAGTTGGCGCATCGCTGAGTTTCTGCCGGATGCGCTGGTGTTCTATGCGGAGATTGAAAAACTGATAGGTCGAAAGGTCTGGCATGCGTTTCCGGTTCTCCGCCTGGCGGGATCGGACAGGGAGTGGGGAAAGATCGTTTCAAAACTCGCCGATCCATTGGTCGCGCCGTGGGTGGTCGGAGAAGTGACAGCATCCGCAGGTTGGACGGGTGCCGTGGAGGTGCGTGGCGGGGGGCGCCTGGACACGAGGGCCTTCCTGGATGGATCGAGGGACTTTTTCCAAAAGCTTGGCTGTTATGAAACGGGAGAAATTTCCAAGGAAGCGGATGACGTCGTCTGGTGTGATGGCTCAGTCGGCCTGATGACGGGAAAATTCGGCCCGCATCGTTGCGCGAAAGGGGAGATTCTCACGGTGAAAGCCACGGACTGGGATGAAACTCGGATCCGCATCGGCGCAGGTGGCTGGCTGGTGCCGATTGGCGATGGATGTTTCAAGGTCGGCTCCACTTATGAGTGGAATGAACTTGATGAAACTCCGACGGAAAAAGGCCGCGAGCGGGTCGAAGATATCGCGCGGAAACTGGGAGGCGAGCTCTTTGAAACCATCCAACACGATGCCGGAATCAGGCCAATTCTCCGTCGCAGTCAGCCTCTGATAGGGCCACTGGAACAGGGCGGATGGATGTTCAATGCGCTGGGCTCCAAAGGTTCGCTCTATGCGCCCGGCATGGCGGAGCGTCTCGCCCGATGGCTGGTAGATGGCATCGAACCCGAACCTGAGGTGGACTTGCGGGAATTTTTCAAACAGGATCATTGAATGAACGCAGAGAACTCCAGTGCGGTCCTTCTTCCTCGCCCGACAGCCATGGCGCAGCAAATCCTGCGGGACATCATCCGTGAGGGTGATCTCGTGATCGACGCAACTGCCGGAAACGGACATGACACGCTTTTCCTAGCAAAATGCGTGGGAGCCGCCGGAAAGGTGCTGGCATTCGATGTTCAGGAAGCGGCCATCGCCTCGGCTCGGGCGAAGGTGGAGAAAGCGGGCTTCGGGGCGCAGGTGGAGTTTTTCCTGGAATCGCACGAACAGATGGACAGCCACACCGAGGTCGGCAGCGTGTCGGCGGTGATGTTCAATCTCGGTTATCTTCCGGGCGATGATCATGAGCTGACGACCGAGGCCTGGTCCACGATCGTGGCGCTTGAAATTGCGGCGAAGAGCCTGAAACAGGGAGGCGTTCTATCCGTTGTCTGCTATCCGGGGCACTCGGCGGGGGCCGTCGAAGCGATGGGGGTGGAATCCTGGATGAAAGTCCGCGCGAAACGGGGATGGCGGGTGACGAAATACGGAGCCATCGGCACCCAAAAGCCCGCGCCATTTTTATTGCTGGCAGCTCGCTCGGGCGAGGAAATCGCCGATGGATCACTTGCCTGAGGCTGGCTTCATCTGTGCGATGAGCGCTTCGGCAGTCAGCTCGACGAACGAGCCGGGTGCGCCAGCGTAGTGGATTTTCCTCTCTCCATCGAGCACGTAAGCCAGTGGCCACGTGCCGATGCGGTATTCGGTGGAAAGCTTGTTTTCAGGATCGGAGAAGTTCGTCCAAGCCACGGTTCCATCCGCTTCGAGGCTGCGGAGTTTGTCCAGCGGATCGTGGTTCACGCCGATGACGGCAAACGGGCGGCCACGGAATTTTTTCACCAAGGCGGAGGTGATTTCGACGACCCGCGAGGCATCGGGATCGTTGCTGCTCCAGAAGAGGAGGACGATGATCTTTCCTGCTTGGGCGGAAAGCGTCAGAGGTCGGCTGGCTGAATCAACGCCCACCAGATCAGGAGCGACGCGTCCCTTGGTCAGGAAACGGATGATGTAGAGTTCGTCTTCAGCCAGTTTGGCAACGCTGGTGCCGTTGAGTTCCACGTCGGAGCTTTGGATGATGGCCTTGCGCAGATAATTGATGCGCTTTTTCATGAGGTCCGGATCATCGCCGATGGCCTTGAGTTCCATCGCCGCGCCGAGGGCTGCGACGCCTTGGATTTTTTGGTTCGGGTGGCTCGCTTGGATTTTCTCCAACATCGCCAGAGAGCGGGGATCCTTGTCGGCGATGAGCGCCATGCACATGGGAATGAGCTTGGGGCTGTTCATGTGATAGGTTTCCACTGCCTTGCGGATGGTTTCGTTTTCCCTGGCGAAGGTGGGCGCGGTCGAGCCGTTACCGGTGCTGGTTAGCAGGCCTTGGGTGGTGCGCAGGAACCATGCGGCGGGCTCGATACTCCAGTCCTGATCGAGCGAAGTGCTGATTTGCTCCCACATTTTTCGAGCGAAAGGAGTGGCGTCCGGACGGGTGCTCCATGTCTTGGAGCGTGCCTCCGCAGTGGTGGCGGAGCGCATATCCAATGACCACTTGTCGATGGCGAGCTGGTAGTTTTTCTCGATCAGTTGGGCATCGACAGGGGAGGCCATCGAGCTGGAAACGATCAGCAGGGAACAAAGGGCGATGAGATGACTCAAGCGGTTCATGGTGGGAAAGGTAGCGGGCTCAAGCGTTTTGGTTCGCGCAGAAGGCGGCGGCAGTTTCACGTGCCCAGGCATCCGCCGCAACCACGGATTCGAGCGTCGATGACGGCTGCACCTCGTGGGCCTCCATGACGGCGGCGACGCATTGCCAAATCCCGGGGAAGGGGATGCTTCCGGCGCGGAAGGCATCGACGGCGATTTCATTGGCCGCGTTGAAAACGGCGGGCAGCGTGCCACCGATCGTCCCCGCGCGGCGTGCGAGATCCAGCGCTGGAAAATCTCCGCTGCGGGGTGCCTCGAACTCGAGTTTCGCCAACGCCGTGAAATCCAAAGGACGCAATCCACCCTTGACCCGCTGCGGCCAGGTGAGCGCGTATTGGATCGGAAAACACATGTCTGTCCGGCTCATTTGCGCGAGCACCGAACCATCCGTGAACTCGACCATCGAATGCACGACACTCTGCGGATGGACGACCACATCGATGCGCTCCATGCCGATGCCGAACAGCCACCGCGCCTCGATCATTTCCAGCCCCTTGTTAAAAAGCGTCGCCGAATCAATCGTGATCTTCGGCCCCATTTCCCATGTCGGGTGCTTGAGCGCCTGTGCCGGAGTAACATGCGCCAATTGGTCCGCCGGTAGGGTGCGGAACGGTCCACCCGACGCCGTTAGGATCAGGCGGGAAATTTCCTTCTCTCCGCCGCGATGGCCGTCGAGACATTGATAGATCGCGTTGTGCTCGCTGTCCACCGGCAGCAACTGGACGCCGCGTTTTTGGGCAGCGGTGGTGATGACTTCGCCCGCCATCACGAGGATTTCCTTCGAGGCGATGGCGAGATCCTTGCCCGCCTCGATTGCGGCCAGCGCGGGAAAAAGTCCGGCGGTTCCGACGATCGCGATCAGCACGACATCCGCATCGGCCAGTGTGGCGAGTTCGGTGAGGCCCTTGGCTCCCACATGCAGCGTCACGTTGTCCGGCAGCAGGGCTCGCAGCTCGGATTCTTTGGTGGCATCGTAGATTGCAACGTGGCGGACGCCGGTTTCATGCGCCTGTTCGGCGAGTTTCGCGATGTTTCCGCAGGCGGCGAGAGCGATGATTTCAATATGATCCGGCAGCTCGCGGGCCACCTTGAGTGTGGAGGTGCCGATGGATCCGGTGGACCCCAGCAGGACGACGCGGCGTTTACGGGGGACACTCATGCGTTGGGGAGCAGCACCCATTTCAGGTAGAAAAACAGGGCCGGTGCGGTGAAACAAATGCTGTCGATCAGATCCAGCGAGCCGCCGATGCCCGGCAGCATTTTCCCGGAATCCTTCGCTCCGAGTGCCCGCTTCACGACGCTTTCCGCCAGATCACCAATCACTGCCAGCACGGCGAGAAGGAAACCGAGGCACACCACATGCCCCCACTTCTGGAAAAAGAAAAGCTGCGAGGGAAACAACGCATACAATCCGCAAGCCGCGAGCTGTGAGAAAAGCAGCGCGCCGCCGAATCCCTCCCAGGTTTTTCCAGGGCTCACATGCGGGATCATCTTATGGCGGCCGATCATCGAACCGACGATATAGGCACCCATGTCCGTGAATTTCGTCACCGCCAGCAGCCACAATAACAGGAAAGCACCGTGCTCGCCCACAATCCCCGGAACCGTGGACGCGTCCGGCACCACGAAGGTTACCCGCGCCGCGAAATTGAAAAGAAATGCCACATAGACGAACCCCAGAACATTCGTCGCCACACCCGTCAACGCTTCCAGTCCCTGGATCGGATGGCGGAGCTGGAGGGTGAATGACCCCGCGATCGCGAGGAAAAGCATGCCCGCATCCAGCCCGAAGGGGACTTCATGCGCTCCCAGCCAGAAGCGATAATAAAGAATGCAGCTATAAACGATGCCCAAGGTGATGCCGAAGCAGGGGAAACACTTCACCGCGGCCGCTCGCAGCATGCGGAAATATTCGATGGTCGCCAGGATCGACAGCACACCCATCAGTCCGAGAAACGCCCATGAATAGCGGCTCATGAAAATGGAGGTGACGAGCGCCCATAAGAACAGGGTGCTCGCGGAGCGTCGGGCAAATACGATTGCTTTCGATTGGGGGGGCGGAGGCTGCGGGGTTTCGGCCATTGGCGGTGAATCCAAGACGGCCCGGCCGGGTGTTGCAACTCATTCCATTCGAGGCCGCGCAACCTTTTTTCAGAACTGCGGTTATATGCCCAGTCGAGACCGGAAATCGGGCTCCAATCTCCAAATACCAAACAACGATGAAACCAACCAAATTGATCACCCTCGCAGCCCTCCTCGGCACCTGCGCATTTGCATCAGCTCAGGACGAGGCGAAGCGCCCGGAACGTCCGAAGCGCGAACTCCCTGCCGAAATCCTGAAAAAATTCGACAAGGACGGTGATGGCAAACTCTCCGAGGAAGAGTTCAAGGCGATGCAGGACGAGCGGAAGGCTGAAAACGAAAAGCGCCGTGCCGAAATGCTCAAGAAGTATGACAAGGACGGCGACGGCAAGCTCTCCGACGAGGAACGTGCCACGATGAAGGCAGAAATGGAGGCAAAGCGCGCCGCTCTTCTCGAAAAATACGACGCCAACAAAAATGGCAAACTCGATCCCGAGGAAATCAAAGCCGCACGTGATGCCGGCGAGGACATCCCAATGGGCCGTGGCCCAGGCGGACCTGGTGGTCGTCGTGGCGGACCACCGGACGGAAAAGGCCCAGGCGGTCCTCCTCCGGACGGCGGCGCTCCTCCAGCACCTCCAACCGAGTAATTTCCACTCAGCTTGACTGATTCACTGCCGCAGACTGGTTTTTCCGGTCTGCGGTTTTTGCGTTTGTCTTTAACTGTAGCCCGGACATTCCTGTCTGGGCGGCTTGCTGAGGCTTCTGAAAGAACAGACAGGAATGTCTGTGTCACTCCTCACAGATCCTGCTCGATCGCCTTCAGCGTGAGGAACAACTCCTGCCAGCGCTTCAACCGCGGTTCGACGGCGATTTTCTCATGGGCGAGGTGGGTGCGGACGACGCCGAGGGATGACAGATAGTCTTGGAAAACGATGCGCAGCGCCTCCTCATAATCCGATCGCAGGGTACTGGCGAAACCGCCGCAGGTGTCGAGCAGCCGCTTCTGAAAATCCGCCGTGATCGTTTTACGAGTGACGATGGCCGTGAGCGTGCCGCCGATCAGGAAAAGTGCGGATAAGGTGCACAAAATGCCGGGTGCCCACGGAATGCCGAGCGCGCCGCAGGTGGCTCCGGCGGTGAGCAGGATGAGCGTCATGAAAGTGAAGGATTTTAGCGCCACATTGCGTCGGCGGAGTTCCTTGTCGAGTTGGTTGCGGACCTTCAGATTGCCAATTCCCTGACGTGCGGCACGGCCCAGCCGCAGGACAAACCGGTGTTTCGCGGCGGCGAGGGTCTCGTCGAGCGGAGCAGGATCGCCCATTTCCACGTTCATCGATTCCTTCACGCGGGCGACGAGGGCATTCCAGTGTTGTCGGCAGAAATCCACCACTTCCATGCCGTCTTTTTCCGCGACGGCTTCGACGGCCGATTGAAGGCGCTCGATGAAAATGGACTCCATTTCCTGACCGGTCTTATCGCCGACGAACAGCCGGAAAACCGAAGGACTCACGCCTAACTTCCAGCGGAGTTTTTTGGAAGCCCACACGCCTTCCGTCTCGAAAACCTCCGCGACTCCGGCGAGATGGCGCGGCAGACGGGTCACGAATTTCTCCCGGATGTCGTCGATTTCGCGCTCGATCGATTCCAGGAAACGACCCTGCTGGTTGAGTTCCCGGGTTTGATCCTCGATGCGGTCTTCCACCGCGTGCAGTGCCGAGGTGGCCTGGCTGCGCCATGTTTCAAGTGTTTGCTTGCGGGAAGGGGATTCGCAGACGGCTTTCGAAATGAACTTTTCCAACTCCGGGAAGCCGCTTTTCCTGAGGAGATCGTTGGCGAAGGGCTTCGAGCGTTTTGCCTCGTAAGCGAGCTTTCCGGAAACGGCGAAAACCGGCGGCTTACGGCCGATCCTTTTCATCGAGAGATCCGCGATGTGGCCGAGGATCACGCTGATGTCCATGGCTTCGCGCTGATCCGCGTGTTGGATGATGAATACCACGCGGTCCATCGCCTCGGCGGGCAGCCGGGAAAGGAAATTCCAAGTCGCGGCCCCCCATGGGTTCGTGACCGGGAAAACGAAGAGGATCAGATCGGCGGAGGGAAGGAATTTTTCGGTGATTTCCTGATGGCCCTCGATGACGGAATTGGTGCCCGGCGTATCGATCAGGCTGAAGTCACGGAGGAAATAAATCGGCCGGAAGCGCTCTTCCAAGAGTGGCGTGACTTGGGAATCGCGCGCCGGGCTGCCATAGCGATACCAGAGCACCCGGTCGGTTTCAGGCAATATGTTCACGCGGCAAAGATCATGGCCGAAAAGCCCGTTGATCAGTGTGGATTTCCCGGCGTTCACTTCACCGCAGACGACGAAGAGGAAGGGCGTGCCCAAGCCTTTTTCCATCTCGGCGAAGGGCAGGCGTTCACCCAGATCAGTGCCTGTTTCTTTCGCCAACTCGGCGATGCCATGCATCACCTCGGAAAGCCGCCCCCGCGTGGCGAAGTAACGCTCGCCGAACATGATGTCGCTCACGGGATTTTACGGGAGAGATGCTCAGGAATTGGCAGGTGCCACGGCCTTTTGCTGGGTCGGGACTTCGGTCTGCATGGCGAGCAGTTGGGAAACTGTCACGAATTTGAAACCTCGGTGGAGCAGGGCATCGAGTGTGGCGGGCATGGCATCCACGGTCTGGCCGTGGAGATCGTGGGCGAGGACGATGCCGCCTGCGCTGGCACCGGCCAGAATGCGCGAGCCGACGACGCTGGAGCCGGGGCGTTTCCAATCGAGCGGATCGACGGACCAGAGGATGATCGGGTAGCCGAACTGCGCGTGGACCATTTCGCGCTGTTTCTGCAGGAGGCCGCCGTAAGGAGGGCGCATCGTGCGTGGTTTCACACCGGCGGCGTTGACGATGGCGGTTTCGCAACGTCCCAGATCCGCGAGGATTTCGCTGTCGCTGAGTTTGCTCAGGAGGCGGTGGGTGTTGCTGTGATTGCCGATTTCATGGCCTTCCTCCACCGTGCGGCGGACGATCTGTGGGTAGAGATTCACGCTTTGGCCGATCACGTAGAACGTCGCCTTGATATTCCGGGCGCGGAGCATGTCCAGAAGACGCGGCGTGTGTTGAGGCTGCGGCCCGTCGTCGAAGGTCATCGCGATGTAGTTCCCGGAAACGTGGACGCGGGAGAAGCTGATGCCGTTCGCTTTCGAGAAATTCGAATCCAGGTTCATGTCCGGATTGCGCGGCACCGGGCCTTGCACCGTCGGCGTGCGGTAAGCAGTGTTCGAGGGCGTTTTCACCGGAGCCGCCGCGGTAGGAGGCCTTGTTTTCAAAGGCTCCGCAGCCGCGCAACTGGTGAGGCTGGCTGCGGCGAGAAGAAATCCCCGGCGCGTGAGGGTGCTGTATTTTTCCTGCTCATCGGCTCCGAGCGAGGAAGTCAGCAGCTTGTAGCCGAGGGCGTTAACGGGGTTGTCCATAAAGAGATTTGGGCGAAAGGGAAAAGTTTCAAGGAACTTAATGCAACAGCGGGCCATGTCACGTCTCGTTTTTAATGGATACCGGCACTTCAGACGGTTCCCTGATTCAACGCATGCACCCTTTCTCCGCTAGCAGAAGTGAATTGATAGGACTGCCGCAGGGCTTCTCCCAAATATTCTTTCGCGAGCCGCACCGCCTCCGGGAGCGAATTCCCGAGTGCCAGCCCGGCGGCGATGGCGGCGGAAAGCGTGCAGCCGGTGCCGTGCGAGCCGGGCAGGGAAATGCGCCCGGCGGTGAAGCGATGGGCCCGGCCGTTTTCCACGAGCAAATCGATGCATTGCGATCCATCCAGGTGGCCACCTTTGAGCAGGACGGCGGTGCCGAATATTTCCGAGAGCTTGCGGGCGGCGGGTTCGAGAGAGTTTTCGTCCGGGATGCTTTCGCCCAGAAGGGCTTCCGCCTCGGGGAGGTTCGGGGTGATGACCCGGGCGAGCGGCAGAAGTTGGTTCTTATAACAATCGATCGCGGCTGACTCCAGCAGTGAGGCTCCGGTGGAGGCAATCATCACCGGATCGATGACAAGCGATGCCGCGCGGTGTTTCCGTAAAATCTCCGCGACTGCGGTGACGTGGGCTGCCGAGAAAAGCATGCCCGTCTTCACCGCTGCGACAGGGAAACTCTGCAGCAGCAGGGAAATTTGATCTGCCACGACGTCCACCGGCACCGGATGCACGGCACGGACGATGTTCGCGGTTTCGGAAACCACGCATGTCACCGCCGTCAGTCCGTGGACGTGGAAATGTTGGAAGGTTTTCAAATCCGCCTGGATCCCGGCCCCCGCCGAGCAATCCGAGCCGGCGATGGTCAGGACCACCGGAGGTGCGTTCGTCATGCTGCCTTCATAGCTCGCCCCGCCGTGCCTGCAAACTCTAAGAGGCCGTCTGAAAAATACGGGAAGCACACTGAATGAATCCCTCTGCTGATGGCTTTAGTGCTTGGCAGTTTATGGAACAGGCGCGACGATGGACTTCATGGCTGGTGTGATTCGCGAATTTGAAGGACTCAGGGTAAAAGTGGATGACGTCATCTACATGCCGAGTCTGGACGCGCCGAAGGACAAGCCACATCCGTTTGTCTATTTCATCTCGATCCACAATGACTCGCCGATCCCAGTGACGATTCGCGGTCGCAAGTGGGTGGTGCTGGAAGACGAGGGTGAAACCACGGTGGTGGAAGGTGATGGCGTGGTGGGCCAGACCCCGTCGATCGAACCGGGTGGACATTTTTCCTATAACAGCTACCACGTCGTGGCGAAGGGCGCACTGGCATCCGGCGCGTTTTTTGGCGAAACAGCAACGGGCGAATGGATTTTTGCACGGATTCCCGAGTTCCGCCTCGATGTGCCGGGGTGGGCTTAGGGGGAAGTTGAGAGTTGATGGTTGAGAGTAAGATCAGAAGCGCTTCTTCCAACTATCAGCAATCAACTATAAACTCTCAACCTCTTCAAAAACCACTGCGTCCATGTGGATGTCGTGCGGTTCGGAAAAGGTTTCCGGGACGAGTTGTTCGGGGAAGCAAACGCCGATTTTTAGGGCGTCGGGGCGGGCGTTGATGAGGATGCGGTCGTAGAAACCTTTGCCGCGGCCGAGGCGTCCGCCGTTTTTGTCGAAGGCGAGGCCGGGGCAAATGAAGGCGTCGATTTCTGACTCGGGGATGAGCTGGTGGGCGGGGGAGGATTCCATGATGCCGAAGTTTCCCATAATGAGGTCGGTGGAAGGGTTTTTCACGGCATGAAACGCGAGGGTGTGACCATCGATACGCGGATAGACCCAAGTGATTTGCGGGTGGCGGATGATGAATTCGAGCAGGTTGACCTCGCCGGGGAGGGCGGAGAAGACGGCGATGGTTTTGAGGTCCGGGTGCTGGCCGAGCCATGTGTGCAGGGCGGCGCAAACCGGCTGCGAGCTTGCATTCAGGCTGCGCAGGAGCTGTCGCATGGTTTTGCGGAGAGCGGATTTTTGATGGGATGATACGGGAATTGCCACTTGCCAACAATCGGGGTTCTTCCATCCTTACTCCTGATGATGCGATTTTGGCAAGCAGCGGCGCTTTTTTGTGCCACAGCAATGTTTCTCCGGGCCGAGGAACCCGTGAAGCCGTTCACTTGGGATCCGCCGAAGGTGAAGACGAGTGTGTTCACGCAGGAGCTGGGTTTGCTGGATTCCGAGCGCGAGGAATATGCGACGAATCTGGCGACGATTGCCTCGAATCATCTGGCGGAGGCGAAGGCGTCCCCGGCATCGCTGACGTCGTCGCGGCGGATGATCGGTCTGGCGTTGCAACTCTCGCCGAGGAACAAGAAGGCGGTGGTGGTGAATTTCCAACTGGCGAAGGGGATTTTGCCGACGGTGGCAGAGAGTAATTACAGCCCGCAGGTGTTTGCCCGGCTGATTTTGGCCCGCGGGCAACTCCTCGACAAGCAGGGTGGGGATGAGAATAAGAAGCTCGCGCGGCTTTTCATCCAACTCGCGGCGGAACTGGATCCGAAAAATGACGACGCGGTATATATGAGCGAGGTCCAGCGGCTGGACCACGGCAACATGGATTGGGCATCGATCACGGATCCAGTGGAGAAATCCGCCGCACCTTAAGTTAAGTTTACAATGGCTGCTGAAATTGAACGCAAATTCCTCGTCGTGAACGATTCGTGGCGGGATGGCTCGCCGGGAGTGAGGATCGCGCAGGGCTATCTTTCGCAGGATCCGGATCGTACGGTGCGGGTGCGTTTGGCGGGGGAAAACGCGTGGATCACGATCAAAGGGCGAACGCAGGGAATCACGCGGGCCGAATTTGAATATGCGATTCCGCCCGAAGAGGCGCGGGATTTGCTCGGGCTTTGTTTGCCATCGGTGATCGATAAAACGCGGCATGAGGTCAGGCACGGCGGGCATGTGTGGGAAATCGATGTTTTCCACGGCGAAAACGAAGGTCTGATCGTTGCCGAGGTGGAGCTTTCCGATGAAGAGGAATCGCCGGAAATTCCGGGATGGGTGGGTGAGGAAGTTTCGTCCGATGTGCGCTATTTCAACTCAGCTCTTGCAAGGAATCCGTTCGTTCATTGGGCGGCGGCGTCCCAAGATTGAATGTTCTTCAATCTCCCGCTTGCCAGCGGCGTTCATCTCCTTACCCTTCGCGAAGAATTCACATGAAAATCTGGCTCGACGGCAAACTGGTAGATGAATCTGAAGCGAAGGTATCGGTCTTTGACCACGGTCTTCTCTACGGAGACGGCGTTTTTGAAGGCATCCGTTTTTACAATGGACGCATCTTCCGCTTGGAAGAACACATTCGCAGACTTTTCGATTCATCGCGCGCGATCATCCTGAATCTGCCGTGGACGCAGGAGGAGGTTTGTCAATTCACATGCGATACGGTCGCTGCGAATGGTCTCACCGATGGCTACATCCGCCTCGTCGTCACCCGTGGCGCGGGCGAACTCGGCCTGAATCCTTATCTTTGCCCGGTGCCGTCGATGTTCATCATCGCCTCGACCATCCAACTATACCCGGAAGAGCATTACCAAAACGGCCTTTCGATCATCACCTGCGCCACCCGCCGCCCGGCTCCCGGCGCGTTGATGCCTCAGGTGAAATCGCTGAACTACCTGAACAATATCATGGCCAAGGTGGAGGCGATCCAGGCGAACGCTCTCGAAGCCGTCATGCTCAACGAGCAGGGCTACGTGGCAGAATGCACGGGCGACAACCTTTTCCTTCTGAAAAACGGCACGCTCCTGACGCCGCTCATCGCGGATGGCGCATTGGACGGCATCACCCGTTCGGTCATCATCGAGCTGGCGGAAAAACTCGGTGTGCCCTTCAAGGAGTGCTCGCTCACCCGTTACGACATTTTCACGGCGGACGAATGTTTCCTCACCGGAACTGCGGCGGAAGTCATCCCGGTCGTCGCATTGGACCGCCGGACCATCGGCACAGGCAAGCCCGGACCGCTCACCAAACGTTTCCAAGAATCTTTCCACGAACTTGCAATGAGCACTGGCACTCCTTTTGCTTAAATGGTAATTACCCGTTAACCCATGAAGTGTGATTTCTGCGAAAAAAAGGCATCCGTCTTCCTGACCCAACTTGTTGAGGGACAGATGAAGAAGGTTTGTCTTTGCGAGAGCTGCGCGAAAGAACGCGGAGTTACCGATCCTACGGGATTTTCTCTGGCGGATCTGCTGCTTGGTGGGGTGTCTAACGGTCCTGGAACGGAGACTGCAAACACCACGTCTGCCACTCCTGGAAATGGGAAGCAATGTGTGACCTGCGGATTCACTCTCGATGATTTACGCAGAGTCCGCCGTTTCGGATGCAGTGACTGTTATGCGACTTTCAGTGAGGAAGTCACCCAGATGATTCGTGGCATGCACAAGGGCACTTCGCACATTGGGAAAGTCCCGGAAGGGCTGATGGCGATCCAATTCCGCAGCCAGCGGATTGAGGAACTCCGCTCGCGTCTCGATCAGGCGATCGCTTCCGAGAGTTATGAGGAAGCAGCCGGCATCCGCGATGAAATCCGCACGCTCGACGAAGTGATAAGTTAGAAAACTCATCCCTTATAAAAACTAACAAAATGATGCGTTTCACCACCCTCATCAAACATCCCGCCGATTGGATGACCGGCTGGCAGGGGGAGCATGGTGCCGTCCTGACCTCCCGAATCCGCCTTGCTCGGAATTTGCGCCGCCAGCCATTCCCCGGTTGGGCAAAACGCGACCAACGTGCCGCTGCTCTCGATCTGATGCGCCCCGCAGTGGAAGCTCTGCCCGCGATGAAGGGGGCGTTTTCCCATGAACTGGGTGATCTGACATCGGTGCAGAAGCAAGTGCTCGTCGAGCGTCATCTCATTTCCCGTGAACACGCCGCCCGTGGTGATGGTTCGGCTGCTGTTATCGAACGTCGCCAAACCTTTAGTCTGATGCTGAATGAAGAGGATCACTTGCGCATGCAGGCGATCCGTCCCGGGCTTCAGCTCACCGCCGCTTTCAATGCTCTTTCGGAATTGGATACCGAGTTGGAAAACACTCTGGAATTTGCCTTCGATCCCACGCTTGGATATTTAACGACCTGCCCGACCAATCTTGGCACCGGCCTGCGCGCCTCTGCCATGCTCCACCTGCCGGGTCTCGTCCTCAGCGATCAGATCGGCCAGGTCCTGCAAGCGGTGAACAAGATCGGTCTCGCCGTGCGCGGACTTTATGGCGAGGGGACCGAATCGCTCGGGAATCTCTATCAAATTTCCAATCAATCGACACTCGGCGAAAGCGAGGAAACGATCATCCGCCGGCTGGAGCGTGTGATTTCGCAAGTTTCCAGCCACGAACAGAATGCCCGCGAGAAGCTGCTCGAAGACGATCCTGAAATGGTTTCCGACAAGATCGGTCGTGCCTACGGCGTCCTGCGTCACGCCCACATCATCGATTCCAAGGAAGCGCTGAACCACCTTTCGCTGCTCCGTCTCGGCGGCACCTTGGGATTTTTCCCAGTGGAAACGGTGATGCTTTGTGACTCGCTGCTCATGGACATCCAGCCCGCGCATTTGCAACTTCACTCGGGCAGAAAGCTATCGCCTGAAGAAAGAGACTCGATTCGTGCAGAAATAGTACGCTCTCGTTTGCAATCACTCGATTCCCCTGATATTCATATATCAACAAAAGACGAAAAAAAGCCTTCTGACACACCCAACCCCGGCGACGCATGAACAACTTCACCCCACGCGCTCAACAAGTCCTCGCTCTTGCCCGAAAGGAAGCAGACCGATTCAATCACTCCTATGTGGGCACTGAGCACTTGCTGCTCGGCCTCATCAAGCTCGGCCAAGGCGTGGCCGTCAACGTGCTTGAACGCATGGGCTTGGAACTCGAAGCCGTCCGCATGGAGGTGGAGAAAGAAGTGGGCTCCGGTCCGCCGCAGAAGGCTGCCGGAAATATCCCCTACACACCACGGGTGAAGAAAGTCCTCGCCCTCGCTAATAAGGAAGCGAAAGCACTCAATCATTCATACGTCGGCACCGAGCACCTGCTCCTCGGCCTTCTCCGCGAAGGCGAAGGTGTGGCTGCGCGGGTCCTCAAACGCCTCGACGTGGATATCCAACGCACCCGCAACGAGATTCTCGCTGAAATCGATCCGAATTTTTCTCCTGACGATCAGGACGATGATGACGACGACGATGAGGACATCGAAGATGGTGACGGTCCTTTCGAAGACGAAAGCCAGTCCCAAGCCCCGTCTGCGGAAGCGGAAGGGAAGTCGAAAACGCCTGCGCTCAAGGCCTTCGGTCGCGATCTCACGAAAGTTGCCCGCGAAGGTGGACTTGATCCTGTGATCGGCCGCGAGGGTGAAATCGAGCGGGTTATCCAGATCCTTTGCCGCCGGACAAAAAACAATCCGGTTCTCATTGGTGAAGCCGGCGTCGGCAAGACTGCCATCGTCGAAGGTCTCGCCCAGGAAATCGCCACAGGCAACGTTCCTGAAATCCTCCGTGACAAGAAAGTCATTACCCTCGACCTCGCCCTCATGGTGGCTGGCACGAAATACCGTGGTCAGTTCGAAGAGCGCATCAAGGCCGTGATGGACGAAATCCGCAAGGTGAAGAACGTCATTCTTTTCATCGATGAATTGCACACGATCGTGGGTGCCGGTTCAGCAGAAGGTGCGATGGATGCTTCCAACATCATCAAGCCAGCGCTCAGCCGCGCCGAACTCCAATGCGTCGGTGCCACCACGCTCAACGAGTATCGCAAATACATCGAAAAGGACTCCGCCCTCGAGCGCCGTTTCCAACAGGTGAAAGTAGACGAGCCATCAGTCGATGATGCGATCAAGATCCTCCAAGGTCTTCAGGAGAAATACGAATCCCACCACAAGGCGAGATTCACTCCTGCTGCCATCGAGGCTGCGGTCAAGCTCACCTCGCGTTATCTCACCGCACGATTCCTGCCGGACAAGGCCATCGACGTGCTCGATGAAGCCGGTGCCCGCGCCCGCATCGGCACGATGACGCGGCCTCCATCCATCAAGGAACTCGAAGCTGCGATCGTCGAAATCAACCGCGACAAGGTGGCCGCGATTGCCGAACAGAATTTTGAAAAGGCAGCTTCCCTCCGCGATGACGAAAAGCACGCGAAGAAGAATCTCGAAGACACTCTGAAAACCTGGCGTTCCTCGTCCGAAGAAACCATCGTCACCGTCACCGATGACGACATCATGGCGGTCGTTTCCAAGTGGACCGGGGTTCCGCTCCGCCGCATGGAAGAGAAGGAAGCCGAGAAGCTCCTGAAAATGGAAGACGAACTTAAAGGCCGCGTGATCGGCCAGAACGAAGCCGTCATCGCCATTTCCAAGGCTCTTCGTCGCTCCCGTGCCGACCTCAAGGATCCGCGCCGTCCAATCGGTTCGTTCCTTTTCCTTGGCCCTACCGGTGTTGGCAAAACCTATCTTGCCCGCAATCTGGCCGAGTTCATGTTCGGCGATGCGGATGCGCTCATCCAGATCGACATGTCGGAGTACATGGAGAAATTCACCGCTAGCCGGTTGATCGGATCCCCTCCGGGTTACGTCGGTTATGAAGAAGGTGGCCAGCTTTCCGAAGCCGTCCGCCGTCGTCCTTACTCGGTCGTCCTCTTCGATGAAGTGGAAAAGGCTCACCCGGATGTGATGAACCTCCTTCTCCAAATCCTCGAAGAAGGCACGGTCACCGATTCGCTCGGTCGGAAGATCGACTTCAGGAACACGATCATCATCATGACCTCCAACGTCGGAGCCTCCTCGATTAAACGCCAGACCACGCTCGGTTTCGGCGCGATGAGCGAGGATCAGGCCGACTTCGAAGGCATGAAGGAAAAAATCCTCGCGGAGTCGAAGCACTACTTCAAACCGGAGTTCCTCAACCGTCTCGATGACCTCGTCGTTTTCCACATGTTGGAAAAAACCGATCTCAACCAGATCGTGGATCTCGAGGTTTCCAAGCTCGTCAAACGCCTTCGCGACAAGGATATCACCCTCACGCTCACCACCGAAGCACGCGATCTTCTGGCCATCAAAGGCTTCGATCCGGCATATGGTGCCCGTCCGATGCGCCGGGCTGTGGAGCGTTTCTTGGAAGATCCGCTCGCCGAGTCGCTCCTTCGCGGCGATGTCAAACCGGGTGATTCCGTCAACGTCGTCAAGAAAGCAGATGCCGAAGAACTTGAGTTCGTTTCCAGTCGCCCGGAGTCGCAGCAGGAAGTTAGCGAAGCAGGCGTCTGATCATCAATAGATCCAAAAAACGCCCCGCGCCGAGTCCATTCGGCGCGGGGCTTTTTTGTGACCAAGAGCTTGGCGCTGCGGAGAGAGCAAAGCGGGGAAATGACCTTTGGCTTGCGGTGGAGGCGGATTTTGTTCACACCTTTGGAACAGTTGGTTTGTCCCCGGCAAAACTGGTCTTCGAATGCTACGATTTTCCCTCAAAATCCCTATCCTGAGCCTTGTCATCCCTTCGCTGTTCGCTGGGATGATTGATGCGGATGGGCAGGGGACATCAAGCAATACCGCAACACCCAAGGTGGTGGTCCCGACAGGGAATCCGCAAATGGCACCTGCCCGACCGGCGGCACAGGCGGCGAGGATTCTGTATCCGTGGAAAACCCGCGTGACCTGCACGATTTTTTGGATAGGTGAGCAGCCTTCGGATCGTAACCCGACGCCGAACTGCAAGTCTTCGTGGGATCAGCAATGGTCGACGAATTTCGGCGGCTATGATGACCCGGAGCCGACCCACCGGGTCGCGAACCATACGACGGGGGAATTCCGTCCGAAGTCGTTCGTTCCAAAGCTCAATCCATTCTATATCGCGCTGCCCTACAATGATGTGCTCGGATACGGCAGCCACAAACCCGAGGCTCAGAGGGTGATTCCGTGGTTTTCACGGATGAATCCGGAGCCCGGAAAAACGGTGTGCAAGGACCGCTGGATTCAAATTTATTACGGCAATCGGAGTTGTTATGGCCAATGGGAGGATTGCGGGCCATGGGAGACGGATGATTGGGAGTTCGTATTTGGAACCAAGCCGCCGAAGACCACCCAGAACGGTTCCGCCGGAATCGATCTGTCCCCGGCGATCCGTGATTACCTAGGACTGGCTTCCGGGCAAAAGGTGCATTGGCGATTCGTCGAGGCGGGTCAGGTTCCCTACGGTCCATGGAAAAAATACGGGCAGGAATCGCCTGCTACGAGTGATCCTGACCTCGTCGCGCAGCAACGCTATTTGGAGTATTTGCGGAAGCTGCGTGATGAGCAGTTTCAGAAAAAGACGCTGAACCAGTTGCAGAATTAGCCGGGCCAGTCGCCGGTTTTTAGAAAATCCAGGCTCAGCCGGATCGCCTCAGGGTGCATCTGGATGAAGGTATGGTCTGCTGGAATGACGGTGAAGCCGCGCAACCCTTCGATCTTGCCTTTTTCTACCGAGACGATGCCGTCGTTTTGCTGGGAAAGGAGTTTTCTGAAAACAGGAATCGAGCTGCGATTTCCCATAATGACGGCGGCCTCCACGTCCTTCGGAAGGCCAGGCAATTGGACCGGAAGACCCGCGCTACCAAGAGATCTTCCTGCTGGGCCGAGTATCCGGTGAAGCAGGGGATGGTCACTCAACCAATCGACGATTTCGCTGCCTCCATTCGGCGGGGCGAGCATGACAACTCTTCCCGTGCGCCAGGAAACTTCCCGGGCCAGAAGCTCCCGCAGGACAATCCCGCCGAGCGAATGAGTGATGAAATGCACGGGTTGATCATCCACGACGAGCTTTTCGATTTCCTGCTGAACCCGGTCCGCCAGAACATCGACAGCCAAACGTGCGGAAGGGTAAGGAATGCTGAGGGTGGAAAATCCTTCCCGCGTCAGGCCCCGGGCCAACGGTTCCATCGCCCGCCAGCCGCGCCAGAGCCCGTGCAGCAATACCACGGTGGGCCCGCCTCCATCCCTCCGTCGTGCCCGATCCCAAGGGAATGGTGGAGTCATGATCTCCGCCCGGTCCCGCCAATGAGAAAATCGCTGCATACGGAAACTATGCCCGGACCTCGAACGGCGGCAATCCCAAGAGCGCCTGAATGGAAAAATCCTACGCAAAAGACGAATTTTCAGCCTCAGAGTGGAATAGGCCTGCATTCTTCTTGACTCAGTATGGATCGAGGCCTAAATCGCCGCCCCCAAACGAACTTTTACCTCTGATTCCCATGGCCAACGCTCAAGTTATTCTCAAAGAAAAAATCGCAGGCCTCGGTGCCGAAGCTGATGTTGTCAAAGTCCGCGCCGGCTACGCCCGCAACTTTCTGATCCCACAAGGCAAGGCTTTTGAAGCCAGCAAGTCGAATCTCCGCCATGTGGAAGCCCTCAAGGTGAGCCGCGCTGCTCGTGAGGCTGAAGAGCTCGTTGCTTTCCAAGAGCTCGCTACCAAGATTTCCAAGATCAAACCGAAGTTCACGCTTTCCACCGGTCAAGGCGGCAAGGCATTCGGTTCCGTCACCAACATGGACATCCACAAGGAACTCGAAGCCGCTGGCATCGTGATCGATCGTCACGCCATCGAGCTCGACAAGCCGATCAAGAAGTCCGGCAAGTCCGAAGTGTCCGTCCGCCTCCACCCACAAGTGGTGGCCACGCTCACCATCTCGGTGGACGCAGGTGACACGAAGGAAGAAGAAGCCTGATTCTTCACGGATAAAATCATTTCATGAAAAACCCCGGCTCGTTTACCGAGCCGGGGTTTTTTGTTCACAAACATCGATCAGTTCAACTATCCAAAAAAAATCAGACGATGCCTTGGCGTAGCGCCTTGGACACGGCTTCGGTCTGGGTGCGGACTTCGAGTTTCCGATAAACCGAACGTAGGTGCATGTCCACGGTGTGCTGGGAAATCGACAGTTCCTCGGCGATTTCCTTTTTGATGAATCCCCTGACGAGGAACCTCATTACGTCCTCCTCGCGGTGGGTCAGCGGCTCGATATTGGCGACCGGGCCATAGCGGGCGAAGCCTTGGAGAATCATGTTGGCGATGGAACCGCTCAGCGCGGATGCTCCGTGGACGACATCGCGGATTCCGGAAAGAATTTCATCCGGGTCCGCGGTCTTGAGAAGATAGCCGGAAGCTCCGTTGCAGATCGCGCGATAGACTTTGTCCCGATCATCAGATGCTGTCAGGATCAGCACTTTCACTTCTGGCAGAAGCGCACGGATGTCCGTGAGTACTTCAAGGCCGTCGCGGCGGGGAAGTCCAAGATCCAGTAAAAGCAAGTCGGGCCGCTCGTTGGTGAACTTGAGCTTGTCGAAAAGATCTGCTGCCGAGGAAAAATGGTGCGGGCAGGCCATGTCATCCTCGCCGCCGATCAGGCGGCGGATCTGTTTGGCAAAAACTTCATGATCTTCGAGAATCCAGATGCACGTGATGGTTTTGGCGTCAGCAATCATGACAGAGTGGGGTGGGCGGTGAGGTGTGAGCGTTTAACGAGAAGGCGGATCTGGGTTCCGTTTTCCTTGGAGGAAACGATCTGCAGAAGTCCTTCCAGTACGCGGGCGCGATCTTCAAGTTTCCGAACAGCCGCAGGGCTTTGTTGCTCGTCCGTTGGCAGTCCGATTCCGTTGTCCAGAATTTCAAGAGCCAGCTTGTCGTCTTCATCCCACAGGCGGATCGAAACGCGGTTGGCATGCGAATGCTTGAGGACGTTGTGAATCGCTTCCTTGTAGAAAAGAAAGAGGTGCCGTTTGGCATCAAGCGAGAGCTTGGAGGCGGTCTTGTTGGACTCGCATTCGAGAGTGAAATTGATTTCACGGAGCAGGCGGCCAGCCGTTTCACGCATGCGCTGGACGAGGTCACCGATCGAGTCCTGGCGGCGCTCCAGCAGCCAGACAATGTCTCGCATGGCCAGCGAGCTTTCGCGGGCGATGGATTCCACTTCGCCCAGGTCCTCGGCCACTTCCTCGGGGCCGTGCAGCCGGACGAGGTCTTTGCGTGCGGTGCGGGCGATCAGTGAAATACTGCCAAGGTTGCTACCGATGTCGTCATGCAGGTCCGAAGCGATCCGTTTCCGGAGTTTATCAAGCTGGTCCCGCGACATCAGGCGGCGACGCTCCACAATGAAGACTGGAATAAGGAAGGTGAGCCCCAAGATCACAGCAGATCCCCAAGTGGCGTTCAGTTCGCTTTCTGAAGCGAGTTGGTTGTGGACCGGCCTTAGCGCGGCGAGTTCCCGTTCGATTCGTCCACGTTCGTAGAGCTGATCCAGCCAAACGTAAACGGGGATGATCTGTTTTTCGGAAGTGTAGCCATCCGTGAGAGAAGTGACGCTGCTGGTTTTTCCGGCGTAAGTGCGGTTCACATTCACGCCTTTGGCAAGGTTCATCCCTTTCGACCAGATTTCGATCTCGGAAAGCGCTTGGATTTTCTCGTCGCCCATCAAGCAGGGACGCACTCCGGTGAGCCGGATGTGCTTCGCGGATTTTCCAGCCAAAGGAATGACCAACGGGGTCATGCTGCTGGCTCCCGGAAGGGGATTGGACCACTGATACACGAGTTCATTATCGCTGTTGTCCTCGGATTGGAGGTGAACAGCGATCGATTCTGGAATGATCGACGATTCGAAAGATTTGCTGAGCTGATAGGGAAAGAGGACGATGCGATCCAACGGAGCCGATTGAGCGAGATCCACCGACCAGGAAACACTATCGTCACTGTTGGAAACAGTCACTGAGTCACCCGCAACCCTGCCGGGTTTGATTCCGTTCTGCCAAATTCCAAGAGGAGTGCGGCCATCTGTCAGAGCTGAGGGATACCAGATCCCCGGAGAATCCAAAGCGCCGACGCTGCTGACAGCGGCACCGAAGGAGACCGGCTCGGTGTCGGAAATCACCGCTATTTCGGAAAGTCCGAAAAGATCGATGACTCCCTTGTTGTGACCTTCGTGGACCGTCAGACGGACGTAGCGGGCGGTGTCGTGGGCCGAGAAAGGCACCGGATTTCCATCGGTGGAAAGGTGGGAGATGGATCCAGAAGTGTAGAGAATGGTCTTCTCGGCGAAATCCGCCCGATTCGAGAGCTCAAGGGTGAAGCGTTTCGGAAAAATGCCGAGATCTTCGACAAACTCCCGTTGGGCAGGAACTAGAAAAACGGTGCTGATGGGAAAGGCTTTTCCCAAATCCAAGGTTACCGATGGATCCGGTTCTCCCGCCTTGCTGCGATAGCCACGATAGCCCAGACCGACTTTCATCGAATGTTCGCGGTGCTGTGCAAAAGTGGAAACCCGGCTGTCGAGCCATGTGACGCGGTCTTCAGTCTTAACGAGTTGTGAGTCAAAAAGCCGTGCAATTCTGCTGATCGGATTGACCGTTTGTGCGGTGCTGGCTGCTTCGGCGCTGACGGTGGATAGGCACGCTGCTAAGCACAGCATTGCGCTGTGGCGGTAGTGAGCATGGCAATGGGTCAGCATATTCCAGAAGGGGATACGCTGCTGATGCTGATAGTTTTAAAAAAAACATCAATCTATTTTAATTAAAAACTTATCTGTGCTACTTGATCTTCGAAACGTTTTCGATGTCGGCGATTTAAGCAACGGAGCCCGATTCTAGGGCTTGGAAAGAAAGCGTTTTACGGCTTCGCGCTTGAGTCGCAGTTCCCGCCACTCATTGACGAGACGGCTGGCCTCGATGATCCCGCAGCCAGCCGGGAGCATCAGTTTTTGTCCGTCCCACCAGATTCCACGGATGGCGACGATGGCATCGAAGCGACCGTCGTCGTATAGCCCGAATGGGGCACCGAATTCGGAGGGGCATCCCAAGTGTTTTCGCCAATCGTAGAGGAGTCGCAGTGTCTCATTGGTGCGGGGGAGGGGCCCGAGTGCAGGAGTGGGGTGGAGCCTTTTGATCAGATTCTCAGCAACTTGCGGAAAATCCAGATCCAAGCCGATGGTGGTCAGAAAGTGAACAATTGGACCCAAATCGAGAATTTCCCGGGAAAGTCGCTCAACCGTCCCCAAATCGACCAATTTCGAAACGAGTGTTTGAGCGACATATTCATGCTCGCGAATTTCCTTCTCATCCACTGCGAAAACCTCGCGATCCTCGCTTCGTGCGGTTCCTGCCAAGGCCATGGTTTCCAGTCGATTTCCTTTCATGGAAAACAGCAGTTCAGGCGTTGCCCCTGCAAATCCTGAGTCCGGGTGGATCCAGCCGTAAGAATAGAGAGGGGCGGGTTGCTGGGTCATCGCTGCGATTACCGAATTTCCCGGAGCTTGGCTGCTTCTGCCGGTTTCGGTGACGACGGGGACGGTTTTTTCAAAAATCCCGCCGTGAATACAGGACATGATCTCTTGGAAAATCACGGAAAACGGCGCTGCATCCAGCGGATTCCACTCACAAGCCAGCGGGGGACCATCGGAAAATCTCGCCGCGAGTTCAGCGGTCGTGATCCGCTCGATCCGGCTGGGGGTCTTCCATGGGGTGCCGCCTGCCAATGCGAAGTCCTGCACATAAAACGAGACCCCGCTGATAGGGGACTCGGCACTTTCCTCAAACGGCCCGTGTCCCAGCACGACGCTCCCATCCCGCCTTGCCAGCCAAGCCATCGAGTCTGATAAATGATCCATGAAGTGTCGGGCAAGCGTGGGCGGGCCGGGCATTCCCCGCAAGCGAGATCGGGTAACTAAAATGCGTCTTTCACGTGGTTCACCCGAGGCCTGCTGCCTTCTGCCACAGATACCTCGATGACATCGAAGCGCCACGGGAGATCCCGTGTGCCGAGGCGCTTGAGCCAGGCGTTGGCACCGCGCTCGATCAGGCCCTGTTTTTCCCGGTTCACCGCATCAAGGCCGCGGATTTTGCTGCCTTCGCGACGGGTCTTTACCTCGACAAAAAGAAGCAGTTTTCCATCCCGCGCCACGATATCGACCTCGCCGCGTCTGGGGCCTCGATAGTTTTTCGCTAAGATTTTGCAACCGTTGGCCCGCAGCCAATCGGCGGCGACTTTTTCACCCAGGTTTCCCACCCAGATACGGTCGCGGGCAGTCCCGTCAGGCCCCGTCAAGCGGCAGGGTGAGTTGAGCGACCGGCTGAAACGACCGACGATGGTGGCGACAAGGGCCGTGAATCCGTAGCGCTTCAAGATGTTCCCTCGTGCCATATCCCTGATGTCTCGCAAAGCCGAATTGTGGAAACTCACTATCAATCTGCAGCATGATCCGGTCCCGTGTGACCTTGGCGATGATGCTGGCAGCGGCGATGGATAGGGAGAGTCCGTCGCCTTTCACAATTCCTTCGTGAGGGAATGGGAAATTTTTAACGGGAAGTCCGTCAATCAGGCAAAAATCCGGAGTTTGATGAAGTCCCTCCACGGCCCGGCGCATGGCGAGATGGGTGGCGCGAAGGATGTTGAAGCGGTCGACTTCCTCGTGATCCGCTGTGGCAACGGCCCAGATGATTGCCGGATCAGTCGTGATGGTTTCAAAAAGGACCTCGCGCCTCGGTGCTGTGGTCTTTTTGGAGTCGTTCAAATGCTGGCAGGTGTAGCCACGCGGCAAAATCACGGCGGCGGCTGCCACCGGACCTGCAAGCGGCCCTCGTCCCGCTTCGTCAATGCCGGCAATCCAGAGGAGACCACGGGCTTGACAAGCGGTTTCGAAGGTTAGATCCGGCATGAATCAGAAACGATTGAAGCGCTCGCGAGCGGCAATCTGGGAATTGGTTACGGTGGCGAAAAGTTGGGTCGCGAAGACCATGCCGTCGCTATCCACCACCACACCGACTCCTGTTCGTGTCCACGCACTGCGCATGTTGAATTCGTGATCTTTTGACTCTGACCAGAGCTTGATCAAGACCGGTGCAGGATGGGAGCCAGGGCGACTCGCCGCAACCACGTTTTCACTTAAATTTTCCATATTGAAAGCCTGGCGGGCCATCAATGCGCGACCGTCGAAACCGTAGTGGCTGACATTTTTTCCGTAAATCCCGAACTGGCCCCGATGTTGGCGCAGGTATTCGCTATGCTCCTGAGCGAGGCGATCCAGTCCGGCATGGCGTTGGAGATCCGATGCGCCGTGGCTGCGGCGGTAGGAATTGACTTCCTTGAATATCTGCTCGGTGAGCGAGGAATCAGGACGAAGCGATGTCGAGACCGACATCTTTTGGATTGGAGGAGTGGTCGCGCAAGATGCCAAAGCACCGATGCAAGCGACCGTGATCACTTTCAAGTAAGGGTATGTTTTCATGCAGGGACAGCACTAAATAAAACCTCTATCGTTACGTTTAGGATGTTGTAAAGAGTTTTTAAAAGTCATAGTATCTTACTTACTTTTGTTTCAATATTTTTAGAATGACCGCCTGAAATGGAACCGCCGCAGTAATCGTGAAATCGCTGCGGCGGCAAATTGTCCTGACCCCCGAATGGATCAGTTGGGTGTCACCACCAAACGGGCGAAGATATTGCCTGAACCCGTTGGCAGGGTGTATTGCACCGCGCCGCTGGTATTTGAGAGGTTGGAGTCTGCTGTCAACACGTTTGTCCACTTGGTCAGATCGGACGATATTTGGACAAGGAATTCCGTGCCGTAGGCCGAGCTGGCGATGTTGCCGCCGTTGGGCCATGTGACCTTTCCGCTGACGACGCCGGGATTAGCAGTGAATCCGGAGGCGGAATTCATGAAGTATTCGACGCCATTTGAGACTCCATCATTGTCGACGTCCAGATTCGCGGCCTGATTTCCTGCGTGGGTGGATGCCCAGCCGGAGTATCCGGAGGGTGCTCCAACGAGGAGTTTTCCATTGCCGGTGAAATGGGTGTTGTCGACATGGGCCGCTCCTGAAGCGGTGGTTCCGTAGGTGTCGCCAGCCTGCGCAATCCCGCCAATGGTGAGGGCTCCCACAGTGTCGGTGCCGGAGTAATTCAGATCGAGCACGGCATTGGCGGCGATGCTGACCGTCGAGGCGTTGTCCAGGCTGGCGCTGTTGAGGCTGAGTGTGCCGTCGGTGACGGTGGTATTTCCCGAATACGCAAGCGTGCCGGTGAGTGTCTGGCTGCCGCTGTTGATTTTGATCAGGCTGATCGAGTTCGAGCCGTCGTGAATGGTACCCGCATAAACGCCGGTCGAAGACGTGCCCCCGAAAGTGAGCGTGGATGCGCTGCCACCGTTGTTGGTGATGACGCCTCCCGCTGCGATCGCGTTGATGGCCACGACGGTTTCGCTTTTTCCGTTCATGTCAAACGTGCCGCCATCGACTTGGAGGGCGTCGGAGTTGTTGATCTGATCGGAGCCAGAGCCTGTCAGTTTCACGAGTCCGGCGTTGATTTTCAAAGGGCTGTTGATCACGGCGCGGGCGCTACCGCTTTTATTCAGAAGGACCGTGCCGCCATCGACCATGAGGCCGTAGCGGGTGTTGTCCGTGGAGCCGGAGAGGGTGAGCTTACCCGTGCCGACTTTCGAAATATTTCGTGTCACCGAACCCGTGTGGTGGACTTGGTTGAGCGTGAGATCGCCCGCGCCTCCCACCGTGAACAGGCCGACATTGACGATTTCCGAGGCGACTTCCGCTGCCGTTCCCGTGTTGCTGTTGATCAGTGCGCCAATCCCACCAGCACCGATCCCGTCGAGGCCGGCGTTTAGCGATTCGGAAATGGTTTGCCCATTGAGATCGAGGGTCCCGCCGGGATTGATGTTCGTCATTCCTTCGAATGTGGCCGAGTTGGTTCCTGATCCGGTGGCGGCTTGGGAAAGGGTGATCGTGAGCGTTGGGATATCGATCGCCGTCAGGGTGGTGTTCGCCGGGATGTTGGTGCCGGTGACCCACTGGCCGACCAATAGATTTTGAACCGATAACACCGTCGCTGTCGTGAGACCATTGGTGGTGGTGACTGCGGAATTGGCGGTAGCACCGCCGAGTGATGCGGGGTTGCCGATTTTGAGAATACCGCCCGTGTTGATCGTCGTGAGGCCGGTATAGGAATTGGCGTTGCCGAGCACGAGTGTTCCTGCGCCTGACTTGGCGAGGCTGCTGGAGCTGGTGTACACCGGTTCCGAAATAGAGCCTGCGATCATGAGTGTGCCGCCGGTTACGGTAACGGTGCGGGTGACGCCGTTTCCAATCATCGATGGACCATTGAATGTGAGGTCATTGGTTCCGGTGAAAGTGGGGCTTCCACCGGTCATGACCAAACCGCCGCTGAGGCTGATGGGCGCGCCGCTGATATTATCGAAAATGCCATTTCCGCCCACCGTGAGATTGTTGGTGAAAATGGCGTTGGCATGGCCGAGAGCCAGAGTTCCGGCGCTCAAAGTGGCCCCACCCGTGAAAGAATTGTCGCCGGAGAGGATGAGTGTTCCGCTGGCACCGTTGGCATTGACGGTGCCCGTGCCGGTGATGATGCCGGAGATCGTTTGGGTGCCGCTGCCGGTTTTGGTGATGTCCGTGTCGGTGGAAGCTCCTGTGAAATCTTTTCCGATGCTTCCGGCGTAGTCACCACCGGTTGCGTTGTTGGTTCCGATGGTGAGGGTATCGTTCGTGGCCCAGATCCGTCCGAGAGCATTGCCATTCAGCGTGCCGATCGCTTGACCACCTGAACCAAACTGAAAGCCTGCCAGGAGATTGTTCGCGATGGTTTGGGCATTTCCCACAGTGAGATTCTGAGCGGTGACGCCCGTGCCGAGTTGGTTGGACGCTTGGGCACCCAATTCACCGCGCTCGACGGTCACGCCTCCGCTGAACGAGGACCAATCGATGTTTTGAAATCGGATGTTTTTCGCTGGCGCGGACGAGATGGCTGCCAGACCATTGCCCGTCACTGCGCCTGCTGACAAGCTGCGGATGACCACGCCTTGGGTGCCTGCGAATTTGATCGCGCCGCTGCCTCCAAAGTTCAAGAGGCGGGCCGTGCCACTCATGTGTTCGATATAAGGCGTCGCAAAATCACCCGTGCTGCTTGCGAATGTCAGCGTTCCGAAGTTGGTTCCATTTCCTCCGCCGGCGATGCTGATATCCGAATTGCCAATCGCGGAAAATTTGATGCCGCCAACTGTGACATTCCCGGAAACGGACAGACCTTGGAGGCCGGAAGGGATGGTGCCTGTGAGATCGGCGATGACGTTGTCACTATCTGCCAGATTGGTGTCGTTCGGTGCGACTCCACCCGTCCAAGTGATTGCCGCCTGCCAACTCGGGAAAAGAGAGGTCGGGCTGCTGCTCGTGGTATTAGCCGCTGAGAGGGGTGTGCCACCGGGTGTGGTCGCCACTTCGATGGTTCCAGCTCCCACCGCGACCACATAATAGGTAGTGCCCGTGCTCCCGAATGGATTGGTGGTGATCGAAGTGCCGGTGAGGCGGATCATGTCGCCCACCGCGAAACTTCCTGAAATCGTGAGGTCCGCGGCTCCACTGATGGAACCAAGCGTGGGAGTAACCGGGGCGGGATTGGCGTAACTGATTGTGGTTTCAGTGGCCGTGGCGTGGATCATCAGTATCGACGTCGTCGATGCGACGGTCATTGATAAAACCAGGCTGGATAGAATGCGTGAATTCGAAGTCTTTAATTTCATGTGTATTTGATATTTTTCTATTGGAATGCGTGAGGGGGGTGATCCCACGGGGGGGAGCCAATGGTGGCCCATTCCGTAAATATCAATGATCGCGGCTTGATCGGTAGTTAGGTTAGGGATGCATTTTGGGTAACGGAAGGGATTTTTTGATAGGGTTTCCACGTAAACCAGAAGTGAATTCAGTGGATTCGCCCATTGAACATCACCATCCCGAGTTCGGAATGACCAGGGAAAACCAACCACGGATGAACGCGAAGTGACGGGCATGTTGCCATCGACGGTGGAATGACCCCACGCCGGTGTTTGGATTCCGGCCCAAAGGGTCAACATCCCTCAGCCCAGCCCATCGGGCTGGGTGACATCCGCCAAAGATTCATGCGCCCCAACGGGGAGCGATATCGGGGCGTTCTCCCACGAAGCGACGTCACAAGTCACTGAAGATGGAGCCGCTGGTCGGATTTGAACCGACGACCTGCTCATTACGAATGAGCTGCTCTACCCCTGAGCTACAGCGGCTTATGAAGATTTGTTGGTTTGGTGCAGTAATGTCGCACTTTGCCATTTCAGGCTTCTTGCCACGGCGTTTCTAGTTTGGGGAAGGGGAGATGCAAGACGAAAAAGCCCGCGCCGCCGAAGCAGCGCGGGCGTTTAGGAGGTTCACGAGTTTTTCCCTTGTTTCTTGCCACCAACCAGCGCAGGTGATGGAGTGGCGGAAAACATGAGGACGAAACTCACATCCGTGATTCTCAGACAGCCTTTGCCAGACGGGGATGAGAGTATTGCTTCGGCGGTCATTCCTCGGGGCCTACCTGTTCAAGAGGCGGGAAAGGGGGAATTCGA
>JBDSZP010000161.1:0-14934 GCA_039925065.1 Luteolibacter sp.
CTACATCAATGGCACGGCCGTCGCGACCAACAACGCGATCACGCTCACACCCGATGCGTTCAACCCCGCCGTCAATTACATCGGCAAATCCCAGTGGTCAGTCGATCCGCTCTTCAATGGGCAAATCGACGACTTCCGCATCTACAACTATGCGCTGAGCGCCGCAGAGGTTGGCGGCATCGTCGCCAGCATCCCGCCCCCCGCGCCCGGCAGCGTGAGCGCGAGCGGTGGCAACGGCAGTTCGCAGATTCTCCTGAGCTGGGGTGTCGCGAGCGGCGCGACCAGTTACATCGTCAATCGCTCCACCGTCTCTGGCGGACCTTACACCACAATCTACACCGGCACCGCCACCAGCTATACGGATACCAGCGTCAGCGCCGGGACCACCTATTACTACGTCATCGTGGCGGTGAACGCCGCCGGCGAAAGCGTTGGCGCCACCGAGTCGTCCGGAATGGCCAATATCGCGATGCCCAAGGTTCACCTGCGCTTCGATGAAACCACCGGGTCAGCCGCCGCCGATGCGAGCGGCAACAGTTGGAACGGCACCCTCGTGGGCGGCTCCACCCACACGGCCGGCAGAATCAACAACGCGGTCAGCCTGAGCGGCACCACCAATTACGCGACCCTACCCTCCGGAGTGCTCGCCGGACTGGGCGACTGCACGCTCTCCGTGTGGGTGAAGCCTAATAGCTTTTCCTCTTTTGCACGCATCTTCGATTTCGGCACGGCGACGACCAACTACATGTTCCTGACGCCCCAATACACGGCCACCGCACCGAACGCAGCCAAGCCGCGCTTCGCCATCCGCACGCCCTCGGTAAACCCGCAGCTCATCGATAGCAGCATCACCCTCACTGCCAATACGTGGAACCACATCGCCGTTACGTTGTCCGGCAACACCGCCACCTTGTATATCAACGGCGCGGTAGCCGGCACCAACGCGGCGATGACGCTCACCCCGTCGAGCCTCGGCCTAACCACCCAGAACTACCTCGGAAAGTCGCAGTTCAGCACCGATCCCTATCTGAACGGCTCTCTGGACGAATTTCAGATCTACGGCCGCGCCTTGAGCGCCTCCGAAATCTCCGCTCTGGTCGCGCCTCTGGCCGCACCGGGCGGCGTCGGTGTGAGCGTGGGCAATGCCCAGGCCACCTTGACCTGGAACGCGGTCTCCGGCGCGACCGGCTACAACGTCAAGCGTGCGACTGTCAGTGGAGGGCCTTATACCGTGGTCGGAGCCAACGTCCCTGGCCCGAACTGGCCGGACACGGGAGTGATCAATGGCACCAGCTATTTCTATGTGGTGACCGCACTCAACGGCGTGGCCGAAAGCGAAAACTCCACCGAAGTCAGCACGACTCCCATCGGTCCTCCGCCGATTCCCGCCAACTTCACGGCAATCAGCAGCAACGGCCTCGTCACCTTGACCTGGACCGCGTCCTCCGGAGCGACCAGCTACAACATCAAGCGCTCCACCACCGACGGAGGCGGATATCTCACGATCGACACATCAGCCTCCGCGACTTATACCGACAGCACCGTCACCAATGGCACCACGTATTATTATGTGGTGACAGCGGTCGGCGCGAATGGCGAAAGCGCCGCCTCGGCCCAAGCCTTGGCCACCCCGCCGGCTCCGCCTGCGGCCCCAACAGGACTCACCGCAACCGCAGGCAATACCACCGTGACCCTTGCTTGGAACGCCTCCTCCGGAGCGACCAGCTACAACATCAAACGATCCGATGTCAGCGGCAGCGGTTACGAGCTTGTCGGCACGACCTCCGCCACCGGGTATGTTGACTCCGATGTCGTCAGCGGAACCCCGTATTACTACGTGATCTCGGCCCAAAGCGTCGTCGGCGAGGGAGCCGACTCGACGCAGGCCACCGCGACTCCCGTGGCCGCGCCCGCAGCCCCGTCCGGCGCAATGGCCTCTCCCGGGAATGGCCAATCCTGGTTGGTCTGGCAGGCGGTGAGCGGCGCGACCAGCTACACGATCAAACGCTCCACCGTTTCCGGCGGCCCATACACCGTCATCGCCAGCGGACTGACAGCCACCACCGACATCGATAACACGGTGGTCAACGGAACGACCTATTATTACGTCATCACCGCATCGGGCGCCGGTGGCGAAGGCGCCGCCAGCACTCAGTTGGTAGTGACGCCAAACAACAGCCCGCTGCGCGCCCATCTGCGCTTTGACCAAACCAGCGGGGCTACCGTCACCGATACCACCGGCAACGGCTGGAACGGCACGCTGGTGGGCGGCTCCACCTTCACGGCCGGCAAGATCAACAACGCGGTCAGCCTGAGCGGTTCCACCAATTATGCGACCCTGCCCACCGGCGTGATCGCCGGATTGGGCGACTGCACGTTCTCCGTGTGGGTGAAGCCTAATAGCTTTACCTCTTTTGCGCGCATCTTCGATTTCGGCACGGGGACGACCAACTACATGTTCCTGACCCCGCAGTACACGACCACCGCGCCGAACGCAGCCAAGCCGCGCTTCGCCATCCGCACGCCATCGGTGGGCGAACAGTTCATCAACAGCAGCATTGCCCTCACCGCCAATGCGTGGAACCACATCGCCGTCACGTTCTCCGGCAACACCGCCACCTTGTATATCAACGGCGCGGTAGCCGGCACCAACGCGGCGATGACGCTCACCCCGTCGAGCCTGGGCTTCACGACCCAGAACTACCTCGGAAAGTCTCAGTTCCCCGATCCCTATTTCAACGGCGCTCTGGACGAATTCCAAATCTACAACAGCACCTTGAGTCCCTCCGAGATTTCCGCCGTGGCCGCAGCCTCGCTGAATGCGCCCACGAACCTCGTCGCCACCCCGGGCGAAACCCATGCCGCGCTGAGCTGGAGCGCCGTGTCCGGAGTGACCGGCTACAACGTCAAACGCGCCTATATGAGCGGCGGTCCCTACACGATCCTCGGTTTCGTGACCGAAACGAGCTACACCGACACCAATCTCGCCGTCGGAAGCCCCTATTATTATGTCGTGAGCACGGTCGACGGAATCCTCGAGAGCGTTAACTCCACCGAGGCCAGCGCGACCACGATGGCTCCGCCCCCTGCTCCGGTTGATCTTACTGCGACCGGCGGTGACGCCCAGGTTGCTCTCGCGTGGGCCGCTTCTCCCGGAGCCGCGAGCTACCAAATCAAACGCTCGCTGAACTCCGACGGTCCCTATGCCATCGTCGCCTCGGGCGTCACCGGCACGTCCCTCACCGACACCGGCCTGACCAACGGCACTGCCTACTATTACGTGGTCTCCGCAGTGAACCTGGGCGGCGAAAGCGCCAACTCCACCGAGGCCTCTGCCACCCCGTTACCGCCCGTGCCCAGCGCTCCGTCCGGCGTCACCGCCACGCCGGGCGACGCTCAGGTCGCCCTCGCTTGGTCGGCCACCAGCGGCGCGGCGAGCTACAACGTCAAGCGCTCCACCGTTTCCGGCGGCCCCTACACCCTCATCGCCAGCGGACTGACGGCCCCCAACTACCTCGACAACACGGTGGCCAACGCAACGACCTATTATTACGTCATCACAGCAGTCAACGTCGGTGGCGAAGGCAGCGCCAGCACTGAGTTGGGAGCGACGCCCAACCTGCTGCGCGCTCATCTGCGCTTCGACGAAATCAGCGGGACGACCGCCACCGATACGAGCGGCAACGGCTGGAACGGCACGCTCGTGGGAGGCTCCACCTGGACGACCGGCAAGATTAACAACGCGGTCAGCCTGAGCGGCACCACCAATTACGCGACCCTGCCCTCCGGGGTGGTTGCCGGACTGAGCGACTGCACCTTAATGACTTGGGTGAAGCTCAACAGCTTCTCCACGTGGGCGCGCATCTTCGATTTAGGCACAGGGACCACCAACTACATGTTCCTTGCGCCTCAGGGGCCCACCGCCAAACGGATCCGGTTCGCGATCCGCACGCCCTTGGAGAACGAGCAACAGATCAACAGCACGGTGAACACACCCGTGGGTGCCTGGTTCCACGTCGCCGTGACGTTCTCCGGTTCCGTCGGCACCCTCTACGTCAATGGCGCGGTGGCCGGCACCAACACCGGTATGACGCTCACCCCGTCGAGTCTAGGCCTCACGACCCGCAACTACCTCGGAAAATCGCAGTTTAACGATCCCTATCTGAACGGTTCCCTGGACGAATTCCAAATCTACGGCCGTGCATTGAGTGCTGCGGAAATCTCCGCCCTGGCAGGAGCCTCGTTGACTGCGCCCTTAAATCTCGCCGCTACCCCGGGCGAGAGCCAGATCGGGCTGAGCTGGAGCGCCGTGTCCGGAGCGACCGGCTACAACGTCAAACGCGCTTATGTAAGCGGCGGTCCCTACACGATCCTCGGTCCGGTGACTGGCACAAACTACACCGACACCAGCCTCGCCGTCGGCACCCCCTATTATTATGTGGTGAGCACGCTCAAGGGAGTCGTCGAGAGCGTTAACTCCGCCGAGGCGGGTGCGGCAATTTACTCCGACCTTCAACGATGGCGCCTGAACTATTTCGGAACCATCGAAAGCAACGGGAACTCCGCCGACATGGCCGACCCCGATGGCGATGGCTGGACCAACGCGCAAGAATTCATCACCGGCACCGATCCCACGAACGCGGCCAGCACGCTAAAAATCAGCGAACTCCGAGTGAGCGGCAACGACTGCGTGGTGGGGTTTCCGACCGTATCCGGAAAAGCCTACCGCGTGGAACGCTCCGACACGCTCGAAGCCGGCTCGTGGACAATCGTCCAGGGTAACATCGCCGGCACCGGAGGCACCGTGCAGTTCACCGATGCCGGTGCGGCAGGCCAGGCCAAACGCTTCTATCGAATCGTCACCCCCTGATCACCGCCCTCCAAGCTCTCATTCGAATCCCTTCCAGACGACTCTCTGAACCCTGCCACGCCCATCGTGGACCTTCCCACCTCAATGCTCAAATCCACTTTCATTCTTCTCTCCGTTCTCCCACTGAATCTCCTCGCGGCGGTTAAAAGCCCCGCCGGCAAACTGGAAGTAGACTTCACCCTCAATGCCGACGGCGCGCCTCGCTACACCGTGAGCAAGGCCGGTCAGCTCGTGCTGTGTGAATCGCGGATCGCCTCGCTCTCGTATATTTTCGGTGTCACGTAGGTGACGACCCAGGCCATGAAAAAACCAATGAGCGGGCCAACGAACGCCGCCCCAAGTGAAATCCAGCCAGTGCGCTTGAGCATGGTTGTTTGCTAGATCCCCGACTGGTTTGTTTCAATCTTATTTTGATAGGGCGCATGGACGTTTCGCCCGTGCGTAGGGACGAGACGTCCCTACGCCCGATTTGGGATCATCTTCCGCCCTTTTTCACCCAGGAATCCTTGAGTGCGACGGTGCGGTTGAAAACGGGGTGGGTGCCGGGCTGGTGGTCGATGGCATCGGCGACAAAGTAACCAATACGGTCGAACTGACAGGAGAACCCGGGTTCCACTCCGGCGAGAGAGGGCTCGATTTTGGCCGTGACGGTTTTCAGGGAATCTGGATTGATCACGCTGAGGAATCCGCCTTCCGCGCCGTCGGGGTCTTCCACGGTGAAGAGGCGGTCGTAGATGCGGACCTCGGCATCGATACCGGTCGCGCAATCGACCCAGTGGATCGCCGCCTTGCAGACGACGCCTTCCGGGGAATCCGCGCCGACGGTGCCGGGGAGAATTTCGGCTCGGATGAGGGTGATGTTTCCATCAGCGTCTTTTTCAAACCCGGTGCAACGGATGATGTGGCCGCCCTTGAGACGGACATAGCGGTCCGGGCCGAGGCGAAAGAACTTCTTCTCGGGCACTTCCATGAAGTCGTCGCGCTCGATCCAGATTTCGCTGGAAATCGGAATCTCGCGGTTGCCCAGATCAGGGTTCTGCGGATGATTCGCCACCTCGGCAGTTGCCAGCGGCTCGGCGGACCAGTTTTCGAGAACGACTTTCACCGGATCCAGCACGGCCATGCGGCGCGGCGCGGATTGATTGAGGAAATCCCTAACGTCGAATTCCAACAGCGCGACGTCCGTGGTGCCGTTGAATTTCGTGATCCCGACGCGTTTACAGAAATGCACGACCGCCTCCGGTGGATAGCCGCGGCGACGGAGCCCGGAAATCGTGGGCAGTCGCGGATCGTTCCAGCCGCCGACGTGACCACCTTGCACGAGCTCGAGCAGCTTGCGCTTGCTCATGATCGTGTAGCTGAGATTGAGGCGGGCGAATTCGATCTGGCGTGGCTTCGATGGCACCGGGCAGTTGTCGATGAACCAATCGTAGAGCGGCCGGTGGTTTTCAAACTCCAGCGTGCAGAGCGAGTGCGTGATCTGCTCCAGCGCATCTTCCAGCGGGTGCGCGAAGTCGTACATCGGATAGATACACCAGGCATTGCCGGTGTTATGGTGTTCCGCATGCATGATCCGATAGAGCACGGGGTCACGCATGTTCATGTTCGAGGAAGCGAGGTCGATCTTGGCGCGCAAGACGCATTCGCCTTCCTTGAATTCGCCGGCTTTCATGCGGGCGAAAAGGTCGAGATTTTCCTCCACAGAGCGGGAACGGCCGGGCGACGGAGTGCCGGGTGTGGTAAGATTTCCACGGCTGGCGCGCATTTCCTCGGCAGATTGGGTTTCCACATACGCCTTTCCTTCCTTGATGAGATGGACGGCGCAATCGTGGAAAAACTGGAAGTAATCGCTGGCGAAATAGAGGTCATTCCCCCAATCGAAACCGAGCCATTTCACGTCGGTCTTGATGCTTTCGACGTATTCGACTTCCTCCTTTTCGGGATTCGTGTCGTCAAAGCGGAGGTGGCATTTCGCCGCGATGTCCGCGTGTTCCCGGGCGATGCCGAAATTCAGACAGATAGATTTCGCGTGACCGATGTGGAGGTATCCGTTCGGTTCCGGCGGAAAGCGGGTGATGGTGGTGGCGTGTTTGCCGGTGGCAAGGTCATCGGCGATGATCTCGCGGATGAAGTCGAGCTTGGGAGTGATGGGATCGGACATTGCTGGAAAATTGAAGAGGAAGAGGAACCACGAAGGACACAAAGAGACACGAAGTCAGAGGATGATGCGACGGGATTCGAGGCGGCGGTGTTTGAAATTGACGATGAAGCCGACACGCAGCTTCGTGAGACGGTGATAATTGAGCATTTGGGCGATTTCAATATCCCCGATGTGGTCGACGGTTTTGGTATCGACGACGATGGAGCCGAAAGCGATCAAATCCGGCACAAACTCGCCCACCAAGCGGCCCTTGTAATCCAACGGAAAGCGCGGCTGCTGCACAAATGGAATGTCCCGCAGTTCAAATTCCCGGACGAGCGCGTTTTCATAAGGCTTTTCGAGCAATCCATGCCCAAGAACCCGATGAACCTCAAAGGCTGAGTCCAGTATCATCCCTACCTCGCTGTGAAACAGTGGCTTCTCGTTCTCCATTTCGTGAATCTTCGTGTCTTTCGTGGTAAATTTCTATTTCGCCAACTCGACAAGTAGCGCCTGATTCAGGCGAATGCCGGCTTCGAAGTTCTCTACCGGGAAATTTTCATTGGGGGCGTGGATCTGGGCGTCGGAGAGTGCGAGGCCGAGGAGCAGCGTGTCCGAGCCGAGGATGTCGCGGAAGGTTTGTACGATGGGAATGCTGCCGCCCTCGCGGATGAGGACGGGCTCGGCATCGAAGGCGACACGAAGTGCCTGCTGGGCGGCCAGACCGAATCTCGAATTCGGATCGGTGACGTAGGGTTTACCATCATGGCCGACGCGGACCTCGACATCGACACCGGGCGGGCAATGCCATTCGATGTGGTGTTGGACCTTTTCCATGATTTCCTTCGGGGTCTGGTCAGGCACCAGACGGAAGGAAAGTTTCACAAACGCCTCCGCCGGCAGAACGGTCTTGGAACCCTCGCCCTGATAGCCACTGCCGATGCCATTCACTTCGGCCGTCGGACGCGCCCAAGTGCGTTCGGCAGAGGAGAAACCAGGCTCGCCAAACAAGCCGGGTGAACCGGTGACGGAGAGAAAATCCGCATCGCTCGCGCCGGGGATGTTTGCCCACATTTCACGTTCCCAAGGTTCCAACGGGCGGACGTTGTCGTAAAATCCTTCGATGGCAACGCGACCATCGAGCGCATGAAGACTGGACACCAGACGTGCCATCGCAGCGGCAGGATTCGCCACCGCACCGCCGAACAGACCCGAGTGTAGATCACCTTTCGGGCCGCGTATGATCGCTTCACAGCAGGCAATTCCTCTCAGGCCGTAACCAAGTGTCGGCACGCCGGGAGCGACCATTCCAGTATCGGAAATGGCGACAACATCGCACTTCAGTTCGTCACAATGGTGGAGCAGGAACGAAGCCAGGTTCGGGCTGCCGATCTCCTCCTCGCCCTCGAACAGGAAAATCAGATTCAGCGGGAGTTCGCCTTGTTCGCGCAGGGTCTTTTCCACGCCCAGCACGTGGGCCATCATCTGGCCTTTGTTATCCGTGGCACCGCGGGCCCAGATTTTCCCATCGCGGATGACAGGTTCGAACGGATCGCTCGTCCACAAGCTGAGCGGATCGACCGGCTGCACGTCGTAGTGACCGTAGATGAGAACCGTGCGACGACCTGCGACGTGGGCGTTTCTGGCGATGACGATCGGATGCCCGGGCGTATCGTGAAGCTCGGTGCGGAGGCCCATTTCAGAGAGTTTGGAGAGCAGCCATTCGGCGCAGGCACGGACGTCACCCGCATGGCGCGAGTCAGTCGAAACGCTGGGGAAGCGAAGGAAAGAAAACAGGTTTTCGAGTTCAGGAGTCACAAGGGTATGCTTGTCGCCCGGATGCCGATATCGCAAGACGAATTCCTCCCAAATATCGTCTTAAAAACCCATCAGCGGAATGCCATCCGCAGCCGAATACCATGCTTCTACATCCAAAAATCCCCGGGGCCATGATTTCTCACAAACCCCGGGGAAATTCCGCCGCAGAGAGCGATCTCGCTCTGTTATTTCAGGCGCATGTAGCGCTTTTCGCCTTGGATGAGAGGAGCATTATCACGAACGCTCAAAACAGTGGAGCTGTTCAGCAGTGTCGTCGTATAATTGGAACCGCTGAACCAATCCAGGAGATTGGAAGAAACCTCCACGGTGTGTTTGTTCAGGCTCCATTCCGCCGATTTCCGCACCGTGAGGATCAGGTATTTTGAACCATCGGAAAGGGTTGTCGTCGTGATGGCAGCATCGGATGGGCGATCGTCGGAAGATGCTAAGGTGAATGCCGTAGAAGCTAACGCCGCAGCAGCAAAGGTCGTCGTCGATTTTTTCGAAGCTGCATTGAGAATTCCGGTGCCGCTCAAGTTGATGTTGAATGGATTCTCATCTGCGTCGTTGCTGGAGACGAGCAGCGTGGATATTTTCTTACCTTTGCTGGTGGGAGTGAAGCGGACGGTGAATGTCATGGTGGCTCCCGGCTTGAGACTGGTAGCCGCAGGTTTATTCACGACGAACATCGTCGAACCGCTCAGCGCAAAAGAGATGTCTTTCAGCAGTTTCGTCCCGACATTTTTGATGATGAACGTTTTTTTCCTAGAAGTCCCTTTCGCCACTGAGCCATAGGACCTCGAGCCACCGTCCAACAACAGTCCGGAAACACCCGACTCGGCAATGGCGATTTCAGGCGACTGAACAATGTTTCCGAATTCGTACGCCCCGATGTCCACGAACGTCTTCTGCACCCTCAGGACACCGGCGTAATCCAGAGGAAGCAATTCGGTTAAATCGCCATCGACATCAATGTCCCCGCTGTCTTTTGGAAGGAGGTTCACGACACCTACGATTCTCGGATCGCGCGACGTCACGATGGCAGGGCTTCCCGCGCTGATGCGTAATCCGTCGTCAACAGTTCCCCAGTCATTGTCCGCGCCATCGGGATCCAACGCATCGGTGAACAACGGATCCGCATCGATCAGCATGTTCCAATATGAGACGATGAGGACATTTCCACCCGGATCTACAGTCACTCCGTTAGCGCCACCCTTCATGATGTTCGGAGCGATTGACGCCGGGGTCGGATAATTGACATTCGAGTTTCTCAACACTCCTTGATCGATGACGTGGATCAGATTGTCCTGATCGAAACCGCCCACAGAGGAGGAAGTCCACCAAAAGATATCGTCCAGGATTCTGGTGATTCCACCGCAGGAGAGGACCGCGCCCTTGAAGCCGGTGGCAACTCCGTTGTCGAGGAATGTGCAATTGGCAACCGTAAGAGCACTGTCTCTTGTTTCCTGATGGATGGCGCCTCCACGAACTTTGCTGGTGTTTTTCACAAACACACAATTGGCCAAGGTTGAATTCCCTTTCGATATGTAGATCGCTCCGCCCCCGCCCTTGCCGGTCCCCTTAGCTTTGTCGATCGTGCCCGTGCCGCTCTTGTTTTTCGAGAACGAGCAATTCATCGCCACGACGGAGCCACCGGAGATTGCCCCTCCTGACGAAACACCTGTGTCAATGATCGCCGCCGACTCGTTCTCCGAAAAGTCGCATTGAGAAGCGATGACATTACCTGAAATCGCTCCTCCTGAGGCTTCTGACTTCACTGCACTGTCGTATCCAATGGCAGAAACGCCGTTGCCGATGAATTTACATCCTGTTGCTGTGACGTTTCCTGAAATGGCACCACCAGCACCTGTTGAAATCGTGCCACCAATGTAATTGCTAGCGGCAACCTTGTTTGCGACGAACCGGCAATTGGTGGCCTGGACGTTACCCTTGATCGCACCGCCCTCGGGGACACTTGTGGTAATGGAATATTCCAAGGGAACTTCATTGCGCTCAAAAAGGCAATTTGTAGCAATGACTTTGCCTGTGGAATCCCCGACCATAATGGCACCACCATAGGAAAGCGCACGATTGCCTCTGAAAGTGCAGCCCGAAAGCGTCAGAATTTTGCCAGCTTTCACATAACAACCACCGCCCTCGTCATCGGAGGCAATTGACGGATAGTTCCAGGAATCGGCGCCGTTCGCATGTCCGTTTTCGACAGTGACGCCATCGAGCGTCGAATTCTGCTCCAAATACACAACGTGGAGCGACCAGTAGGGATCCTCTCCAGCACCTTGCCAGATAGCTCCTGATAAAATAGTCGGGTTCAACTGCGGATTCCGTTGACCCAACGAGGTTTCATGGCCCGTAAACCCGCCATAGATTTTCTGGCCATTCATCTCGAATGAAAGCTCGCGATCCCCGAAATTGCCAGTGCTCCCATCGTCCGGATAATAGGTCCCCTTGGCCACATAAATGGGGTCTCCTCCTGATGAATGCTCCAACGCATCCCGAAGGTATTTGTAGGCGCTCCCCCATGAGGAACCGTTGCCAGACGTGGCGACAGCGCCGTTCACGTAAACAATATTTCCTTGGGCCGCACCGGAACCGAGAAGCAGGGAGGCTATCAGTGCTGGCTTGCCGATCTCACCGACTCCAGAAACAAATTTCGTGGTCCAATTGCTCATCCCTTTCCTTCTGGTATCGTGAAATTCAAACATGCGCGACTATTAGCAGGCACGTTTTCTGACAGCAAACAATATCAATAGAAATGCATACGCGCCCCCAACAGTCCTGCTCATCGTGGCGGAACAAAACCCCAACAGGGAAAGGGAAAATCCCTCTCAAATGCCTCCTATCGGAAGGATTTTCAAAGCTCATCCACCGGAATCACATCCACAGCAACGGCGAGGCGTTGGCCACCGGCACCGAGAGTAACGCCCCGTAGCGGGCTGACGTCGGAGAAATCCCTGCCCCAGGCGATGGTAATATGGCGCTCGCCGGGGAGAATGTTATTGGTTGGGTCGGTATCGATCCAACCTGCGCCCTCGCCGCAGAAAACGGACACCCAAGCGTGGGAAGCATCCGCGCCGGTAAGCCTGATTTTTCCCGGCGGCGGGGCGGTTTCCAGATAGCCGCTGACGTAGCGGGCGGGCAGGCCGAGCGAACGAAGACAGGCCAGCATGAGATGCGCGAAATCCTGACAGACGCCGGCACGTTTTTTCAGGACTTCGGAAACCGGCGTGGTCACTTCGGTGGCACGCGGGTCAAACTTAAAGTCCTTGAAAATCCGGTTCGTCAGAGCGAGCACGGCTTCGAGAATGGGGCGACCGGGCGGAAACTCAGGGCGGGCGTAATTCGCGAATTCCGCGTTCACCGGCACCATCAGCGAGGCGAAACGGAATGCGCCTGCTTCCGATCCCGGGGTGAGCTTTTCCAACTGGCAGGATTCGCGAACGCTCTCCCATGGGGGCGTTGATCTTGGCTCGGGATGGTTTGTTTTAAATACCTCCACCAGGCTGCGGGCCGTCACTTCGAGAACCTCGTGTTTCCCCTCGATCTCGAAATAGGTGGTGATATTTCCGTAGGAATCCACATGCACCCCGCGCTCAACGGGAACCGGATGAATCTCCAACTCGTGCCACGGACAACGCTGGCCGGGCAAGGCCCGAGGGGCCAGCCGCGCCATGTGATGGGAGACGGTCACCGCGCCTTCATAGGTGTATTTCGTGCGATGGATGAGGCGGTATTTCACGACAGGAGAAAGGGTTAGTAAACGCGCCGCACGGAGTGACTGAAGTAGTGCTGGGTGAGCAGATCGGAGAAAACCTCCAGCGATGAAAACATCTCTTCCAACTCCGGCGCATCCGGCGGTTTCGGGTCTTCGAAGCGTTGATCGAGATCGTTGAGATGCTCCCGGATCGTCGGCATCAGGCCGAATTCCGGATCTCCGGCGAACTGCGCGATTTCCGTCCGGATGATGTGGAATTGAAACGCCACCGAGCGCGGATTCGTCCGATCGAAAAATATCAGCTCCGTAACGGCATCGAGGCGCGGGCGAGAAAAATGGCGGCGGCGGTAGGTCATTACGCTATCGCAGGTCTCCAACAGAGGATCGAGCACGGGCGTTTCCCCCTCCCCTTGCAAGGCTGCGGCGCGGAGAAGCGAAAGACCGCCCATCGCACGCTCGATCCGGCGGCCGACTTCCAAAAACCGCCAACCTTGGCCGCGCGTCATGTTTTCCGCCTCCATCCCCGCAAACGCCGCCAGGTGAAGGACCAGCGTATCGAGAGTGCGCAGAAGATCGGCGGTGCTTGGGTTGGTGGCTGGTGCGTGGACGATGCCTTCGAGACGGTTGAAAAAACGCCAGGTATCGTCCGAAAGGCGGTCTCGCGCGGCGGCGGCATTGAGGAGGAGCGAGCGAGTCAGACTAGGAATGCCTCCCCGGGCGGCCTGATCGTGGATGAGGCCGGACAAGGTTTTCAAGGTCTGGGCAGGATGAATCACCACTTCCTTGTGGATCAATTGACTGCCACGGATGAGCAGCAAACAGGCCTCCAATTGCTCCTGTTGGAGACGTCCCGCTTCACCGCTGAGGCAACGGAGGGTGACGCGCAGCAGACGGGTGGCGAATTCGATGCGCTCGGCGTATCGGCCGACCCAGAACAATTGCTCGGCCATCCGGCTAGGGACTTCCGAGGCCGCCGGATGCCGATCCTTATGAGCTCGCGGCGATTTTACATCCGCCTTGGTCATGAAATCGGCCGCCCCATCCGAGACCCAGACATCCTTGGTAAATCCTGCATGAACCGGCCACAACTGGGGTGGTTGCGAGGATTTTCCGACCCGGGCGAGACCACCCGGCAGCACGACGGGGCCGTCCGTGCCATTCAGGGTGAACGCCCGCCAGACGACCGGATGTTGGCGAATGCCGCGCGATTCAAGCGATGGAGCCTCGCTCGGCGTGACGTCCAGTTGTGCCACGAAATCATAAGGACGCTCCTCGATGACCGCCATCCAGTGCTTGCGAGCACTCGGTGATAGAGTGGCACAGCGGATCGGCAGGAGCGGATCGCGGCTGAATGCGGGCATCAAAATATACCGATGAAGCTGATCAAGCACGCGCCGTCTGACGTCGGTTTGGCTGAGCCACCAGGTTTCCACGAAGGGCAGCTTGATTTCCTCGCCCAGCCATTTCCGACAAATCCCCGGCAAAAAAGGCATCAGCGCCGGTGTGGAGGCAAATCCCGCGCCCGGGGCATTCACCAGCGCCACATTTCCCGTCCGCCAAGCCTCGACCAATCCGGGAACTCCGCCACGGCCATGAACTCCATGCTCAAGTGGATCAATTCCATCATCCTCGATCCGGCAGACCACCCCATCGATCCGGCGGAGACCCGCAAGGGTTTTCAAAAACAAGCGCCGCTCGCGCACGGTCAGATCCGCAGGTTCCACAAGGGGAAATCCAAGCAATCTCGCCTTGTAAGCATGCTCGAAATACGACGGATGACGAAATCCCGGCGTGAGGAAAACCACATTCGCCATCTGGCTGCGCGACGGGGCGAGCGATTGCAACGTGCCGCGTTCGAGATCAAAAAAGCTTCCAAGGCGGGCGACGCGCAGGGCTTCGAACGAATCCGGGAGCAAATTCGATGTCACATTCCGATTCTCCAAAACCTGACCCAGCCCTCCGGGAGCCGCGCCCGTGTGATCTCGCAAAACCGTCCATGCGCCAGTCGGCGAGCGAACGAGATCGCAGCCGGAAGTGACGAGAAAATGCCCGCCCAGCGGCTGCACCCCCCGCGAGTATTCCAGAAATGCCGGGCTGGAATGCACCAGATCCGGCGGTACAAGTCCCTCGCGCAAGAGTTGTTGCGGGCCGTAAAGATCCGCCAACACCATATCAATCAGGCGAATCCGTTGCGCCAGCCCTGCCGACACATGAGCCCAATCCGCAGGTGGGATCAGCAGCGGTACCGGATCGAGTTCGTAGGGTTGCCCAGCCCCGCCGACATCGCTATAAACGTTGAAAGTCGTGCCCAGATCCTCGATCATCCGGCCTGCGGCAGCCGAAATCGAGTGACGCTCTTCCGCGCTCCAACGC
>JBDSZP010000162.1:0-20148 GCA_039925065.1 Luteolibacter sp.
GAACGCAAAGTTTTAGATGGTGGGTTTTTGAGGTGAAGCGAAACGCGGAGGCGGAGAGGCCGCGGAGAGATACGCAGGGAAGAGAGGCAGGGAAGAGAGATTGGGGCTTCGGAGAGCTTACCGCAAAGGCGCAAGGTTCGCCAAGGGACGCAAAGTTTTAGATGGTGGGTTTTTGAGGTGAAGCGAAACGCGGAGGCGGAGAGGCCGCGGAGAGATACGCAGGGAAGAGAGGCAGGGAAGAGAGGCAGGGAAGAGAGGCAGGGAAGAGAGATTGGGGCTTCGGAGAGTTTACCGCAAAGGCGCAAGGTTCGCCAAGGGACGCGAAGTTTTAGATGGTGGGTTTTTGAGGTGACGCGAAACGCGGAGGCGGGGAGGTCGCGGAGAGATACGCGGGAGGAGAGAGGCTGGGGTTTCGCTGTTGCCTCTTCGCACGTAGTCTAACCCTTGAGGGTGTCTTCATTGCGTAACGATGACACCCTCAAGGGTTGGACTACGCACCAGATTTCGCATTATCGCGGGTTTTGCGATGAACTCTCGCTAGTCGGGCCTCTGCAACCTTGCTGTCCCTTTTTCCTCGCCGCAGAGTGAGGAAACATCAATAAGGTCGTCACCCATGTTTTCCTCCCCTCCGCCGCCACCCATCGCTTTTTTCGCTCACGAACGCGGTGATGCGCGGGTGATGAAACGGATCGCCGCGTTCCAGGCGCAGGGCAGGGAAGTCATTGGCTTCACCTTTCACCGGGTCCGCGACAAGGCGGATGTCCTGCCGACTTGGGAAAACATCCACCTCGGCACCACCTATAACCGTCGCTATTTCCAGCGTCTGTTCGTCTTCGTGAAATGCATCGGCGTGCTTTGGAAACACCGGCGGAAGTTGGGAAACTGCTCCATCCTTTATGTCGTTAACACGGACAACGCCCTGCTCGCCTTGCTGGGGCGCTACTTCTCCGGTCGCCGCGTGCCGCTGGTTCTTGAACTCGCCGACATTCAGCCTGCGATGACCGGCAGCGGGATGTTTTCCAAAATCCTCCGTGGCATCGAGCGGTTCGTGCTCAAGCGCACCTCTTTGTTGGTCACCACTTCTCCCGGATTTGTCAGAAATTACATCGAGCCCGTGCAGGGCTACATCGGAGATATTTTCCTGTTGGAAAACAAGGTTTACCCGAGCCTCAACCTGCCGCTTCCCGTTTCGCGAAGCACCGGCCCCGTGGCCAACGGGCGGCCGTGGGTGATCGGTTGTTTCGGGGCACTCCGCTGCCAGCGCAGTCTCGAAATCATGCACGCGCTCGCTTTGAAATTGGGCGACCAAGTCCGCTTCGTCCTGCGCGGTTATCCCGCCGGAACCATCGCCAGTGATTTCGAAAAACTGCTGGGAAATCTTCCGAACTTCCAGTTTCTCGGTCCCTATCAATATCCGGACGACCTCGCGGAAATGTACGCAGGTATCGACTTCAACTGGGCATTCGACATGAGCGATCCCAACGGCAATTCCGTCTGGCTCCTGCCGAACCGAATTTACGAAGGCGGTTGTTTCGGCGTTCCCGTCATCGGTGCCCAAAACACCGAAACCGGCCGCTGGATCTTGAAGCAACAACTCGGCTGGACCTTTATCGAACCGCTCGAAGACAATCTGGCAAATTTCCTCCAATCCCTTACTCCCGCCGATTGGCAATCCATGAAAACCCGCTGTGCAGCCCGTCCCCGTGGGGAATTCACCGGAGAAGCCGACTACGAAAAACTCATCGCCGCCCTGGCATGGATTTCCCGTTCGAGCGACCCCGCATCGTAAGGGGGGGAGTTTGCCACAAGGAGAGGCGGAATCTGTCCGCCTATGCCCATGAAAAGCCAATGATCTGAGGAAACCACCATTCATTGGCCCCTCATGGACATGGCGATCCGATATCGCCACTCCTTGAGTCCCCCGAACGAAGAGAAAATGGCATGACCCAGTTTTAAAAGATTCGCTCGATTCGCTCGATTCGCCAGATTCGCCAGATTCGCCAGATTCGCCAGATTCGCGGTGCCTTCAGAATTTACCACAAGGAGAGGCGGAATCCGTCCGCCTATACCACCATTCATTGGCCCCTCATGGAAATGGCGATCCGATATCGCCACTCCTTGGCGCCATAACTGGTCCTTCCGTTGACAGTCAGAAAAGAGGGTCCTTCGCCAGCCCCCAGCCCCTGAATCCAAGCCCCCTCAATGGAGGTGTCGGATTTCCAGGAAGTGGTATCCATTGAATTCAAACCGTCCCCAACAGATCCGCGAGGATCCGATCCAGCCGCGCTTGGGAATGATGGTCGCGGTATTCTTCGAATTTGGGTGAGAGCGGTTTACCCTCGGCGTCGGTGCGGGCGATGAGATGGGGAATGGCTGCGAGCGCTTCTTCCGCATTTCCTTCCGGGATATTGAGTCCTAGCCGGTATTTTTCGACCCGTTGGCCAACGCATTCGCCGGCAGTGGCGAGGCAGGGAATCTCGAAAGCGGCGGCTTTGCTGAGCGTGCCGCTGCTCCCTTGGAAGCCTTCATAAGCGGCCCAGGCGATGTCGAAGGTTGTGAAAAGTGAGTTGTAATCCGCTTCGTCCGGAATGCGACCGGCGTTGGGATCGAAGTGGACGTTGTCGATTTCGCCGCTGGCGATTTTCGCGACGAGCGCATTGAGGATTTCCAATTCCTCAGTGGTGAATTCCCCCCGGGGAGTCGTGCCGGCACAGACAAAGTAGTAGGGCCGACCTTGCTCGCGAGCGAGCTCGGCGGTGCGGAGCAGGGTGAGAAACCCCTTGCGGCGTTCCAGTCCGATGATGCCGATGATTTTTCTTCCGGCGGCTTGTCGCTTCACTCTGGCAGCTAGATCCGAGGGCTCGGCCGGGAGATTGATCTGGGTGACATCGGGAAATGAAGTGACGGATTTCCGGCAAGCCAGCTCCATCGCGGGGATGAAGCGCTCGTCGAGTACTCCGAGACCAGGGCATAGGTCGCTGCGCAAAATGTCGTCTCCTTTGGCGAACATCCGGAGGAATTTCGTGATCGATCGCTTTTCACCGTGATGGTGGTTGCGTAGATAGAGTCCGCTCCATGGCCGGTTGAGCACGAGTTTCGGGATCGCGGTAAATGGCAGGAAGCGCATGTAACTGTCGAGATAAGGAAAGTAGATCAGATCCGCTTTCATCCCGCTGAGGGCCTCGGCATCTGCTAGGGAATCCGCCGCATTTTTCCAACGGAGGAAGGTGCGGAGCGGATCTCCTTCGAAGCGGCCGTTGAAAAAACTCCGTTTCCCGCTGGGCAGTTTGTGAAAGAAAACACGGCTGGAAATGTCCTCTGCGGTTTCCTCTCCGACGGCTTTCCGAAGATTTTCCAGAGCTGCTGTCGGCTCGGGACAAAGCCCGATCACTTTCGCGCCGCCCCTCAGAAAAGAAGCGGTGAATTGGCTGAAATACATGGGATGATGCCCGATCCACAAGGGATCGATGAGTGCCACGGTTTTTCCACGGGAAAGCATCTTGGGATGTAACGTGAAATTCAACCTGCCAGGATCTTGTCAAAAATGGCGGCCGTCTTTTCGATAGGGAAGGTTTCCTCGGCGTAGGCCCGGGCATTGGTGGCGAGCTCCGTGCACAGGGTTTCGGATTCGCGGAGCTCGGCGGCGGCCGCGAGAAATCCATCGAGATCGCCCGGTGCCACGGTGAGGCCGGCCTTGTGGTTCCGTGTGATGCGGGCGGCGAGATTGTCCAAAGGGATTGCCAACAGCAGGGGGCGTCCGGCGCAAAGGTAGCTCAGGGTTTTGGATGGCACGGAAAATATCCCGGCTTCTTCTTCGAGAATTCCAACAAGCACATCGCCCGATGCGAGCACCGCCGGAAGTTCATGAAATGGCTGATAGGGGAGGATGACGAGGTTGGTGAGTCTGGCAGAGGCGGCTTCCTTGCGCAGCCATTCCGCGCCGATGCCTTCGGAAACGATGACCACCCTTACTTTCGGATCGGAAGAATGGCGGCGGGCGAGCTCGAGCAGCATTGCGGGATTGTGCTTCATGCCGATGGTGCCGGAGTAGAGATAGACAAATTTGTCGTGCAGCCGGTGTCGCAGCGACCACTCGTTTTCTTTTGGCAGGACGGGAATCTCCTCGATCAGCGCCCAGTTGGGAACGACAGCCACTTGTGAGGGATCGACGCCGAACTCGCTTGATAGGATGGGCGTGAAATCGCCGGTGATCGCGATGATTTTCGAACTCCGCTGGAATTGGCGGCGGTCGAGATGCCGATACCAGGAGCCGACCCAGCTTCCCGCAATCGGAATTTTACGCCGCAGGATCTTGTCCACGGCGAGGCTGTAGAAATCCTGCACCCAGTAGTAAAATCGCCCTCCGTCGGCGATGGCGGCGCGGGTGATGGGCTCTTGGGTCTCGGTCGGTGTGTTACCGGAAAGCACTGCGTCGGGCTTCCAAGCGGTGATGAATTTTGCGACCGCTTTCCCGTAACAAATCTCCATGTTCCGGCGGCGGCGGAAGGAATATTTGTAGCGCACGTAATCGGGGTTCATCTGGATTTCCCGAAACTGGAGGGTAGGGGAATCGTCGGGTTTTCTGATCAGATCGCCGCGCGGAGTTTGCAGCGAGCTGGCAAAAGCATGCACCACGTCATGCCCGCGAGCCGCAAGGGCACGACTCAACGAAGTCGGAAACGCATGGCCAGCGTAGTCGTGAACGACGATTCTCATTGGGGGGATCTCGGAATGGTCTGATTCCGAAAGGCGAATGCCTCATACTTAGGGATATGGGCATTCCCTGTCAACGACACGGGTTTACGTGATCACGTAGATTTGGAATCCGCATCCGCCCGTCTGGAGACTGTCCGGAGTTCATGGTTTACCATGCTCTTCGGTTGAGCCCCGGAGAGTGCCAAGATGTTTGTCCCCGCTTGGCCGGGACAAAGAAGCGAAATCAATTTCGCGGTCCGTTATGCGTAGCTGCGGATGGAGACGTGGACGTCTTCGAAGACGAGCGGCTCCTTGTGAAGCGTCGGAGGAGCGTCGTTGCCTTTGTATTCCCAAGCGGAAACGTGGGAGAATTGGTCGTCGTGACGTTTCGCTTCGCCGGGTTGGGTGCTTCCGGCGATGACTTCCGGATCGGTATCGAAGAACTGGTGCTCGGTGCGGAAGTGACCGCCGCAGGATTCCTCGCGGGCGAGGGCGTCGTGGCACATCATTTCGCCGAATTCGAGGAAGTCGGCGACGCGGCCAGCTTTTTCGAGCTCCATGTTCACTGTGGCTCCAGAGCCGGGGATGCGGACGTTTTGCCAGAATTCCTCGCGGACTTGTGGGATTTTCGCCAAAGCCTCGGTGAGTCCTTCGCGGGAACGGGCCATGCCGCACTTGTCCCACATGGTGAGGCCGAGCTCGCGGTGGAAGGAATCGACGGTGCGTTTCCCTTGGATGGAGATGAGCTTGTTGACGCGCTCCTTGGCCTCGGCTTCGGTTTGCTTGAACTCGGGCATCGATGTGCTGACGGTGCCGGGTTTCTGCGTGACAAGGTAGTTTGCAATGGTGGTCGGGATGACGAAATAACCGTCAGCGAGGCCTTGCATGAGGGCGGAGGCACCGAGGCGATTGGCTCCGTGGTCGGAGAAATTTGCTTCACCCAGCACGTGGAGGCCGGGGACGTTCGACATCAGGTTGTAGTCCACCCAGAGGCCGCCCATGGTGTAGTGGACCGCAGGATAAATCATCATCGGGCCCTTGTAGGGGTCTTCTCCGGCGATTTTGTCATACATCTGGAAGAGATTGCCGTAGCGGGAACGGATGGTGTCTTCACCGAGGCGCTTGGTGGCATCGCGGAAATCGAGGTAAACGCCGAGTCCGGTGGGAGCTACACCGCGGCCATCGTCGCAGGCTTCCTTGGCAGCGCGGGATGAAATGTCGCGAGGGGCGAGGTTTCCGAAAGACGGATATTTCCGCTCAAGATAGTAGTCGCGGTCGTCTTCGGCGACGTCGGACGGGTTGATCTGCTTTTTGCGGAGTTTTTCGGCAACTTCGCGGGATTTGGGTGCCCAGATCCGGCCGTCGTTGCGGAGCGACTCGGACATCAGGGTGAGCTTCGATTGATAATCGCCGCTGACCGGAATGCAGGTCGGGTGGATCTGCGTGTAGCAAGGATTCGCGAAAAGCGCACCCCGGCGGGCGGCGCGCCAGGCTGCGGTGACGTTGCAACCCATTGCATTCGTTGAGAGGAAAAAGACGTTGCCATAGCCGCCGGTGGCCAAAATGACCGCATCGGCCGCATGGGATGAAATTTCACCAGTGACGAGATCGCGGACGACGATGCCCTTGGCGTGGCCGTTGATGAGCACGACATCGAGCATCTCGGTGCGCGGATACATTTTCACGCCACCCTTGTGGATTTCCTTTTCGAGCGCCTGATAGCAACCGATGAGCAACTGCTGGCCGGTCTGGCCGCGGGCGTAAAACGTGCGGGAAACCTGCGATCCACCGAACGAGCGGTTGTCGAGCAGGCCGCCGTATTCGCGGGCGAAGGGGACTCCCTGGGCGACGCATTGATCGATGATGGAATTGGAAACCTCGGCGAGGCGGTAGACGTTGCCTTCACGGGCGCGGAAATCGCCACCCTTGATGGTGTCATAGAAAAGACGGCGGACGGAGTCACCGTCGTTCTGGTAGTTCTTCGCGGCGTTGATGCCACCTTGCGCTGCGATGGAGTGGGCGCGGCGCGGGCTGTCCTGGTAGCAGAAGCATTTCACCTGATAGCCAAGTTCGGCCAGCGATGCGGCTGCGGAACCACCGGCAAGCCCGGATCCGACGATGATGACGGAGAATTTCCGCTTGTTCGCCGGGTTGATGAGCTTGGAATCCATCTTGTGTTTCGACCACTTCTGTTCGAGTGGGCCGGACGGAATTTTGCTGTCGAGAACGATGGACATGATGCGCGAGTGGTTGGGAGACAGAAGGAAAGGGGAGGATCAACGGCCGAATTTGAAGATCAGGATGGCGATCGGGATGGAGATGAAACCGAGCCAAATGACGAGGCTGGAGGCGATCGAGACTTGCTGGATCAGGCCGGCCGACTTTTTCGAGCGGAGCCCGAGTGTCTGGAAAATGGAGCCGACGCCGTGGGAGAGATGCGAGCAGAGCAGTGTCATGGCGATCACGTAAAAGAGCGATGCGGGCCACCAGCTGAAACCGTCGATGACCATGAGCCAGGCGTTGTGAGCTTCCTTGCCGTCGAGTGTGGTCTTGTAGCGGTCGAGCGTGTTGTAGCCGTTGCCGACCCGCGCTGTGAAGTGGAGCATGTGATAGATCACGAAGGCGAGGATGGTCAGGCCGGAAATCATCATGGTGCGGGAGGATTTCGAAGCCTGGATGGTGGCGTCATACTCGTAAGGAGGGCGTGCGGCTCGGTTTTGGCGGGTGAGGGAGACCGTGGCGGCGATGTGGGCGGCGATCATGACCAGCATGACTGCCCGGAACACCCAGATTCCCGCGCCGTGGAACATGTGGTGGAGAAAATAAGCGTATTCGTTGAAGGGCTCGGCACCGGCAAAGACGACGAGGTTTCCAACAAGGTGACCGGCGAGGAACAGGACGAGGACGATCCCGGTGAGGGCGACTATGAATTTTTTCCCGATGGATGAGGACCAGTAGATGGAAAGGCTTCTTGTGAGGGCGTTCATAGCGGTAGGAAAAAAGGGGTGGCGCGTTAGCCGGGGCAGCAATAGACAGCCGAATGGGGCTTTTCAAGAGGAGATCTGAACAAAGCGGAATCGGTGGGGTGAATGGTGGAATTTGCGGAGTCGATCTGATTTCCACGGAGAGGGCTTTTAAAAAGTTGGCCCGCAGTGTGCTTAGCTGGTAATCAGAAACCTATGGAAATGTTCAAGGGCTACGACCCCGGCAAGTTTTACGATGAAATGTTTGATGCTGAAGGCTCGGTGCGCGATCACTGTGCGCCTCTGCTCCAAAAATTCGGTAAGCTCGATCAGCGCGATTTCCTGACCCGTAAGGCCAACTCGGAACTTTATTTCCTGCGCCAGGGAATCACCTTCAATGTCTATCACGATGACCGTGGGACAGAGCGCATTTTCCCGTTCGATCCCATCCCGCGCGTGATGCCTGCCCATGAGTGGGAGCACCTCGAAGCGGGGCTTACCCAGCGGATTGTCGCGCTGAACCTGTTCCTGCATGACATTTATCACGATCAGCAGATTCTCAAGGACGGCGTGATCCCGCGGTTCTACATCGAGCAGGCGAAACACTATCGCCCGGAATTCCGTGGTGTGGACGTGCCGGCGGATATTTACATCCACATTTGCGGCAGCGACCTGATCCGCGGTGGGGATGGAAAATACTACGTGCTGGAAGATAACGGCCGCTGTCCGTCAGGAGCGTCTTATTTGTTGGAAAATCGCAATGCGCTGAAGCGGGCGTTTCCGGGGATTTTCGAAACGATGGGAGTGCGCCCGGTGGATGCCTATCCACGCGAGTTGCTGAACATGCTTCATCACATTTCCCCCCGCCGTGATGGCGATCCTGTCTGCGTGCTGCTCACGCCCGGCTGCCACAATAGCGCCTATTTCGAGCACTGCTATCTGGCCCGCGAAATGGGTATCGATATTGTCGAGGGCAAGGATCTCGTGGTGGTGGATAAATTCGTTTACATGCGGACCACGCGCGGCCTCCTCCGGGTGGACGTGATCTATCGCCGGATCGACGACGATTTCATCGATCCCGTGGTTTTCCGGAAAGATTCCGTGCTCGGCGTGCCTGGCCTGATGAACGCCTACCGCGCTGGAAACGTCGCCCTCGCGAACGCGGTCGGAACCGGCGTCGCGGACGACAAGGTCACGTATTATTTTGTTCCGAAAATGATCGAGTATTATCTCGGTCAGGAGCCGATCCTGCCGAACGTGCCGACCTATCTGGCCTCCGAAGAAGCGGACATGAAATTCATTTTGGCCAATCTTCCCGAACTGGTCGTCAAGGCGGCGAACGAATCCGGCGGCTATGGAATGCTGATGGGGCCGACCGCCAGCAAGGATGAGATCGCTCTTTTCCGCGATAAAATCATCGCTGATCCGCGGAACTACATCGCACAGCCGGTGATTTCGCTTTCCCGCTCGCCCACGTGGTGCGACGGGGCAATGGAAGGTCGCCACATCGATCTGCGGCCCTACATCATCTACGGTGATGAGGTGAAGATCGTGCCCGGCGGACTTACGCGTGTGGCTTTGACCAAAGATTCGCTGATTGTTAATTCTTCCCAAGGCGGCGGCAGCAAGGACACCTGGGTACTCCGTGACTAAAAAACCATTATGCTTTCCCGAGTAGCTAACACACTTTACTGGATGGTCCGTTATGTCGAACGGGCGGACAATCTCTCGCGCCTGATCGACGTCAACCAGCAGCTCCTGTTGGACTATGAAACCCTCGATAGTGACCGGCTTCGTGGTTTCTGGCAGCCGATCATTCTCAGCACGGGTGACGAGGAGGCATTCGCCAAACTCTACGACAAAACCGGCAGCGATGAAGTGATCCGCTTCCTGACGGATGATCCGCGCAACCCGAACAGCATCACCTCCTGCATCGCTCTCGCCCGCGAGAACGCCCGAACGGTCCGCGACCAGCTTTCCGACGAATTGTGGGAGGAACTCAACGCTCTCTATCTGTTTTCCCGATCCGACGAGGCTTCCCGTCTCATCTCCGTGGACCCGCCGAGGTTCTATGAAAACGTCCGCAGGTCGGCCGTGACATTCCTCGGCATTGCCGCTTCCACCACCTCACGCAATGAAGCGTGGGAATTCATGGACTTGGGCAGGCATCTGGAAAGAGCCGATAAAACCACGCGCTTTCTCGATGTTTCCAGTTATCTGCCCATCGCAGCGGACGGAATGGAATCGGTCACTCAGGAAACGCTGCATTGGACTGCGATCCTGCGATCCTGTGGAGCGATGGGCGCCTTCCGCGCCTCACAGCGCGAAATCACGGCGGAGAGTGTGGTCGATTTCCTGATCTTCTCAAAAGACTTCCCGCGATCGGTCCGCTACTGCATCGAGAAGGTCGATATCAGCCTGCACCTGATTTCAGGAACACCCCGCGGAGCGTTTTCCAATGAAGCGGAACGTGAAGCCGGGCGGCTGTTGGCGGATCTGAATTTCGGCTCGACGGCGGATGTTTTCGATGCCGGTTTGCATGAATATCTCGATGCGCTGCAAGGCCGTTTCAACCACATCGGCGGCGAGATTTTTGAAACCTACGTATTGATGCCGGAGCGCGTTCAGATCACTCCCGTTGCGAAAGCCCCTTCATTTTCCGCTGCCGCCGCATGGCAGTTGGAGCAACAACAGCAACTGAAGCAGTGAGCGAATCCGATAGGTCGGTCGCGCCGACAATCGGCATGAAGCTTTCGGTATTCCACCGGACGACATTCCACTATGCGTCTCCGGTGACGCAAAGCCTGAACACGTTGCATCTCGAGCCGCGGACGTTTCCCTATCAAAAAACTCTTGGCGCGCTGATCCGCGTGATGCCGGCGACTCGGGTGAAGCGTTTCACCGACCTTTTTCAAAACATCACCCATCATTTCGAACTTCAGAGCCCTCATACCCGCTTGGAAATCGAAAGCCGCATCAAGGTCCACAATCTTCCGCTGGATATTTCCACAGCGAGCCGGCAAGCGACGCTGGAGGGCCTAAGGGATCCGTCGATCAAGGAACAAACCTGGCAATATCTTCAGGAAAGTCGTTGGGTTTCCCGTCACCCGGAAGTCTGGCGTCAGGCGCTGGATGTGACCCAGTCGTATCGCTCGATTTTTGATCAGGCACTCGCCCTGATGTCGTGGATTCACCAGGAATTCCGTTACGAACCCGGGTCCACAAGTGTGAACACTCACCTCGAAGATGCCTTCGCGATGAGATGCGGCGTTTGCCAGGATTTCACCCATGTGATGCTGGGTTTATGTCGTGCGGTCGGTATTCCTGCGAGATATGCATCGGGATATTTATACAATGGCCCCAAGGATAGTCTGGTAGGAGCCCAGGCATCGCACGCCTGGAGCGAGGTTTATCTGCCGGCCGCCGGATGGATCGGCTTTGACCCGACGAACAATACCCTCGCCGACGAGCGCTATGTGAAGATTGCTGTCGGCCGCGATTATGAAGACGTTGCTCCGATCCGTGGAAGCTACCACGGCACCGCGCACTGCCGGATGGAAGTGCATGTCGAAGTGGCGAAAATCTGACATATGGCAAGCGGAATGTGGGGGCGCGCGCTGCCATAGTGTGTGAATCGTTATGAAAATGATTTCCTCCCAAGGAAACAAGCCGCTGTCGTTTTGACGGCAGGTCACGGACATGGGGCTCTGGGATTGAGAAAATATCGCCGGAGCCATGTTCTGAGTGGAATCACGGAGACGGGTATGGTAGTTTAGGGATTCGTGACGCCGCTGGGAAGGCACTGGAAAAAAGTTTGTGGACAGGCGGTCCCCCCCAATCCGATGAGTAAAACGGTCTATTTGGCAAGATACGTAACATTTCCCCTTGAATCCTCCCCCGGATGATTTTCGCGATAGAGCCTCGTTGGCCGGTCGCCCGATCATGCATTTGGGGTGGCTTCGCAATCCCAAAGAGTCATCATGAAAGCAAACCCGATCCCCGCCGCGGTTCCCCTCCACCGCGCGAGCTGGCCCGCCATTTTCTCCGCGATCCTGCTCATCCATCCCTGCTTGGCAGGAACGCAGTCCGCTGCCGCCAATTTGGTGAACGGCGGTTTCGAATCCGGTTACACCGGCTGGACCGTCAGCGGAAACCAATCGATCGCGGCTGTTGCACCCTATGTTGCGACACAGGGAAGCAAGCTGGTCGCCTTTAGTAACGGAAACACCGCGCCGAACGGAGTTCTGTCGCAGTCCTTCGCGACGGTTCCCGGATCCAGTTACACGGTGCGGTTCGACATGGGCATTCTCGCCTATAACAATAGCGAGCAGCGGCTGCAGGTGGATCTGAATGGAAGTTCGCCGCTGGTCTCACAAACGTTTTCCATTTCCAGACTGGGCAGTGGAGTGATCCGGTGGCTGGAAAGGAGCGTTTCTTTCACCGCCAACAGCGGCACGACGGTGCTGACCTTCCGAGATCGCTCGACCACTTCGGTGAGCGTGGACCTTCTGCTGGATAACGTCAGATTCGACCTTCCTGTCGTGCGAACGCTGACCATGGCATCATCGGGAGTGGAGGCGATCCCTATCACGGTGGCCCCTCCGGATCGGAACGGGGCGGGGGACGGAGTTTCGACCTTCAGCCGCTCTTATGACAATGGCCGGATCGTAAATCTGACAGCTCCGGCCAGCGTGACCACGCGCCTTCCCCTCAAGGGCTATGCGATCACCAACCGATTCAGCAGATGGCTCAAGGACGGCGCGAATTATGATGCCAACCGTACGACCGCGATCACGATGGACGGCGATCACGTTGCGACGGCCGTTTTCGAACCTGGAGCACCGATCATCACCAGCCAGCCCGCCAGTGCGACGATCCTTGTGGGAGGTAGTGTGATTTTTCACGTCGTCGTTTATTCTCCGGAAACCGGCTATCAGTGGCGTTTCAACGGAACCAATATCTCTGGAGCAAACTCGGCAGACTATATCATCAATGACGTCCGGGCAGACGAGGCCGGCACCTACGATGTGGTGGTGAGGGATATCGGCGGCGAGAGCATCAGCAATCCTGCGGTTCTGACGGTGAAAAACGCTTCCGTGGGCAATGCCAGTTTCGAATCCGGTTTCGACGGGTGGTCCGCCAGTGGAAATGTGAGGGTTCAATCCTCCATCGGTCCGGCACCCGATGGATCGAAGATCGTGGGATTCAATGCGGGGAATGCCGCGCCGAACGGGGTTTTATCGCAGGTCGTCGCGACGGTTCCAGGGATCACCTATCTGCTGTCGTTCGACATGGGGGTGCTCGCCTACAACACCAGCGAACAACGCCTGCAGGTGGATCTTGCCGGAAATGCCATGCTGGCGTCCCGCATTTTTTCCATGACCGGAATCGGCGGAGGAAACATTCGTTGGGAAACGCAAAGTCTGTCTTTCACCGCGGACAGCGGGACGACGGTGCTGACGTTCCGTGATAAATCAACCACCTCGTTCTCCATTGACCTGCTTCTGGACAACATCCGGCTTTCGGTCAATCGCTCCGGATTCACGTTGATCCCCGGAGGAACTTTCGTGATGGGCAGCAACCCCGGTGAAATCGCGCATCAGCCGGACGAATTGCAGCATTCCGTCGGAATCAGCAATGCCTTCTATCTCAAAACGACCGAGGTGACCTGGAGTGAATGGAACGGCGTGAGAAATCATGCGGCCGCCTACGGATATACCGACATCGGAACCGGCCAGAACGGCTACGCGGGCGATCTCTCGGGCACCCATCCCGTCACGATGGTGACCTGGTGGGATGTCATCAAGTGGTGCAATCTCCGTAGTGAAGTTGAGGGCCGGTTGCCGGTCTATTACACGGCGGCTGGATTCGGAGGGGGAAGTGTTCTCCGCACGGGCACTCCGGCGGTGTTCGCTGATTGGGGTGCCGAAGGCTATCGACTGCCCACGGAGTCCGAGTGGGAATACGCCTGTCGCGCCGGAACGATCACCGCGTTTTACACCGGTCCATGCACCAATCCGAGTGGGGTTGATCCCAATCTGGAACTGGCGGGTTGGTATGACAAAAACAGCGGTTTGAAAACCCAGCCAGTGGGCCAAAAGCAACCGAATGCATGGAATTTATGGGACATGCACGGCAACGTCCTGGAGTGGTGTTGGGACTTTTATGGAAGTTACCCGGCGACGATCCAAGTCGATCCGCGCGGGCCGGATTCCGGTCCCTTCGGCCGCATCTATCGTGGCGGAGATTGGGCGTTTCCGGCCTATTTCAGCCGGGCCGCCATGCGCCTCGGGCAGTTCCCTTTCAACAGTTATAACAACGTGGGTTTCCGACCGGCCCGCAACACCGCTCCCGTGGATTTCTCGCTGGTCCCGGCGGGCATCTTCAGGATGGGGGACACGTTTGGCGAGAGCGGGGTGGCCCGCGAGTTCCCGGTGCACGATGTCCGTCTGGATGCATTTTACATGGCCAAGCACGAGGTGACCAAGGCGCTGTGGGATGATGTCAGGGCATGGGGGATTGCGCATGGCTATGCCGATCTTCCCACCGGCGGAGGAAAAGGGCCGGACCACCCGGTGCATTCGGTTAGCTGGCACTCGATGGTGAAATGGTGCAACGCCCGCAGTGAGAGGGAGGGGCTGATGCCTTGTTATAAGGGTTCCGGTTCCATCTATCGAACGGGGATTCTCACTCCGGATTGCGACTGGAGTGCCGGCGGTTACCGCCTGCCCACCGAGGCGGAGTGGGAAAAGGCTGCCCGAGGCGGGTTTGACGGGTTCAGATTTCCATTTGGAAATTTCATCAACCATTACGGAGCGAACTACTTCGCCAGCAACTACAGCTATGAATTGATCCAGGGCTCGGACTTGGGCTATCACCCTGCCTATACGGCGGGCGGCGAGCCCTACACCGCGCCGGTGGGAAGCTTCGATGTCAACGGATACGGGCTTTCCGAAATGTACGGAAATGTGGCCGAGTGGTGCTGGGATTGGTATGCCGAGAGCTATTACACCTCATCGCCAGCCAATGATCCCCGCGGCCCCGCCTCCGGAAGCGATCGTGTGGTGCGGGGCGGTGGTTGGTCCAGCTTGGCGTTCTACCTCCGTAATTCGAACCGCAACACCCTGTTTCCGGAGTATTCGATCGATAACGCTCTCGGCTTCCGGTTGGCAAGAAATGTGGTGCCTTGAAGCACGACGATCAAAATGGCTTCTGGATGCCCAACCATGCTGCGGCGGTTCCAGCGGCGATGCAGAGGGCAAGCACGACCGGGCCCGGAAGCACCTTCCGCTTCGAAAGGACAGGGGCGGCCCCGATGAACAGCCAGATGACAATTTTCGCGACCCACCAGTATTGCCCGGCAGGTGGTTTTTGTAACATCGCAAATCCGATCAGCAGCACCAGAATGAGGGAAATGCCGTGGAGCATTGCCGCGCCCTTTTTTCGGGTTTCTCCGAGCATGATCGCGCCAAGGGATGAGAACAATGCCATGACGGCGGCGAGGTGCAGGATTCTGAGAAGGATGATATTCATAGGGCGTTCGGGGTGGCGGAGTCTTCCTGTGTTGGTCAGGTGAATCAAGGAAGTTCGGCGATTTGCGACGATGGCGGTATGTGCTAAAATGTCGGCTATGAAACGCCGCATCGCATGGATCCTCGCCATTTTGTCCGGTCTTTACCTTCTCATCATCGGTCCGCTCCCCGACCCGGTTCCGATCGTCGATGAAGCGATGGCGCTGATGATTTTCGTGAAATCGATGGCTTATCTCGGGTATGATGTCACCCGGTGGATTCCGTTTTTGGGCAAGGGGCGGGGAACCAAACCGCCACAAGCGGTGGGCAAGAAGGGCGTGACAATTGATGTTTGAGCTTTTCCCGGCACTTTGGAAGATGCCGGTCCCATCGCCCGTAATTCCCGATCCATGGCTGAACCCGACTATTCCGAAATCCGCCCGAAACGCCCTTGGGCGCTCACTTTTTTCAGCCTTTTGGCCATGGGCGGCCTCATCGCGATGCCATTTCTGGCCGGACCGCCGGATCCCGGGAAAATGCCGGACATCGTGCGTTTTCTTGGTCATTTGCATCCCGTTTTGCTGCATTTACCCATCGGGGTTTTTACTTTGATTCTGCTTCAGGAGCTGGGAGCTATTTTCGGAAAACGCACCTCGGAACCTAAAAATACAGCGATGTTTCCCATGTTTTTCGGTGCGGCTACTGCGATTCTCGCGGTCCTCGCCGGGTTTCTGCTAGTTCAGGGCGATGATTATGGTGGTAGCGAACTGGTGACGCGGCATTTATGGGGCGGGCTGATTTTTGCCGTCGCTGCGGTTTTCACCTTCATTGTGAAGGCATGGACGGTTTCCTATTCGGGCAATCCGGCGTTTTACCGGCTTCTGCTTTTTGGGAGTGTGGGCGTGATGGGTTTTGCCAGTCATGACGGGGCCACGATCACCCACGGCGAAGGCTATCTATCACAATATGCGCCTGAACCCTTTCGCAAGTTATTGGGGCTCGATGGGAAAAAGCCGGCCATTGCTCCTGGAAAATCCAACAAAGAGCCGCTTGTTTACGCGGATATCATCGCACCGATTTTCGAGCGACGTTGCATCCAGTGTCATAAGGAAGGAAAGGCGAAGGGCAAGCTGCGCATGGACACTTTTGAAATGCTCGTAAAAGGCGGCAAGGACGGCCCGGGCATCGAACCCGGAAACGCGGCGAAGAGCCGGATCATCGAGCGCATCGAGCTGCCGAAAGACGACGATGATCGCATGCCGCCGGAGGGCAAGCCGGACATCGAAGCGCACGAGATCGCCGTTCTCAAATGGTGGATCGATAGTGGAGCTGATGGTAAAAAGCCGGTGAGCGAAATGCAGATTCCCGCATCGATTCAGGAAGCGATGACGAAACTCGCCCCAACGACATCCACGCAATCCGCCCATACATCGGATGCCTCCGCCCCGCTGGAAAAGCCCGCCGGGCCGGACCAGGCGCTCGCGTCCTCAGTGGCTGGCTTGGCCAAAGAATTTCCCGGCGCGCTCACCTTCGAATCGCGGGACTCCTCGGATCTGAGATTCACCGCAGTCTCACTTCGCGGAAATTTCGATGACGCCGGATTCAACAAGCTCGAAAAACTGCTGCCTCATCTCGTGACCGTCGATCTCTCCGCAACGAAGATCACCGACCACTCGATCGCGATGCTCGCACCCGCAGTGAACCTCCGTCTCATCCGTCTGGCAGAAACGGGAATCACCGATGCCTCCATCGAGACCTTGCTGAAATTGCCCTCACTTGAGTCGATCAACCTCTACGGCACCAAAGTCACCGATGCCGGCGTCAGCAAGCTCTCCGCAATGCCGAAATTGAAACGGCTCTACCTCTGGCAAACCGGGGTCAGTCCCGAAGCCGTCAAGTCGCTGAAGGAAAAGCTGCCAGGTTGCGAAATCATCACCGGCGCCGAAGCCTGATCGCCCACCGGACCGCGAAATTTATTTCGCCAGTCAATGAATCCGCGAAGTGGTCCGCACAGTCCCCTGTGCGGTTCTTACGCCGCAGCAGGACCGTCTCGAAAACAAAGATTCCGCACAGGGGACTGTGCGGTCCACTTTTTCCATCACGCCGGTTGCTGCTGGGAAATACAGTGCAGCGTGCCGCCTTCTTCGACGAGGTCGAGGCAATCGATGCCGATGATCTCCCGATCAGAGAACAATTCGCGGATCATGCCGAGGGCGCGGTCGTCGTTTTTCGGTTGGCGGAAGGTGGGGACGAGCACACCGCCATTGACGATCAGGAAATTCACATACGAGGCCGGGAGAACGGGCAGACGCCAGCCCGGAACTTCGCAAGCTTCTGGCAACGGGATTTCCAGAACATCGAACGCCCGTCCGTTGGGTCCGCTGAATGCACGCAGGCGGCTGAGGTTTTCGCCGAGGATTTGCTTGTTCGACCCGGTGATGTCCACGCAGGCGAGGATGGTTTGAGGATCAACGAAGCGGGCGAGGTCGTCGATGTGGCCATCCGTGTCGTCGCCTTCGATGCCTTGGCGGAGCCAGAGAATTTCGGAAACGCCGAGGCCATCTCGAAGGTGTTGTTCAATCTGCTCGCGGCTGAGGTGGGGATTCCGGTTGGGATTGAGCAGAACGGCTTCGGTGGTGAGGAGTTGGCCCGCGCCATTGATTTCGATTCCGCCGCCTTCGAGGATCATGCCGCCTTTGAAAAGACGTTTGCCGAGAGCTGCGGCGATTTCTGAAGGAATTGTGTTGTCCAGATCCCATGGCGGAAATTTTCCACCCCAAGCGTTGAATTCCCAATCGGTAACGGCGACTTCGCCCGTGGTTCCGTGTTTCACGAAGATCGGCCCGTGATCGCGGCACCAGACATCGTTGTGCGGGTGATCGAAGAGCTGGACGTGCTCCGGCACGGCTTTCGCCCGGTTACAAGCGGCAAGGATCGCGGGGTGATCCTTGGCCGGGGCGTTGATCCGCACGGGTTCGAATCGAGAGGTGGCGGCAGCGATTTCCGCGAACTTCGCCCACACGATTTCCCGCTTCGCTCCGCCCCAGTGGCGGGGATCATCGACGGGCCACGAAAGCCAGACCGCTTCCTGCGGTGACCATTCTGGGGGCATTGAAAATCCGGCGGCTGCTGCTGTCATGCGCGGAACATGAACGGATTACGTCGGATTATTCCAGCATTCATTAACGCCAGTTTACAACCCTTGTGGGGAAAAATCCCGACAACAGCCTGTGGATTTGTCCCACCCGAGAATCCGCAATGCACTATCTATCTAGGGGATTCCAGCACCGATACGGTATGCCCATGTCAGATAATAAACCCAAACGAACTACCGCCATATTCCTCCACCGACTCAAAAAATCCACACTGACGTCCGTATTTGCAGCATGCGGACTGACATTCAATCTTTTAAATGCTGCCATTACACCGACGACTACATTCCATACGATTTCGCTCACATGGAATGCCGTTCCTGAACTCAATATTCAAGGCTATCGTTTGTATGTAGGAACCCAGAGCCAACAATATACTCAAACCTATAATACCGGAACGCAAATCACATATCCTGTTGATCAACTTGAAGCAGGGAAGACCTATTACTTTGCGGTCAGAGCGGTCGGTAGCACGGGTGTTGAGGGACCGCTTTCAGTCGAACTTCCGGTGACGATCAACCCACAGCCGATCGCAGTGGCGGACAGCTATTCCGCCACCCGGAATACGCCGCTGGTCATTCCCGCAAAAGGCGTGCTGGCCAACGATACGGACATGGATTCGGTGTCCCTAAGCGCAGTTTTGGACGAGGCTCCGGCTCATGGCACCGTGACACTTAACGAGGACGGAGGATTCACCTATACTCCGAGTTCCGGGTTCATCGGTTCCGATTCGTTCGGATATCATGCGAGCGACGGCCTGTTGAACTCCGCTGAGGCGATGGTTTCCATCAATGTTGGTCTGCCGACGTCGCAGCTGATCGTGAATGGCAGTTTTGAAAACAACAATACCGGGTGGACTTCTACTGGAAGCCAGAGCATTCAGTCGGCATCACCTTATGAACCTACCAATGGCACCAAATTGGCGGTATTCAACGGCGGTAATATGCAACCCGGCGGGGTACTATCGCAATCCTTCGCCACCGTGGTGGGGCAGACTTATACCGTCGGGTTCGATGCCGGGGTTTTGGCTTATAATACGAACAGCCAGCAAGTGACGGTGACGGTTACCGGGAACAGCGCCCTGCTTTCAAATCTGGTTACCATCAACGGCATCGGGAATGGTGCCAACGTTTGGGTGTCCAAAAGTCTCACCTTTGTGGCAGACAGCACAACGGCGACGCTGACTTTCAGGGATACCTCATTGACTACCGATTCCCTCGATCTCCTATTGGATAACGTGAGTGTGATCGGTCCTGTGGCGACGGACTCGGTGGTTACCCCGCCTGAAAGTATAGGAAGTCCTTCAATCGCTGGTGGAGCCGGCTCCCTCACCGTGAGCATGACAGTTTCGAAAACAGGCTCCTATACCGTTGAGCGTTCGCAGGATTTGGTCAACTGGGAGATATTGAACACGACCCAGATATCCGAACCCGGTAAAATCGAATTCACCGATACAAAACCGCCAACCATCGATAATGGAACGATGTTCTATCGAATCGGCTGTCAATAAGCCGATCAGAACCATTCGCACCGGCCCAATGGCTGGTGGACACTCATGTCCGCCAGCCAATGATCAGCGAAAGAAAAAAGCCTTGGCTCTTCACTTTCTCCGCTCATTGGCCCACGGCAGGGTATCGTGGCTCCTTAGCTTTGGCGGTTAGGCCTTTCCATAGAGCGGGCCGTAATTCGCACAGGCCCGGAAATCCGCGCCTTCCAGATCGGCGGTGCCGAATGCCGTCCAGGCGCTCGGGCGGAAGACCCGTTCATCGCTGACGTTGTGCATATATACCGGGATCCGCAGCATGGAGGCGAGCGTTAGATAAAGGT
>JBDSZP010000163.1:0-9567 GCA_039925065.1 Luteolibacter sp.
GGGGCGAGTCATTGGTGCAGGATCACGGTGTTCATGGACTGGGCCGGGACATCCAGCCGCACCGGTGTTGCGCCCGTGTCCAGACTGGCGGACACCACTTGATCCGTATCGTTTTCAATGAGTAGCACCTTGCTGCCGTCGGTGTTTTGGAAGGCTACAACATTTTTGAACGGGCCGCCGCCGACCGCGATGCGCCGCGCACCCGGGAGCACCGTCGCCGAAACATGCTTCATCGCGTAAAATTCGGGGTTGTATTTCACGGTTTCGGACTTGTGATCGACCGTGAGCAGGCTGTTTTGTTTCCAGTTCCAACTGCTGAGCCCGGACTCATCCAGGACGATGTTCCAGTAGAAATAACTGCCCGCGAAATGGGAGGTATTCTCGATGATGCGCCCGAAGGTCGACAGGCCTTGGTCCCACGGGTTCCAACCGCCGTAACACTCGGTCTCGGTCTGGGCGAGTTTCACGTTCGGATATTTTTCGTGCGTGGCGAGCATCGTCTTTTGACCGCCATATTGAAGACCGACGCCCGTGATGCCCGCCGCCGTCTTGGGATCGCCTAACACCGTATCGATGTAGTCGGAAAGCTTGTCGTTGGTAATCGTGCCAAGCCAGACGTCGACCTTGACGTTGTCCTTCTTCAATCTCGGTAACAGATGGTCGCGTAGGAAAACGTTCATGTCCGCGCTGTCCCAAGCACATTGGGGGTAAATGCCGTCGTTGAGGGCCATTTCATTCTGCGGATAGATCGCGTAAAGCTTGATCCCCTCGGCGTGCCAAGCTTGGACGAACTTGGAAAGGTAGAGTGCGTAGGCACCCAGCGTTTGCGGATCTCCCTTCATCCGGCCGTTGCGGTAGCGGCCATTGGTGGTCATCCAGGACGGCGGGCACCATGGCGAAGCCCAGACGCCGAGTGTGGGCTGATACTTCATGGCCGCCTTGATGAAAGGGATCAGCGCTTCACGGTTACGCTCGATGCTGAAGTTCTTCATCTCGTAATCGCCCGGCGTTTCATCCAGCGAATACCAGCCTAGCGAAAAATCGTTCGCACCGACGGGAGCGCGGCAGAGGGTGAAGTTCGCGCCATCGGGAGCGAACAATTCCTTGAGCGCCGCCTCGCGCCGATCCGCCGGGAGCGCACCCAGCGCTTCCCAGCCGAGCTCGTTAAAGCAGCCGCCGAAACCGTGCATGGTTTGATAGGTCGTCTTGGGATCCAGCTTCATCGAATCCGCGGATGCCTCGGCGTTCGTGGTCGTCATTTCCTGCCAACGGGATTTCTCCGTGCTGCATAACCAGCGGATGCCGGGTTCCGCATGGGATTGCGCGCAGAGCAGCAATGATGCAACGAAGATGAACTTGGATTTCATGGTTGTAAGGCTTTTGAGTGTTAGTGTCCGAACCGGGCAATGCGTTCCCGTTGGTTTCGTGAGATTCCGATTTCCAACGAGGCATTGACGGTTGACGCGCTGGGCAGGGATGCGGTGTCCATTATTTTGATGCCATTGATCGCAAGGATGATGTCGTTTTTTCTAACTCCGGCCTTGGCCATTTCGGACTGCGCCGGAACGTCCAATACCAGCACTCCCGTGACGCCGGGCAGGCCGAAGGCGGACATTTCGCCTTCGTTGAGAATGTTGCGCACGCTGGCACCGAGCCAGGTCACCGGGGCGGCGTCGCGGGCGAGGGGAGCGGGCGTGGATGTTTGTGAGAATCCCGGCGTGCGCGCGATGGCCTTGAGTTTCGGTGTTCGCACGCCGAAGCGATTCATTGGAAAATTCACAAAACCTAGCTTCAGCGCAGGCGATCCGTTCTTAACCTGATAGTCGCCGTGTGCGGGATCGACAAACCCGGCGTCGCCCACGATGGAATGTGAATCGCGCCCGCTTTGCTCATGCAGCCGCGAAGCGGGCTGGCTCTTTGTCGCACTCGAGACATGCATCAGATTGAAATCCATGTCCGCGCCCCAGGGCGGCGGTGGCATGTTGGCGGGACGATAAGCGGTCCACATGATGTTGCGCCGGACGATGTCGCCGCACTCCGCATACCAGACGTGCGGGTCATAGCCGCCGTCTACGAGGATGTTGTTTTCGACGACGCGCTTGAATCCCTCGCGGTTCTTGATGCCGCCGCGCAGACAGAGATTGTTTTTAATGATGTAGTTCGACGAGCCGTCGTCGAGGTCGATGTCCCAGCCGTGGTCGCAGCGCCAGCGGTTGTTGGCGAGGACGATGGGTTTCACGACGTCCAGCAACGGCAGGTCTGGAGCTTGCTTCACCCAGGCATTCACTTCGTCGATACTGGGCCGCCAGAAGCGGTCGCGACCCCATGAGTTGAACGAGCCGTGATCGCCGGTTTCCTTCACCGTATCGAAAACGTCGCACCACTCGATGACGTGACCGCCCCAACAACCGTCGCCGATGTTGATGCCGGCACGCGGCATGTCGTAAATCGAGCAGTGCCGCACCGTGATGTCGCGGGCGAGGTCGATCTCTACCCCGGCGGTCTGTTTCTCGACGCGTCCGGTCAAATCGATCAGGCAGTCCTCGACGAGGCATTCCGCCGGGTAGTTGTTGGTTTTGGGCCCCGGCGTGCGATCGATCGCAGCGAGATCCTGAACGTGATAATAGTTGAAAAGGGGACTGCGCGCTGCCTTGGTGTCGCCGACGAAACAAATTCCGTTAGCTCCGGCCTTGGTGATGTGGTTGCCGCGGATGGCGATGCGGCGGTTGTAGTTGTTCACGAAAACCGCGTTTCCGCCGACCTGATCGACAAAGCTATCTTCCAGCCTGCAATCCTCAGCGCCGTTGAAAAAGACCGCGCCGCCCCTGTAGATCGTCCAGTCCGAACGCAGGAGCGGCTCCTTGTTGTCCATCACCGTGCGCGCCGCATGGCGGAAAACCAACCCGCGTAGCGTGACCCATTTCACCGGGTGCGCTTCGTCGCCGCGAAATTCGACCAGCGTGCGAAGTCGCGTGGCCTCCACGGTGGCGTGCGTCAAATCGAGTCCGGCAGGCGGGTGGAAATAGAGCGTGTGGGTCGTGGTGTTGAGAAACCACTCGCCGGGCGCGTCGAGCTCCTCGAAAATGTTTTCGACAAAGCGCACCTGCTCGTGAGCCGCCGCGCCGCGATTGTTTTGCCAGCCGCCTTCGAGCTGGACCTTGCCCTGGGCGTCCTTGCCGGTGATGCGCCACGTGAAGTCGCCCCAGAATGCCGGGTGCATGGCGTGGTAATATCCTCCGACCGGGTCTGCCCAACGCGCCGCCCGCTGTGGGGAAATGGCATCGGCGGCGAAGCCATCGAAGTATTTCGCCTTCGGATCAAAATTCGGATAGCGTGCCAGGATCTGCCGCTCGCCGTTGATGAAGATTTCCTCGGTGCGCAAATCGGCCGGAACCGGTGTCTGGTAGATTCCATTGGCTCCGGGCTGCCAATTCAAATTTTGAAGCCGGACGCCACCGCTGACGATCGCGTCCTCATCCTGATAGCTTTGGAAAATCACCGGATCGGCTTTCGTGCCGGAGTCCTGTGCGGTGAAAACGAGCGGCTCGGATAGATAATGGATGCCGCCGCGCAGGAAAACATCGCCGCGCTTCTGGCGCGATGCTGTTTGTGCGCATTGCAGCGTGGCGAAGGGTTTTTCCAAGGTGCCGGGGTTCGCGTCATCGCCGGTCGGTGAAACAAAATACGGCTGCGCGTTGCAAAAACACGCGGAGCCAACTGCCAATGCTATAACGATAAAAGACTTCATGGATTGATAAATAGCAATGGCGCGAATTCATGCAGGCTCCGGCGCCAGGTCTGCCACTCGTGAGCGGTGTTCGGTGACTCGTAATAAACGCTGTTAACGCCGAGTTCTTTCAACGCCGCGACATCTGTCTTGCCGACTGCTCCGTTTTCGCGGCTGCCGTAGCTAACAAATGCCAGTTTGACCTTCTGTTTGAAAATATCCATGTCCGCGATATCCTTCGCGGCAATGCTTCCACCGCTGAAAACACCGATGTGGGAAAACGTGTCGAGATGGGCCGGTGCAATGGCGCGTGTTTGCATGCCGCCCATCGAGAGACCGGCCAGGGCGCGGTGAGGCTGATCCGCGACGGTGCGGAAATTGGCGTCAATGAAAGGAATCACGTCCTCGATCAGCGTGTGCTCGAAGCCGCTGAAGTCAAACATGGGGGGGCGTCCATTGCCAGACGGCGGACCGCCCCGAGGAGCCGCGCCGGGCCGGGTGGTGATTCCGCCGTTTTCCATCACGATGATGAAGGGCTTGGCTTTGCCCTCCGCGATCAGATTGTCCATGATCAAACCGGCGCAGCCCTGATGACTCCAGCCGGTTTCATTCTCGTTGTAGCCGTGCAACAGATAGAGAACCGGGAACCGCTTGGTGGGATCCTGATCGTAACCGGGCGGCGTGTAAACAAAGCTGCGCCGATGCGTGTTGCTGGTTTTGCCAAGATAGAGAACCTCCCGCACCTGGCCATGCGGCACGTTTTTCAGCGCGTAGAAATCCTGATCGGGGGCGGGGATTTCCACGGCAGTGCGCCAAGCTCCCGACCCATAGATAAACGATCCGCCGGGGTCTGGAACTTCAGCGCCATCGACGACCAGCCCATAGTAATGATTTCCCGGGTCTTGTGGGGTTGAATCGCCCGTCCAAACGCCATTCGCGTCCTTGGTCATGGGAAATTTCACGCCGCCGATATTGAGTTGGACGTTCTGGGCTTGAGCCGCCGGGATTCGAGCGCGGACCCGGCCTTCGGAGTTCACTTGAGGAAACTCCTGGCCCATCATGTTCGATGGCGATGGCTTCCAATCGTCCGCCGAAGGATCGGTCTGTCCCCAGGCGACGCAATTGCTGCCCGCTAACAAAATGAGTGCTGCGAAATTCTTCATGGGTTGATGCTTCATTTCTGGGATCACGGGACGAACGGGCGGGGTGCGGTGGGTTTGGTTGGCAAAACCAACGTAGTCGGCGCGAGGCCGGCGGCAGTCGCTGTGAGTTTGATGTCACCAGCGTCGCGCGTGGATTGCACGATGATCTGCGCGAGGCCGTTGTAAATTTTGACCTTGTTCCCTTTCTCCGGATCGTGGCTGTTCGGGTCGCCATTGCCGACACCGATGTTTGCTCCTGGGCCGCTGATCTCGAACTCGACCGGGAGGTTCGCGGTCGGAACTGGCCGACCTTTCGCGTCGATGGCCTCGATGGTCACCGGGACCGCGTCCTGGCCATCGGCGGCCAGCGCCTTGCGGTCCGGAGTGAGGCGCAGCGCCACGGGCTCGCTGGTGGTTTCCACCGCGAAATGTGCGACTTCGCGTCCACCCTTCTTCGCGACTGCTTCGAGCTTGCCCGGCGCGTAGGGCACCTGCCACTCGACCATCTGGAAGGGATCAATTTTCTTTTCATCGATGCGTTTTCCATTGAGGGAAAGCGTCACCGTGTCGCAGTTCGTCAGCGCCATCACCTTGATATTCTGGCCATCCTTGCCCGACCAATTCCAATGCGGCACGAGGGTCAGCACCGCCTTGTCCTTCACATACATCGCCTGCCGGACGAAGAATTCGGTCTTCGGGAAACCGCAGAGATCGAGCGCGCCGAAGTGGGAACTCGCGGACGGCCATCCGTAGGGCGTGGGTTCGCCGCGATAGGCGAAGCCGGTCCAGGAAAATCCGCCGGCAAACGACGACTGTTTGCAAATCGCCGCCCACGAGTTCCGGGCGTTGCTGGTCGCCCCCCAACCCGGGAAGACATCATCATAGGAGCCCACGACCTTTTTCCAATCGGTGTTGTATTCCCCGCGCGTCATGACTTGGGAGGTGTCTTCCGTGCTGACGATGGGCTTGTCGGGATAGGCCGCGCGAATCTTGTCGTATTCGTCGGTTTCGTAATTGATGCCGACCACGTCGAGAACCTGCGCGGCGTTCTTTGGGTTCGCCTTGCCGTCCGAGCCCAATTGTCCCTTGTTCTGCGCACCGGTGGTGGGCCGGGTTGTGTCTAGCTGTTTGACCACCGCGTTCATGGTGCGGGCGATCTCCATGCCCTCCTCATTGACCTCGAGTCCTTCCTCGTTGAACAGGCTCCATAGGATCACGCTGGGGTGGCTCCGGTCGCGGCGCACCAACCACTCGAGTTGTTTGAGGTATTCGGTCGAGGCGTTGAAATGCCGGGTTTCATCCATCACGAGCATGCCCTGGCGGTCACAGGCATCGAGCAGCTCCTTGCACGGTGGATTGTGTGCGGTGCGGTAGGCGTTCGAGCCCATCTCCTTCAATTTGCGGACGCGGAAGTCCCAGATGGAATCCGGCACGGCGGTGCCGAGCCCCGCGTGATCCTGGTGATTGCAGGTGCCCTGGAGCTTGAGCGGCTGGTCGTTGAGGAAAAATCCCTTCTGCACGTCGAAGCGGATTGTCCGGAAACCGCAGGTGGTGTCCACGGAGTCCACGGGCTTGTTGTCGCCGCTGAGCACGGTCGTCCGCACCGTGTAGAGATTCGGTTTATCCACGGACCAGAGTTGTGGCGCCGTCACCGGGACCTCGACCTTCGCCACGGCACCACCCTGGGGAACGATGCTCACCGGCGTGGACCGGGCACCCGCGATGCGTTTTCCTGCGGCATCGAAAACCCCGACGTCCACCGAGGCCGAGGTTGTGGCGGCTCCGGTGTTAGCCAGCGTAACCTCGGCGGGAATCATCCATGCGCCGTTCGCTGCTTTCACGGGGTTGGCATAAACGCCGTCGGTGATGACATGAACCGGGCTGCGTTTGACCAGCCAGGTGTGGCGATAGATACCGCCGCCTTCATACCACCAGCCCTCCGTGTCCTCGGCATCCACCCGCACGGCGATGGTGTTGATGTCATCGCCGTAGCGCGCCATCGGAGTGGGATTGATATAAAATGAAGAGTAGCCGCTCCAGTTGTGATGAACCTCGCTGCCGTTGAAATACACCGTGCAGTGCGTCGCCACTCCGTCGAATTGCAGCTCGATGTTTCTGCCGCGATCCGAAGCGGGCAGTTTGAACGTCCGCCGATACCAAGCGATGCCGCGAGGACGATAGCCCTGCTGCTTGAGCGCCTTCTCGTCGAAGGGCTGCTCGACCACCCAGTCGTGCGGCAAGTTTACCTGCTTCCAGCTCTTGTCGTCATATCCGCGCCCCGCCGCGCCCCAAGCGCTCCCGGCCTTCGAGCCGTGGTAGGTGATGTCCGGGCCGTAAAGATTGACGCCTTGGCCGCCGGGAAATGAGTCGCGCGGAATGTCGCCGAGATGGAATTTCCAGTTCGAATCGAGCGAGAGTTGTTCGCGCGGCTGCTCGGCGGCGGCCACAGGTTGAATCACGGAGCACGCGGCGAATGGGCCGGCGCTGAGGATGCGGAACAGGGGAATCATGATTGATTTGTTATAGATGGCACCGACCACTTACGGTGCGGACGGACGCGGTTCACAGCGTTGAGTTTTCACCACAGTGGTGGCGGATTTGAGTCCGTTAGAACTGGTGGATAGGGTGAATACGCCGGCATCGCGGGAAGCTTGCACAATAATTTGTGCCTGGCCGTTGAAGAGGCTGCGCGACCAAGCCGCTGGCTCGGGTTTGCTAACAATGTTTGCGGTGGTGGCCGGATACAAGCCACCCACCGTGCGCCACGTCACATCGCTGAACAACTTCTCCGAGGCCGGCCCGCTGCTCATGCCTGCCTTGTCCAGTCGAAGGGCGTCAGGCCATTGGTCACCGAGGTGGAATTTCCAACCCGCGTCCATCGAAAGACGTTCGCGCGGCGATTCCGCGGCTGGCAGGTGGGTGGCCAGCAATGCTGTGCAGGCGGCGAGAAAAAGGGAGCGGGGTAATGAGTGGATTTTCATTCAAATTTCCAAGGCGGAAGCCGTTGGTGAACCACGATGATAGTGAGCGATGCCGCTTTTCAGCTATCCCCTGATTTAGGGATTGTTGTCTCCCCGGGCGCGGCATCGGGCATCTGCAGCCATGCGGAAGACGTGCGGGAATCTCTGAGCAGAGAATGGGATGGAATCGCCGCCGGTTGGGAAGGTCACGGACCGGCTGTACTCACCTCGATGTCGATCTTGGGGGCTCAATGTTCGCCTTCTCCCGCCTCGATGGACGCAGACCCCATTCATCGGTGATGGTAACTGGTGCTTATTTAAAAACGGATCGCTAACAAAGGCGTCGTCGGAACTTTGAATTCCCGTTCACCGATCATGGAAATCAGGTGTCGGCTACCTCTTATCTAATCGAGAATGCAAGAGACCTCCCGTATTGCGCCATTTCAAAGAAGAAATCCCTCGCCAATCCGAGGCTCGTCAAATAGGAAATCCGGTGAACGAATACCAAAGTTCGGCGGAAACTAAAGAGATATGCCCACATCATTAGATACGCGAAAGCCGGTCGATCAAATGACTCTTGAAGATCTCAAGGTGTTTCCGGTGTGGGAGTTCGGCCTAGGTGAAGAAGGTGTGCCGGGACGCGATGAGACATGGGTGCGGCCAGTTGCAATAAAGGTTGTTCCCTCCGGAAGCTGGTCTCAGCTTGTTGCTGCGGAGTTTTCGAGTCGCGCATGGGTGGAACCGTTGTTTGGGTTCATGATCTTTACTACCGCGAAGAGTGATCACCTGGAACGGATTTTTCGCAATCGTCCAGATTGGAAAGAAGTGCCAGACCCGGAAATGGCAGGCTCGGCCTACAGCACATCTGGGGGATCGATTATTTCGATTACTGGCAGCTACCACTTCATTCCGAAGTATCCGAACATTGAGCGATTCAAATCTCAGCGTGAGCCGTGGGTAAAGCGGGAAAGAGTCAATTTTGCGGCAGCACTTGGCTATGACTTTGGAAAGATTTTTCCTATTCGCTATCGATTGTTGGTGCCGATTGAAGGCGAACTCTCATGTCGCGATGGTTCGATTAACTAACAATATTTCGAGCGAAGCGCGGCTGGCCGGCTCTCTCATAAATGTCTTCCTTACCCACGAACCAAACTCCCGTTTCAACGGTCACCCCCGCCGGTGGGGGCGCCAGCGCTTGAAACGGATGAAATTTGAACTGCTATGAATCTTTCCGCATTTCTTTCACGCATGGAACGTATGGCGATCGTCACAGTGAGCCTTCTTGCTGGAATCTTCCTGATTGGTATTGGTTGGCTTGCCAAGGCCCCATATGGGGGCGCCTTTCGGAACGTTCTGGATTCCCGTGGAGTCCCTGTCTTGGACGAGAAGGGAATTCCTCAAGTTGAGTTCGTGCCTCCTTCTCTGCTCTCGAATTTTTCGTGTGATCTGATTCCGAGTCTAATGATGCTCGCGGGAGTCGCGTGTATCCTATTTGGAGTTTTTAAGATGATTCGGTATGCAGGTCTTTTGTCTGGGACCAAAAGGGAGCGTGGATGAACTTCACCGCCCTTTAAGAATTGGCGGCGGTGATTCGACAGGATGGAAATCGTTGCCACGAGCGCCAGCCCTATGGTGGGTGGACACTCATGTCCGCCAGCCAATGATCTGCGAAAGGGAGTGCCTTGGCTCCCCCACTTTCTCGTCTCATTGGCCCACGACAGGAGTGTCATGGCTCCTT
>JBDSZP010000164.1:0-40617 GCA_039925065.1 Luteolibacter sp.
TCGCAAAGGCTACAAATCCGCCGCGTCGATCGTGCGGATGCTCGCCGACATCGTCAGCAGAAACGGCAACCTCATGCTGAGCGTGCCGCTCCGGCGCGATGGCCAACCCGACGAACAGGAGATCGAAATCGTCAAGGAGATCGGCTCGTGGCTGAAGGTGAATGGCGAGGCCATCTACGCGACCCGCCCGTGGAAAATCTACGGCGAGGGCCCATCGACTGCATTCTCTGAAAAAGGAAGCCACGACGGCCAGGCCGATGTCTCGAAAAAACCGTTCACGCCGGAGGATATCCGCTACACCACGTCCAAAGACGGTCGGACCCTCTACGCCATCGTCTGCAGCCGGCCCACCGGCCCCGTAGCCCTCAAATCCCTCGGAAAAACCGGTGCCTGGCTCGACCGTCCCATCGCCAAGATCGAACAACTCGGCGCCACCGAATCCATCGTCTGGTCGCTCGGCCCCGACGCACTCACCGTCACCCCCTCTTTCGCCCGGCCCGTCTCCGACGCCGCCGTCGCCTTCAAAATCACCCTCCAATAACAGCCTCGTCGGACTCTTCGTCATGAAAATAAAGCCACCCTCTGCGCGCCCGTCCTCTATCATTCTCTCGCTGGTGCTCCTCGTTACGCGCTGTCTTATTGCCGTGACGCTTCTGGCGTCCACGCTGCCGGCCCAGAATGCCCCCTCGAAATGGGGCGACTGGCCTCTGTGGGGCGACCAGAAGGATGGCACCTATCGCAATCCTGTCCTGCCCGCCGACTACAGCGACCTCGATTGCACCCGCGTCGGGGAGGACTACTACGCCATCTCGTCCACGTTCCAGTATTCGCCGGGCATGATCGTGCTGCGCTCCCGCGACCTCGTGAACTGGCGAATCATCGGCCACGTGGTCGATGACGTTACCCAGATCGGCCCCGACATGAATTGGGACCGGATGAACCGCTATGGCACCGGCATTTGGGCCGGCGCCATTCGCCACCACGCCGGGAAGTTCTGGGTCTATTTCGGCACTCCCGACGAAGGCTACTTCATGAGCTCGGCCAAGGATCCTGCCGGCCCTTGGGAGCCTCTGCATCGCATGACCACCGAGGCGGGCTGGGACGATTGCTGCCCGTTCTGGGACGACGACGGCCAAGGCTACTTCGTCGGCACCCATTTCAAAGGCGGTTACAAAACCTGGCTCTACAAACTCACTCCCGACGGGCGCGATCTCATCCCAGATTCGAGGGTCATCATCAACGAAGGTTCCGGTCGCGAGGCCAACAAGCTCTACAAGATCAACGGCACCTATTATCACTTTTACAGTGAATCCCGTCGCGACGGGCGCTGCGTCATGATGCAGCGGTCCGACAAAATCACCGGCCCCTACACCGAGCGCCGCCAGCTCAGTCACGCGCAAACCGCCGCGCATGAACCCAATCAAGGCGGACTCGTCCAAGCCCCCTCGGGCGATTGGTTCTTCTTTACGCACCACGGTCACGGCGACTGGGAAGGCCGCCCCGCCAGCCTTCTTCCGGTAACTTGGACGGACGGCTGGCCGGTGCTTGGCAAGGTCGGTGCCGACGGCATTGGCACCATGGTGTGGACCGCGCGCAAACCCGTCCAAGGCGGTCCGCTGCTCGTTCCGCAGGGTGATGACGATTTCTCCGGTCCCCGGCTCGGGGTGCAGTGGGAGTGGAACTACCAACCGCGCGCCGACAAATGGTCGCTCTCCGAGCGCTCCGGCTGGCTGCGCTTGCATGCCTGGAAGCCGCTGCGTCCCGACGACCTCAAAACCGCCGGAAACACGCTGACGCAACGCGTCATGCGCGCCGCCCGCAACGTGGTCACCGCCGAGCTAAATCCCTCCGGCATGGCCGACGGCCAGGTCGCCGGTCTCTGCCATTACAGTCGCAATTACGCCACGATCGCGGTGCGCCGCGAGCAGGGCTCGTTCGTGATCGAGACCGCGCGCAACCAGACGATCCTGCGCGGCCCCTCAGTCGCGGCGAAACCACTGTGGCTGCGCTCCGAGTGGGATTTGGACGGCCTGTGTCGCTTCTCTTACAGCACCGACGGCAAGACCTTCGCGTCGCTCGGCGAGCCCTACCAATTCGGCTGGGGCGACTACCGAGGCGAACGCATCGGCCTGTTTTCCTACAACAATGCAGGCGATGCCGGTTACGCCGACTTCGGCTCCTTCACCTACCGCTACAACTCAGCCCTCAATCGTTGATCCCATGTCCCGCCGCCTCCCTGTTATTCTCGCCGCGGGCCTGCTGGCCTCCTGCGCTTGAGCGTTTCTTCTTCCTGATTTTTGGGATGTCGATTCTACCCCATTTTTTCCGCTCATTTTAGCCAATCACCGTCATCCGCATCTCTTCCGAGACAACTCTCTGAATCCTGCCGAGCCCACCATCGTGGCGGCGTAACCGCCGCCCGGCGCGAGGCGGAGGGTGAGCGTGCGCGTGTCACCGAGATCGGTTCCGCCGGAACCCATGATCTAGCAGGAAAGCCCCTGTCGTGGGGATCGCCACAGTTGCGACCATTCTCAGAACGTAAGCACCCGAGGGTCCGCCGTGCGAATGGACTCGATCTCCGTTGTGCGGGTCGCGAGGATGGCCGGTTTCAGGCGGCTTGAGGGCGTTCCGATTTGATCGCCGGGTGGGCGGCGCGGTTCGCGGCGGCCCAGTTGGCGGGCAGCAGGGCGTCGAGGTCGACGGTTCGGGCGCCGGGGAGACGCTCGATGACGGCTCGCAGATAGGCTTGCGGGTCGACTCCGTGATTGCGGGCGCTGATGAGCAGGGTGTACATGACCGCGGAGCGTTTTCCTGCTTCGGGGCTGCCTACGAACAACCAGTTCTTCTTGCCGACGGCGCTGGGCCTGATGTCGTTCTCGGTGTCGTTGTTGTCGATCTCGACGCGGCCGTCTTCGAGGAAGGTCTGCATGGCGGGCCACTGGCCAAGGGCGTATTGGAGCGCCTGGCCCAAGCCGCTCTTGGGCCGGATGCGGGTATTGATGAGGCGTTTGAAGGCCTTGCCTAACAATGCTACAAGCGGGCGGCTGCGGTTCTGCCGGACGCGGAGACGCACTGCCGCGTCCGCTCCGTATTCGCGCATCGGTGTTTCCAATATGTATAGCCGGGCGATGATGCGCAGGATCCAGTCGATCACTTCGGGCCACTCGGCGCGGGCCTTTTCGAACTTGCGCCGGATGTGGGCGAGGCAGGCTGCCCGTTTTACTTTTTTGCCGCGCAAGCGCTGGGCGCGGCAGTAGTTTTCATAGGCTTGGTAGCCGTCGCTTTGAAGGATGCCTTCGTAGTCGGAGCCGAGCCAGTCGCTGGCGTGATGATGTTCGCGGCTGGTCTGCCAGTCGAAGATGACGTCGCCGGTGAGTCCGCGGTAAACCCAGAAGTAGCCGGTGGAACTGCCGCCCGGGGTGAGTTTGTCGAGGTAGCGGATGAAGGTTTCGTCTGCCCGGACATAGCGGCCTTCGAGCATGCGCTGTTTCATGAGTCCGACGAGCAGGCCGCACTGGTCGGCGATTTTCGCGGCGGCGTCGCCCATGGTGTTGGGGCTGAGGTTGACGCCGTGGCGCTGTTTGTTGAGCACGTGCTGGCGGTCGAACGGGAGATGATAGAGGTATTTGTTGGAGAGGATTTCGGCGAGCAGGCCGGGGCCCCAGAAGCCGCCTTCGATGATGGTGGGTTTGGCTGGCTCGATGACGGGCGGGCTGAGCGGATTTTCGACCGGGACGAATTTCATGCGCAGGGTGCGGCGCAGATAGAAGTAGGCGGGTTCCTTTTCGAGTTGGGTTTTTTCCTCGAAACCGCAGTTTCTCCAGGCTTGGGGATTGGCTTGGACGATTTCGGGAATGATCTCTTCGGTCCTGACGGGCAGGTGCTCGGGCAAGCGGGCCTCGCGGATCTTGCGCGGGCGCTTTTTACTCTTGGTGCCTGTGCTTGGGGCTTGCTCCTCCGGTGCGGCCGCGTCGCCGGAGGAGGCCGGCTTTCCCGGCGGCTGCGCGGTGAAGAGGTCCGGGTGGTCGAGCTGTTCGCTTTTGCGGCCGAAGAGCTGGCGCTTGAGCCAGTCGAGCTGCTGGGTGAGGATCGCTATCTGATCCTTCAATTCCTGGTTTTGCTGTTGAAGTTCCTCGTTCGTCAAAGCGCGGATAGAGATGCATGATTCATATCTAGCTGCCAATCGGTAAATGTGATTTCATGCTGTTAATCCGGCAGTTCATACCAGGCGCGCTGCATGCCGTGCTTGAGGTCGATTCCGCTGAGCAGCATTTCGAGGGCTTCGGGTTTGAGTGCGAGTTTGGACTCGTCGCCGGTGAGGCCGCGTGGGCGGCAGAAGCGGCCGCGCTCGAGGCGTTTCGCTAGAATCCAAAGTCCGGTTCCATCCCAGTAGAGGAGCTTCACGCGGTCGCCGTGGCGGTTGAGGAAGACAAACACTTTTCGCGAAAGCGGGTCTTCTCGCAGTTCGTCGCGGACGACGACGCTGAGGGTGTCGAAGCTTTTGCGAAGATCGCAGGGGCGGGTGGCGAGGCAGACCTTGACGCTGTGGGTGAGGATCATGGCTGCTAGCGACGAGCTGGAAGGATGCGCAGGACCATGCCGCCGCCGAACTCAAGTTCGACGAGCGGGCCGGCGGGAGCGGGGCGGTCGCGCGCGGTTCCGAGTTCGAACTCGAGGAATGCCGGTGGTTCGGTTGCAATTGGCAGGGAGGCGGAGGCCCGTCGCCGCCAGTTCATGAACGTTTGGTAGGATATCCCGCGTTGGCGGCAGAAAGCAGCGGCGCTGCCGTCGTGGCGTTCAAACTCCCGGATGATGTGGGCCTTCTCTTTGTCGGTGTGGCGTCTGCGTGACATGCCGCGATCCTGGCCGGGAGATCGCGGCGACCGAGGTATTTCCAACGGCGGACGCTCGGGTGCTTACCTCAGAACACGACTGCCCGCGGATTCTTCGCCATCTGCGGCTCGGCGTCCCCCGCAGGACGGCGGCGCAACACGCACCGCCGTCCGGTTGGGATCAATTCACCTGAATCTGCCGGGGTTTCGCTTCCTCCCGAAGCGGCACCTGAAGTGTCAGAACACCGCCATCGAACGACGCTGTGGTCTTCGATCCATCCAGCTTGAATGTCAGGCGGACATTCAGTTCATAACGCTCCGGGTTGTTGGATCCGCCGTGTGTTTTCCAATTTTCCGGCACGGCATCGCTGCGGTCGGCCTTGATGGTGAGGTTCGATTCATGGAGTGTGAGCTTCAAATCCTCCTTGCGCACGCCGGGAAGGGCTACCTGGAGACGCGCACCGCTTTCGTCCTCGTGGGTATGGACCCGTGGACGTTGGACAGACTGCGTGGCTTCCAGGGCTGGAGCTGTAGGGGTGGGGCAATTGCATGAGTTCATATGATGATAGATTTCTGTGGTTTGCATTATTGAATGTTGATAGTGATCGGTTTCTCTTCAACCGGCGTTTTCTTGGCCAGTCGGACTTCCAGCACTCCGTTTTCAAGGCGGGCGGAAAGGGCGCTCTGGTCGATCGCTTCGCCGAGTTTCCAACGTCGCTCGAACTTGCCGCCGAAGGGGCGGTCCGGCGGGGTTTCCGCGTCCAGTTTCAGGATGTTGTCCGTCACTGTCAGCGAGACTTCCTCTTTGGCGAATCCGGGCAGATCGAGGCGGATGATCCATGCGTCTTCGGACTCATGGAACGCCTCGCGAGGTTGTTGATAGGTTCCGGGATTGCGAAGTCCCCGGTCAAAGAATCGGTCGAGTTCGCTGATCCATGAAATGTCGGGTTGGTATCTTTGGATGAGGTTCATAGTGGTATTTAGTAGATTCGAAACACCCTTTCGCAGGAACCGTGCTATAATCGGTTTTCCGTGATCGAACCCTTGAAAATCGCCGTAAAATGGTGGTTTTACGGCCTTGGGGACACGATGTGATTTCTCGGGATCTCGGTGGCTTTTGTCGCACTTGGGACGCTTTGGCCGAGTCATTCTGGCACTGGCTGTGTGGGGCGACGACGTTGGGAGCGGTTCATCGTAAAACCGGAATGAAGAGGGTTTACTCACCACCAAGACTCCATCAACAAGGTCGCTACCCAAGGTGGAAGAGAACCACGGATAAACGCGGAGGCACACGGATTGATGAATGCTTGCAGGAATGTATCGATTAGAACGTCGCCGACCCTGGGGACATTCCTGTTGAAAATTCCCTGGTCCGCCAACGCCAATGAATTCAATCCGTGTGCCTCCGCGTTTATTCGTGGTTTTCTTCCTTTTTTCGGCCCATGAACATGGAAGTGCTCTCAAAGCTCAGCATCTAACTTTGCGTTTCTTGGCGACCTTCGCGGCTTGGCGGTTCAAATTCTACCCATTGGTGGCGGTTCTCATATATGGGAATTGTTTTGTCCTCTCTCCCGGCGTCGTTAGTCTTTCGGCGATGGCTTTGGAAAAACTCCGGATCGCAATCGTCGGCTGTGGCACGGCAGGTCCGGCGGCGGCAGTGTTGTTAAAGCGGCAAGGCCACGAGGTCGTGCTTTTCGAGCGTGCGCCCGAGTGCAAGGCCGTGGGGGCAGGTTTCCTGCTCCAGCCCTCCGGCATGGCGGTTCTGGGGGAACTCGGTATCATGGAAAACGTCCTCGCCCACGCCGCAAAGGTTGAATGCCTCCATGTGCTTGATGCCGATGGCGGGACGCTTCTCGATCTGAAATACCGCGAGCTGGGGCAGGGGAGTTTCGGCGCGGGACTGCACCGGCCGGTCCTCTTGAAATATCTCCTCGATGCCATGCACGCCGCCGACGTGGAAATCCGCTGGGGCTGCGAAATTGAGACCGTTTCCAAATCCGCCTCCGGTTGGTCCCTCGGGGCCGCCGATGGCAACGCCTGGCACGGCTTTCAACTCCTCATCGTCGCCGACGGAGCCCGCTCGAAGCTCCGGGACCTCGTCGGCACCGGCGGCGTCAACTGCGGCTACCCGTGGGGCGCGCATTGGTTCATCGGGACAAACGACGGTATTTTCCCGGAAGATGAGCTCTATCAAGTGGTGGACGGCACCCGCAGGCTCGGGGGATTTCTCGCCACTGGCCGCGATCTCGATGGCGGCGATCCTCTCGTCAGCTTGTTCTGGAGCATCAAAATCGCCGATGATGCGGCTTGGCGTGCCCGACCGCTCGAGGAGTGGAAACAGGAAATCCGCGCCCTTTGCCCGAAATCCGCCGGTCTTTTGGCCCAGATCACGTCGTGGGATCAGATTCTCACCGCCCGCTACGGCGATGTCCGGATGCGCCGATGGCATGGCGATGGCATCGTTGTCCTTGGTGACGCCGCGCACGCCATGAGCCCTCAGCTCGGGCAAGGCGTGAACCTCGCGCTCGCCGATGCCTCCTGCCTTGCTGACTGTCTCGCCCGCCACTCGATGGACGTGGCTTTGGCGAAATACCAACGTCGTCGGTGGCTTGCCCTTCGCTACTACGCCCTTGCCACCCGCTGGCTTACCCCGTGGTTCCAGTCCGATTACGAATGGCTGACACCCTTGCGAAAAATCTTTTTTCTCACGGCCCAAGTCATCCGTCCGGCCCGCCAATTCATGACACTGTCCATGGCTGGCCAGATCGGCACCTGGCGGAGCCAAACTCCGAAACCTCCAGTTCAAAGGGATTGAGCGGGGGACCGAATAATTTTACGATTTTCTTGAATGTTTTCCCTTGTCAAAACCCGCCCCCCTCCTCATACATCCGCCCCCGCGTCAGCGGGAATGGGTAGATGCCCGAGTGGCTAAAGGGGGCAGACTGTAAATCTGCTAGCGAAAGCTTACGTTGGTTCGAATCCATCTCTACCCACCATTTATTCTCAACAACTGAGGGAGCCGAAAGGCTCCCTTTTTTGTTGGGGTGATTTTGTGAGCGGTGCCTTTAAAAACCGCCGTAGCCCGGACATTCTGTCTGGGCGTCTTGCTGAGCTTGTGAAAGAACAGACAGTAATGTCTGTGTCACGCCCGCGGCGCCGTAGCTCGGAAATTCTGTCTGCACGCGCTTGGCACGCCAGTTGCGACAGGAATTTTGCGTCAGCCACGAATCAGCCAGCGCTGGAGGAAGAGGATGGCGCAGAGACATCCATCCCCCTTGATCAACCCTTCCACTCCCATGGATTTTCTTTTAATCGCAGCCGCCATTTCCCTGACCGACACTTGGCCGCGTTGTTGACATGCTTTTCGGCGATTTATAGCGTCAAGCCTGTCTCGAAGCTAGCTGCCGCTGGTGTCGCCGGACGGGTTTGAGATCGTAGGCCAGATAGAGCTGTCGCCCGAGAGCACCATGTACATTCCACCTGCATTTAAAGTCGAAGATGCCAGCAAGCTTGCGGGGTTCATCCTGCAGCACAGCTTCGCCACGCTGATCACTCATGACGGGAGCGCTCCGTTCGCAAGCCACCTTCCGATGCTGTTTCATCCTGGCGTTGGCGATCATGGAGTGCTGGTTTCCCACATGGCGCGTGCCAATCCTCAATGGCAGCATTTTGTTTCCGGGAGTGAGGTTCTCGCCATCTTTCATGGGCCGCACAGCTACATTTCGCCGTCGTGGTATGAAACTGATGCTGCCGTTCCGACTTGGAACTACTCGACCGTCCATGCCTATGGAGTTCCCAATATGATCGAGGAGCATGAGCGGGTGGTTGCGCTTCTGCGCGACACGGTGTCCGAGTATGAGTCCGCCTTGGAGCAGCCTTGGTCGGGAAATCTTTCCGAGGATTTTCGCGACAAGCTGATGCAGGGAATCGTGGCATTCGAAATTCCGATCACTCGAATTGAGGGGAAATTCAAGCTCGGTCAGAGTCGATCAGCGGCAGATATCAAGGGAGTTTTTGACGCGCTATCCGGATCTGAGGATGCGGGTAGTCGTGCGGTTGCCCGAATGATGAGCACCGAGTGCAATGTCTTGTGATGGGGACGCTTGCGTAACGACGAACTGGAACGCGGAATTTACAAGCCCCAGCGACGATGCTCAGACAGGAATGTCCGGGCTACGATTGCCCCAGCGACGATGCCCAGACAGGAATGTCCGGGCTACAATTGGGTTCTCACTCTGCGGGAACGTGGGGCTCGAAGGTCATGGCCCGCTCGTGTTCGCGGGCTTTGGCGGCTTTTCGGGCGCTTTGGTAGAAATGCTCCTGCACGCGGAATGCCCTCTGTCCCTTGGTTCGGACGATGCGTTGCGAACTGCCGTCGGGCATCAGGCGGGAAGCCTGGACGTTATCCTGGAAATAGTAATCCAATATCCTGACGAGGCGACGTTTCAAGGTGGGTTCCTCAATGGGAATCATCAGCTCGATGCGTTTTTCCAAGTTGCGCGTCATCCAGTCTGCGGAGGCAATATAAACGCCGCCGTCGCCGCCCTGGTGGAAATAGAAAAGGCGGGCGTGTTCGAGGTAGCGGTCGATGACGGAAACGACTTCGATGTTTTTCGAGTATTTCGGATCACCGGGTTTGAGGCAGCAGATGCCGCGGACATTGAGGCGGATCTCGACGCCGGCTTGCGAGGCTTTGTAGAGCGCGTTGATGATCTCCGGATCTTGAAGTGAATTCACCTTGCCGATGATGCGGGCGGGCAGGCCTTGTTTGGCGCGTTCCGCTTCGCTGGCGATCATGTCCAGCAGCTCCGGTTTCATCGCGGTGGGGGCGGGGACGAGGCGTTGGAAACGCAGCAGCTTCGAGCGTCCGGTGACGGCGTTGAAGAAGAGCGACGCGTCATTGCCATACTCTGGCTTGCAGGTCAGGTAGGAAAAATCCGTGTAAAGGCGCGACGTGGTTTCGTTATAATTTCCGGTGCCGAGGTGGACGTAGCGTCGGAGGTGGCCGGACTCTCGGCGGACGATGAGGCAGATTTTCGCGTGGGTTTTCAGGCCTTTCACGCCGTAAACGATCTGGGCTCCGGCGCGTTGGAGTTCGTCCGCGCGGTTGAGATTGCGGGCTTCGTCGAAGCGGGCCTTGAGCTCGACGAGGGCGGTGACGTGCTTGCCATTTTCCGCAGCCTTGATGAGGGCATCGATGATTCGTGACTTTCTAGCGGTGCGATAGAGGACCTGCTTGATGGCGATGACGTCCGGATCTTCGGCGGCTTCCTCGATCAGGCGCAGGACGGGCTCGAACGATTCGTAGGGGTGGAAAAGCAGCACGTCCTTCGAGGCGATCGTTTCAAACATCGATGCGCCCGGTGTGATGGCGGGCGAGTTCTGCCCCGGCCAATCGGCATCGCGCAGGTGGTCGAAACCGGATAGGAAAGCCAGCTCCATGAATGAAGCGAGGCCCGGCGGCCCATCGACGCGATAGGTTTCCTGCGGGGTGGCGGCGGTGACGAATTTGATCAAACGTGCCAGATCGCGGGGTGCGTCCGAACGGATTTCCAAGCGGACGGTGTCGGCAAAGCGGCGGGCGGTGAGGACATCCTCCATTTCGCCTGCGAGGTCGATGGCGTCTTCTTCCTGCACCACGATGTCGCCATTGCGGGTGACGCGGAAGGCGGTCGTGGCGGTGACGGTTTCTCCCGGAAAGAGCTGTTCCGCATGGAGGGCGACGAGGTCTTCGATGAGCAGGAAGGCATGTTGGTCGTCCCGGGTGGTGACGTTCACGCGGCGTCCGAGATTTTCCGGGATCGGGATGAGGGCGTGGCGGGATGTTTGTTTTTCAGGATCAAACAAACGGCAGGCAACGATGATTTGCAGCGCGGGAACGTTGGGCGGCGTGCCCCCCGCATCGACGGCGAGCGGGGTGAGAAGCGGATAGATGAGGTCTTCAAATGTCGCTGCGACCTGTGCGGTTTGCTCGACCGACAGCTCGCTGGGTTGCAGCGGCCGGATGCCTGCTTTTTCCAGCGCCGGGACGAACGTGCCGGTGAGCAGCGTGTATTGATCCGCGCTCATTTTGAGAATCCGCTGGCGCAGGGCTGCCAGATTTTTGGCGGGCGTGAGGCCGGATGCATCCGGCGTTTTCCAACCACTCCGGCGCATCAGCATGAGCCCGCCGATGCGGACTTGGAAAAACTCGTCGAGATTCGATGCGGTGATGGCGAGGAATTTCACTCGTTCCAGCAGAGGTAAATCATCGCGCATCGCTTCGTTGAGCACGCGCTGGTTGAACTCGATCCAGGAGAGTTCGCGGTTGAGGTAAGGGATGGACATTGAAAAGAGTGGATAGTGGATTGTTGATAGTGGATGGGGAAGAGTGGACTGGCGATTTCCAACCCCGATCCATGATCTAATTATCTTCGTCGATCACGACGCTGAGGCCGAAGACTTGCTCGAAAAGATCAGCCTTGGAGGTCATTGCGAGGCGCTCGACGGCGGCGTCGGCGAGACCGGGAAGACGCAGGCGGAGCTTGCCGGATTCGCGGCGGATTTCGAGTTGGGAAACCCGTTGGGCGTGGGTGCGTTCGAGCGCGTCGGCGACACGGAGCAGGGCCGCCAGTTTCGAAACCCGGATGCGGTCATCGGTGCTGAGTGCTCCATAGGCCGGATGATCGAGGCGCGGACCGGAATGGCGGTGATAGCGGGCGACGAGCGCGACGATGGTGACGTCCAGCCGGTCGAGCCCGAAAACTTCCGAGTTCAGGATGATGTATTCCGAGTGCTTGTGGTGGGCACGAGGGCTGACGTAGGTGCCGACTTCATGTAAAATCGCGGCGACTTGCAAAAGCAGCGCATCGTGCGGCGTGAGCTGATGGAGATCTGCCAGGGATTCGAAAAAGCGGGCGCAGAGATTGCCGACGTGTTCGCCGTGGCTGGGATCCGACTGATAGCGTTCGGAAAGGATGCGTGCGGAGCGGAGGACTTCCTCGGCGAAGGCTCCGGTGAGTTCGCGTGAGACGAGGAGGTCGTGGAGCAGGCCTTGCTCGTATTCGCTATTGGGAATGTGGATTTCCTTGAGCTTGAGGGTTTCCGCGACGGCGAGATTGATCTCGAGAGCGGGCAGCAGGGCCTCGGCGGTTTGGTAATCGAGCTGGAACCGTTTCACGAGTTCGACATCGCTGACATTGGCGACGTCCGCTGTGAACTGGCGGAAGGCTTTGACCGAACAGGATTGGCTGGAGGTGGTGATGGACGAGGCGATGGATTGCACTTCGTAGCCGATCACAACGAGGCCATCGATGGAGAACTCGGAGAAATCGAAACGGATCTGCGCGAGATTTCCGTAAGCATGCTCGCGGATCACCCGGAGCATCGCCGAGCCTTCCGCGTGCGAGCCATCGACGGCCTCGCGGGTGCGGTGGGTGCCCATCCGATAGCTCGTGTAGCGCGTGATCCGTCCGTTTTGAAAAAGCAGCGCACGCGTGTTGCCGGGGCCGACGTGAAGGACGAGCGTGGTGTCCTTCCGCATGGCGGGCAGGTCCTGGAGGCGGCGGCGCGTTTTCAGGTAGATGAGGCGGGTCATTTCCCCGTCATCGATGGTGCCGATCTTCAATCCGCAGGCGATGCGGATGCGGTTCATGACGGTCTCGTGGTTGATCGCCTCGCTGAGGATGTTCGTCGCGACGGCGCGGGTGACGCCGTGGGGATCAAGGCCGAGCTCGGCGAGGGATTTCTGATAGCCCTTGATGATCGAGACAATCCGCTCGGTGGTGGACGGGGTGACGGTGCTGCCCCGGAAGATATCACGGGCGACCGGGGCGGGTTGTTCGAGGAAATCGATCGGGGTGAGCGAGCCGTCCTCCGCGCGCTCGGCGACCATCATGGAGACCGAACTCGCGCCGATGTGCAGGGCGGTGAATAGATTTTCAGCGGCAATCGTGGTTTTCTCAAATTTCCCGAATTTCGGCATCGCACAAAGACAACGCGCGAGGCCCGATCTTTCAATCTCCAAAATGTGACAAGACGCAGGTTATCCGAGTCGGGGCTTGTCATGCGTTGGGGTTCCTAGGATAAATTCCTACATGCCAGTTAATGGAGCGTTGGAACGATATTGGGTGAAGCCTGGTGCCAAATTGGACTTCGGGAATTACGACAGCGGTGAGAAAAGCTTGTTTCAGGGAAACAAGGACGAGTTCGCTGCGCAGTTCGATGACCTTCAGGACCAGCTCCAGCAGCTTCAAAAAGTGCTCTATGCGCAAAACAAGCACCGCATTCTCGTGGTGATGCAGGCGATGGATACCGGTGGTAAGGACGGCTGTATCAAACACGTTTTTTCCCGCATCGATCCGCAGGGCATTCACGTCCGTTCATTCAAGAAACCGAGCGAGGAAGAGCTGGCGCATGATTTCCTCTGGCGCGTCCACTCGAAGGTGCCGAGCACCGGGCAAATGGTCATTTTCAACCGCAGCCACTACGAGGACATCATCGCTGTCCGGGTGAAGAAAATTTTCCCTGACGAGGTGTGGAAACGCCGTCAGCGCCATGTCGTCGAGTTCGAGCGGATGCTGGCGGAAGAGGGGACGACGGTGGTGAAAATTTTCCTGCACATTTCCAAGGACGAGCAGAAACGTCGCCTCGAATCGCGTCTCATCAATCCGGCGAAGCATTGGAAAATCAATCCCGACGATCTGGCGGACCGCGCGCGCTGGGACCAATTCATGGACGCCTACGAAGACGTGATCGGGAAAACATCCACCGAATTCGCGCCGTGGTATGTCGTGCCGGCGGACCGCAAATGGTATCGGAATCTTTGTGTCGCCAGAATCATGTTGGACACGCTGAAGAAGCTGAACATGGAATTTCCGGCGATCGATTGGGATCCCAGCAAGCTCAAGATCGAGGATTGAAAATCGTGGACGCCGGATGCTCTAGCAAGCCATCGCTCCGTCGGCCCGCGGTTTTGGCGGCGGTGGCTTTCATCGCGTTTTTCATCTGGATCGTCGTCATCGCGGATGAAGGGCAGGGGACGCCCTGGTGGTCGGTTATCATCGATCACCTTCCCTATGGCGACAAGGTGGGGCACCTTTGCCTGATCGGAACGATGTCTTTCTTGTGTAATCTGGCATTTCCCTCGCGGAAGCTGAGGTTTGTCACGATGACCACGCTTGTCCTGTTGATCGTCCTGTCGCTTGAAGAACTCTCACAAGGATTCATCAAGAGCCGCCATCTGGATTTCTTCGACTGGCTTGCCGATCTCGCAGGTCTGGCCGTGGGTCAGTTCTGCGCGATGAAAATCCGCGGTTGCCTCAAATCACCCGCGACCACAGCACCTTGAGGTAGCGTGATTCCGGGTAGTTCGAGAGCGTCGGGTGATCCGGGCCTGCTCCCGTGCGGTCGAAAGTTTGCAGCCGCTTGTTCCGACGGTGGGCGGAGGTGATCACGATCTGCTCGAACTCACCCGCGCCTAACATGCCGGAGCACGAACAGGTCACGTAAAGTCCTTCCGGCGCGACGAGTTGCAGCGCGAGCTTGTTCAGGTCCGCGTATTTCGCCGTGCCGATCTCGTCCTCGCGACCGTGGATGAACTTCGGTGGATCCGCGATCACGAGGTCCCAGGTCCGGCCGTTTTCAATCATCGTCCGAGCCCAGGTGAAGGCGTCGGCGTGGGTGAATTTCACTTTCGCGTTGTTGAGATTCGCATTGCGCTTGGCCATGGCGATCGATGTTTCATCGAGGTCCACGCCGGTCACGTCCGTTGCGCCACCCAGTGCGGCGGAAATTCCGAAGCCGCCGGTATAACAGCAAAGATCCAGCACCGTCCGGCCGTCCGCCAAGGCACCGAACATCTTCCGGTTGTCGCGCTGATCGCAGAAAAATCCCGTCTTGTGGCCGGCGGAAAAATCGACCTCATAGCGGACACCGTGCTCGCGGATTTTCACCGACTTTACCTTGTCCGACTCCACTCCGCCGTATCGTGGAATGCCTTCGATGCGCGCCAAATCCATATCGACGCCCACCACCACGCGCTTCGTGTCGAAGCATTCGTGGAGCAATGGCAGCCATTTTGGCAGACGCTGCCACGCCGCCAGATTCGTGATTTCCACCGAGAGCACGTCCGCGAATTTATCCGCCACGATGCCCGGCATGAAATCCGCATCACCGTGGATGGCCCGGTAGCTGTCCGTTTCTCCGTCCAGTTTCAGCATGTCACGGCGAAGCTTTGCCGCGCGGCGTATGGCATTTTCAAAAAACGTTTCATCATCCAGTTCTTCCAGCGAGTGGCTCACGATCCGCAGCGGCATGCGCGATTTCGGATTCCACAGGCCCCAGCCGAATGGCGTGCCCTCTTTTCCCAGCACGAGCACAAATGAACCCGGCATGGCGTCACGGGAAACCTCGCCGATCATCTTCGGCCAGATCGAGGGATGGAATGTTTGGTACTTGAGTTGGACAGTCGGCACGGCGGCAACGAATGCTGAAATCGCCCGAGACTCAAGGAATAAGCCACTGCACCCCTGACTGAATGAGGATTTTCGACCGCGGATCGCGGGAATGGATACGGATCAAAGAAGAACATTAGCGCAGGTCATCCTTTTCCATCCACCTCATCCGCAGCTAAAAACTCTTCCATTCGCCAGATTAGCAAGATTGGCGGTGCCTCATCTTCTTTTCCACAAACCGCATTTGCCATACCCCGCGCTTTAGGAAAGGGTGCGCCTTTATGAAAATGCACCGCATCCTCGCCGAGGCCGCCTCCACCATCGCCAAATCTGTCTTCCGCGAGCACAAGGTCCTCGACCACGAACTCGCCACCGCCTTCGAGGAAAACCCGAAATGGGGCAAGCGTGACCGCAGTTTCATCGCTGAGACCGTTTTCGAAGTTGCCCGCTGGCGCCGCGCCCTGAGTTTCCTCGTCGATAGCGAGGAAACCACCGCTCTTTGCGCCGCCCAATGGGTCCGCATGGGCTACGAAATCCCGGAATGGTGGGCCTACAACGGCAAAACCGCCGAGGAAATGAAAGCCCGCGAAGCCGAACTCGCCGACCAACCCCGCGCCGTCCGCGAGTCGATTCCTGATTGGATCGACGCCCTCGGAGCCGCCGAACTCGGCGATGCCTGGGACGCCGAACTCGCCGCCCTCAACCAGCGCGCCTCCGTTTTCCTCCGCGTCAACACCCTCCGCACCACCCGGCCGGAAGCGATCGCATGGCTCGCCAGCTTCAACATCCTTGCCACCGAAGTCCCCGGCCTCCCGGACGCCCTCGTTCTTGCCCCGGGCAAGGCCCTGCCGAAATCCCTGCGCCTCGACGGGCGCGTTGAAATTCAGGACGCCGGATCGCAAATGATCGCCCCGCTCCTCGATCCCCAACCCGGCGAGCGCATCATCGACGCCTGCTCCGGTGCTGGCGGAAAATCGCTCCACCTCGCCGCTCTGATGAAAGGCGAAGGTCGCGTCTTCGGCATGGACATCGATGCGAAAAAACTCGGTGAACTCGACCGCCGCGCCAAACGCGCCAACGCCAACAAATGCGTGAAATCCAAGGAAATCACCGCCTCCACTGCCGTCGATTTCGCCGAAGTCGCCGATCGCCTGCTCATCGACGCCCCTTGTTCCGGCCTCGGCACCCTCAAGCGCCAGCCCGATCTCAAATGGCGTCTCAAACCCGCCGGTCTCGAACGCCTCCAAGGCATCCAAAAGGAGCTCCTCACGAAATACACCGCGATGCTCAAGCCCGGCGGCCGCCTCGTTTACGCCACCTGCTCGATCCTGCCATCAGAAAACCGCGCCGCCGTCGATCACCTCCTCGCGCAGGGAGGCTTCACGCTGCTCGAGGAAAATCCCGTTTCCCCAGCCGCCACCGGCTACGACGGTTTCTACGCCGCCGCCCTCCTGAAATCATAAATCAAGGGCCTGCACGGACCGCGAAATTCATTTCGCGTGTTCGTCCAGCGCAGCGAAGACGAACACTCTTTCACCTTCGCCGGTATCTGATACAACTGCGGTCCAATATACCCGCAGATGATCAAACTCTCCCGGCGCATCAAAATCTGGACGGCGGTTCTTATCGTTCTTCTCCCGGGATTGCTTTGCGTCGCCCTGATACCCGCTTCCATCGAAGGCGTTTACAATCCGTTGTCCTTCTCGTCCACGATGGGCTGCGATTGCGATCAATTCGAAGAATTTCGTGAAGGCCGGGTGATCTTCCATGTGATGGAAGGCGGCGGTAATTCGATATCGACCACTTACTATGAAAAAGATCCATCCGGGTCCATCATGATAAGGTTGTTGCCGGACCATGTCGGAGAAAAAGGTGAACTCCTCGCCCGTGCGGAACCCCATCTGTTGGGAACCATGTTTTACTATCCGGATAGGGGAACGAGCGAGTGGGCGTGGAAGCGGTTTGTCACCAACAAGATGAAGACCAAAATGGCAGGCGCGAAAATCCAGAGTCTGGTTCACCAAAAAGAGGGTGCGAGGTTAAACACCTATGATTCCAACTTCAAAGTCCTCAGCAGCACCTTTCGTCCGAATCCTCCCACGAGTGGAGCGCTGCCACCGAAACCAGAGAGAAAGTGATCGATAGCGCGCTTGAACATTCAGCCTCGCGAGACCAGATGAAATCGTCTCTCAAAAAACGCCTTCTCGTTGCCGCGATCGCTATCGCTGCCTTGATCATTGTGCCGGTGACGGTGATTAGTCCCTGCGTGGTCAGGTCTCTGCATGTGCCTCAAATGCAGCGGCTCGCTCCTATCACTGCGGCGGAAATGCATTTCACGGAGACGCTTCCTCCCGGCAACTATTTCAATTTCCTCATCACCGTGCCGAAAGGTCAGACGTTGGTGTCTCCCGTGAGAGGTTTGATTTTCATCAAAGAGGCCGGGCATGACGTCATCGAATGTCCGATTGGTGCCGAAACGATCGAAAGATTCGGCAGCATCGGAAACGACGATTCGCCGGGATACTATCTTCGCTGGCCGGAAAACATCAAACAGCCCGTGAAGGGGATTCTGCGGGGTCGGCACACCTATGACTTCGTGATCCGGTTTTCACAGATGCCGCCGGAAGGATCGTCACTATGGATGAACCGGTTGCAAAGAGGAAGTGACTGATGGGGGCTCCTGCTTGGAGTGCGGTGTCGCCGCTGCGCTCTGCCCCCGCACTCCATGGCCCGATTCGGGCGATTTGGAGGAGGAACGGCATCCGTGATGGAAAAGATGATTTTCGGGGGTTGCTCCGGGCTTGCCCTGTCGGATTTCCCGGGCATGCTTCGCGGCGTTGTGAGTTCTATTCCGGTCGAGCCATCTTTGGAAATCTTCGCTGAGCTGGCGAAGCGGGGCAATGTCGTGCCCGTTTACACCCAGCTTGCGGCGGATTTCGAGACCCCATTGTCCGCATATTTGAAATTGCGGGATAATCGTCATTCGTTTCTCCTAGAGAGTGCGGAGAGTTCGGAGAAGGGCGGGCGCTGGTCGATCGTAGGAAGCGGACCGCGTTTGGTTTTCGAGGCGCGGGAGAAGGAAATCACGATCCGCGAGGGTTCGAAGGTGCGCACTTTCACGGCGGAGGACGATGTTCTGGCGGCTCTGGAACGCGAGATGGCGGCTTACAAACCCGTCACTCACGGCACGCTGCCGCAGTTTTCCGGCGGAATGGTGGGGTATCTTTCGTATGACGCGGTGAGGCAGTTCGAGCCGACGCTGGGATCGCCGCCGCCGGATGTTTTGGGCATCCCGGACGCGATGTTCATGCTGGCGGACACATTGTTGGTCTTCGACCACCGTTTGCGGCGGCTGCACGTGATCGCGAACGCTTTCATCGATGAATTTCCGACGCATGAGGAAGCCTACGCGGCAGCGCGCGGGCGGATCGCGGCGATCGTGGAAATTTTAAACCGGCCATTCCATGTGCCGGCGCTGAATGGTCTGGTGAAGGTGGCGCCGGCTTTGGCGACGAGCAACACAACGCAGGCGGAATACGAGGCGATTGTGTTGGAGGGCAAGGAGTTCATCAAAGCGGGGGATATTTTCCAATTTGTGCCGAGCCAACTGTTTGAGACGGATTTCGACAGGCCGCCGGTGGACCTCTATCGAGCGCTGCGGTTCGTGAATCCGTCGCCCTACATGTTCATCCTGGAACTGGGGGATTTCGCGCTGGTCGGTAGTTCGCCGGAAGTTCACGTGCGCTCGATCAACGGGCGGATCGACATTCGTCCGATCGCCGGGACACGGCCGAGAGGAAAGACTCAGGAAGAGGATGATGCGCTTGCGGATGACTTGATGAAGGATCCGAAGGAATGCGCGGAGCACCTGATGTTAGTGGATCTCGCACGGAACGATGTCGGGCGGATTTCAAAACACGGCAAGGTCAGCGTGGATGATTTCATGATCGTGGAGCGTTACAGCCACGTGATGCACATCGTTTCCAACGTCTCGGGCGAGCTCAATCCCTCGCACAGTGCCTACGACGTGCTGCGGGCGACGTTTCCTGCCGGCACTGTCAGCGGTGCGCCGAAGATCCGGGCGATGCAGATCATCAATTCGCTGGAGAAAAACAAGCGCTGCGCCTATGCCGGTGCGGTCGGCTATTTCGGCTTCGATGGCTCGCACGATTCCTGCATTACGCTGCGGACCTGTCTTTTGAAAAACGGCAAAGCCTACGTGCAAGCCGGGGCTGGAGTCGTTGCGGATTCCGATCCCACGTATGAATATGTGGAAACCGTCAACAAGGCGAAGGCGCTGCTCAGTGCCATCGCGCTGGCCCGCACGCTGGGGCCTGAAACTGAACACTGAAAACTAGCAACTCTGTTCCATGCTCCTCATTCTCGATAACTACGATTCCTTCACCTACAACCTCGTCCAATACTTCGGCGAGCTGGGTGCGGAGATGAAGATTTTCCGCAACGATGTGATCACGGTGGATGATGTGAAGGCGATGAAGCCTGAGCGCATCTGCATTTCACCCGGCCCATGCACGCCGACGGAAGCGGGGATTTCCTGCGAGCTGATCGAAAAACTCGGCGCGACAACTCCGATTCTCGGGGTTTGCCTTGGGCATCAATCGATCGGCCAGGTTTACGGAGGCGACGTGGTGCGGGCTGACAGGCTGATGCACGGAAAGACTTCCCCGATCCTTCACTCGGGAAAAAGCGTGTTTGCCGGAATGCCGAGCCCGTTTGAGGCGACGCGCTATCACTCATTGATCGTCAAACGCGAGACACTGCCGGATTGCCTCGAAATCACCGCTTGGACGGAAGAAGGGGAGATCATGGGGCTGATGCACAAGGAGTATCCGGTGCATGGTGTCCAGTTTCACCCGGAATCCATCCTGACTCAGGACGGGAAGAAGCTGTTGGAAAATTTCCTCAGGCTCTGATCTAGCAAAGCTGGCTTCTCTTGCGGATCGCAAACACCCATGCGGGCGGCAGATTGCGCATCGAGAAGCTGGTGCAGACGCTTTTCAAATCGAGCGCTTTCATCACCTTGCGCGGCACGGGGCAGAGCGGGCGATAGGTGAATTGGTAGATCGCGCCGCCTTCGCGGAGTTGGGAAAACGAGCCTTCGAGAATGCTGTGGATCGTGTTCTGCGGCATCGAGAGGAGAGGCAGACCGCTGACGATGGCACCAACGCCGTTTTCATCATAGAGGCCGAGACTGTCCAATTTCGTGGCGCAGGCGGAAATGATGCGGATGTCGGGAAACCTCACGCTGAGGAGTTTCGCGAGCTTCGGATCGTATTCGAGAAGGGTGAGGTTTTCTGCTGTGACGCCGCGGGCAAGCAGGGCCTTGGTGAAAACTCCGGTGCCGGGGCCAAGTTCCAACACGCGGCCGGTGGAGGAGGAAATTTCCGAGGTGATCGCTTTGGCCAGTACGGGGCCGGAAGGGACGATCGAGCCGACTTTCAGTGGAGCGCGGAGCCATGCGCGTGCGAATGCCGTGAATTCGCAAACGGGCGTGGACTCGTTACTCATGAATGATGGGGCGACTTGGAGTTGAGCATGCCGACTGTGTCGTTGATAACCAACGCTGTCGCACGAAAAGATTTAGAGATGCAAAATAGCCGTTTGCCAAGAACGGAATCGATGGGGCTGATATTACGCGATGACGGAAGGGGCTGGTCCCGATTCACTCGCCGCGCAGAACTTCGACGCCGCAGCTCTGAAGCTGTTCAATAAACTCGGGATCCGCCGCTTTATCGGTGATGAGGCAGCTCAAATCCGCAGCTTGAGCGAAGAAAAACGCCGCCTTTTGCCCGAGCTTCGAATGGTCGCCGAGGAAAACCACGTCCTGGGCGCTCTCGATGACGCGCTCCTTGAACGCGGCTTGGCGCGAGTTGCTCTCACTCACTCCGCGCTCCAAATGCAGGCCGTTTCCCGAAAAAAACATGCGGTGGATATTATAGCGTTGGAGCGATTTTTCGGCAGTGAGGCCAACGAACGAACGGGATTTCGGGTCGTAGAGGCCGCCGGTGCAGATCAGATCGAGATTCGGGCGGTCGGAAAGCGCGGTGAACACATTGAGGGCGTTGGTCAAAATCGTCAGCGGAAGGTTCGGCAGGAACTCGGTGAGGGTGAGCACCGTCGAGCTGGCATCGAGGAAAATGGTCTCGTTGGCTTGGATCCGGCTCGCGGCGATTTTCGCGATCGCCAGTTTTTCCTCGCGCCGGACCGATTGCCGCTCAGTGAATGGCAGCTCCTCGCGGATTCGCTCGGGTTTGCTCGCGCCGCCGTGGATGCGAATCAGTTCACCGCGTTTTTCCAATGTTTCGAAATCCTTGCGCACCGTTTCGTCCGTCACGCCGAGATCGGCAGCGGTTTCGGTGGTACGCAGGGAGCCGGCAGCGTGGAGCAATTCGAGGATTCGGCGTTGGCGGGTGATAGCGAGCAAGGTTGTGTATTTCTGTGTTTCGTTGGGAATTATTTTGTTTTCGGTTGACTTGTCAATCAAATCCAACGAAATCAAAGTCATCGATGACCACACTCTCTGCTCAATCCTCCCAGCTTGATCGTTTGCTGGATCTTTCTCATCAACTCGGTCGTGAAGATCGGAAACTTGCCATTTTGGGGGAGGGGAATACCTCCGCTCGTGTTGGCGACGATACATTCATCGTCAAAGCCAGCGGCTCGAATCTCGCCACCCTCGCGCCGGCTGGCTTGACCGAATGCCGCTTCGCCGATCTTGCGGATTTGCTCGCGCAGGAGAGCATGAGCGACGAAGCCATCGACGAGGCCCTTTTCGCCGCGCGGGTCGACCCAGAGGCGAGGAAGCCTTCCGTCGAAGCGGTTTTCCACGCGTATCTGCTGACGCTGCCGGGCGTGAATTTCGTCGGTCACACCCATCCCATCACGGTGAACCAACTGCTTTGTTCGAAGTTCGCCCGCATGTTTGCCGAACGCCGGACTTTTCCCGATGAAATCGTCTGCTGCGGCGTCGAGAGCGTGTTCGTTCCTTACACCGATCCCGGATTGAAGCTCGCGCAAGCGATTCGGGACGCCGTCGTCGCCTACATTGAGCGCCTTTCCCGTCCGCCGCGTGTGATCCTTTTGGAAAACCACGGGCTCATCGCTCTCGGTGCCACGCCGGAATCGGTGCTCGCCGCCACGCTGATGGCTGCGAAGGCCGCTGAAATTTTCGTAGGTGCCGCCGCCATCGGTGGTGAACCCCGTTTCCTAACCGCAGCCGAAGTGACGCGCATCGCCGGACGCCCGGATGAACATTACCGCCAGAAAGCTCTCGGACTCTGATCCTTTCCAACTGAAAACTCCAGCCATGTCTAACTACCAATACGTGAATTACCTCTGGGACGACGCGAAAGCCGCCGGACTCAGCCCAGTCGATAGCCTAGCCTATCGTTCCAACATGCTCGGCAGCGACCAGCGCATCACCAACACCGGCGGCGGCAACACCTCGTCGAAAGCCTCCGAAAAGGACCCGCTCACCGGCCAACCGGTCGAAGTCCTCTGGGTCAAAGGCTCCGGCGGCGACCTGCGCACCAGCACCCGCGAGAATTTCTCCTCACTCTATCAACAAAAGCTTCTCGATCTCCAGAACCTTTACGACGCCCGTGAGGACAAGGGACTCAAGTCGCCTGCCGAAGACGAAATGGTCGGCATGTACACCCACGCCACCTTCAATCTGAACCCGCGCGCTTCTTCCATCGACACGCCGCTGCACAGTTTTATCCCGGCGAAATTCGTCGATCACATGCACCCGAACGCGATCATCGCGATCGCCGCATCGCAAAACTGTGAGAAGCTCACCAAGGAAATCTTCGGCGGTGAAATGGCCTACGTGCCATGGATGCGCCCCGGTTTCGAGCTCGGCCTCGCCATGCAGGAAATCGTCAAAAACGATCCGAGCGTGAAGTCGATCATGATGGGCCAGCACGGTTTCATTTCCTGGGATAACGAGGAAAAAGCCTGCTACACCTACACGCTCGATTGCATCGAAAAAGCCTCCGCCTACATCGAGGAAAAATACGCTGCCAAGGGTGGCGACGCCACGGCATTCGGAGGCGCGAAATATCAGACGCTCACGCCGGAGCAACGCCGCGAAACCCTTGTCGCCATCCTGCCATGGCTTCGTGGCCAGGTTTCCCAACAGAAGCGTTTCATCGGCACCGTTCAGGATGACGAAAAGATCCTGCGCTTCGTGAACTCGAATGACGCCGCCCGCCTCGCCGAGCTTGGCACGAGCTGCCCGGACCATTTCCTGCGCACGAAAATCAAGCCGCTCTACGTGGATTGGAATCCGCAGACCGAAGACGCTGCCACCTTGAAAAACAAGTTGGCCGCCGGTCTCGAAGCCTACCGCGAGGACTACGCGGAATATTACGCAATTTGCAAACACGACAACTCGCCCGCCATCCGCGATGCGAATCCGACCGTCGTGCTCATCCCCGGCATCGGCATGATCGCCTGGGGCAAGGACAAGTCCGAGTCACGTGTCACCGCGGAGTTTTATAACTGTGCCGTCGAAGTCATGCGGGGTGCCGAAGCCATCGATACCTATATCTCACTTCCCCAACAGGAAGCGTTCGATATCGAATATTGGCTGTTGGAGGAAGCGAAGCTCAAGCGCATGCCTGCTGAAAAGGAACTCGCCCGCCAGGTCATCCTCGTGATCGGCGCAGGCTCCGGCATCGGCAAGGAAACCGCCCATCGCCTCGTGAAGGAAGGCGCGCACATTGTCTGCGTCGATCTCAATGAGGATGCTGCGAAAGCGACCGCCAAGGAAATCACTGACAAATATGGTATCGGTATTGGCGTTGCGGGCACCGGCCTATCCGATTGTGGACCGGCCATCGGTCTCGCGGCGAACATCACCGACCGCGCCTCGATCCGCCGCATGCTTGATGATGTTTCCATCGCTTACGGTGGTTTCGACAGCATCTGCGTCACGGCTGGTATTTTCGTCCCAAGCGATACCTCGGGTCACATCCCTGACGACAAATGGGCGCTCACCTTTGGCATCAACGTCACCGGTAGCTACTTCGTCGCCGATGAGGCTTTCAAGACTTGGAAAGAACAAGGCCTCAAGGGAAATCTGGTGCTCACAACATCCGCCAACGCCGCTGTCGCGAAAAAGGGATCGCTTGCCTACGACACTTCGAAGGCTGCCGCGAACCACCTGGTCCGCGAACTCGCCATCGAGCTTGCCCCGCTCGTCCGTGTGAACGGTGTGGCTCCTGCAACCGTCGTCCAAGGCTCCGCCATGTTCCCGCGTGACCGGGTGATCGGTTCGCTGGCGAAATACAACATCCCTTACACGGATGACGAGGCGACCGAGTCGCTCGTGACCAAGCTGGCGCAATTCTACGCCGACCGCACGCTCACGAAGGCACCGATCACTCCTGCCGACCAAGCGGAAGCGTATTTCCTCCTCGTGACCCAGCGCCTCAGCAAGACGACCGGCCAGATCGTCACCGTGGACGGTGGCCTGCACGAAGCGTTCCTGCGCTGATAAAAATTCCAGGGCATAACAGTTAAAATGCCGCGGCCGGTTTTCCCGGCTGCGGCATTTTTTTGTCAGATGATTTCGGGGGCGTCCCTCAAAGAACCTGGGCCATTTGTAAAAGTGATTATTGAAGCCCTGCACCGTCCGCACGTCTGGAGGCGGTCCGGAGTTCATGGTTTACCATGCTCTTCCGAAGACAAGCTGAAGGCTTGAACTCCGGACGGCATCAGGGACAAAAGACGCGCCGCGAAAAATAGATTGTTGGCATCGACACCGTTAAAAAAACGGAGCCTAGCAGCCCATCCTGAAACTCATTGAAGAGAAAGGCACCGCGAATCAGGCGAATCGAGCGAATCTTTGAAGAATTACACGCTCGCACTTCTGAAAACGGTCCGGAGTTCATGGTTTATCATGCTCTTCCGAAGACAAGCTGAAGACTTGAACCCCGGCTGGCGTTAGGGGGCGCCCAATTCTTCTCCGTGATCTCCTTCTTCCCTCAGTGCCTCCGTGGTGAAACGATTGGCCGAAACCCTGCCGATTCCACACGTCTGGGGACGGTCCGGAGTTCATGGTTTACCATGCTCTTCCAAGGACAATGTGAAAGTGGAGCGCTGACAGAGCACACAAAAGAAGGATGGCGGAACGGGAGGGATTCGAACCCTCGGTACGGTTACCCGTACGTTCCCTTAGCAAGGGAGTGCTTTCGACCACTCAGCCACCGTTCCTAGAAGCAGGTCGAGAGGTTTGAAACATACACGAGGGAGGACGTCAACCCTTGGCAGGAAGAAACCTTCAGGAAATTGAAATTCTTCTGAATTATCCCTCAGATTGCGGTTTTTCTTCTGGAGCGGATTCGGATTCCGCCACCGCTTCTTCGATGGCGGGTCCCGGATATTCTTCCACAGGATGAAGTTCCTCAACCGCGATCGGTTCACTGTCGGGAACAGTGGCAACCGGCGTTTCGGAGGCTTCTGGAATGATTTCCGCAGGAGTTTCTGATACCGCTGGCTCGCTTTCAGCAACGGACTTTTCGGTGCTTTCAGGTGCAGGCTCAGTGACAGGGTCGGTCGCTTCTTCGGAAACCGCAGTTTCTACGTTGGAAGTGTCTTCAGAAGAGGCTGGAGCGGCCTCGCCTTCAGCGGCTGGCTGCGCTTTGGACTTCTTCTTTTTCTTCTTCGCCTTTTTGGGCTCGCCGGTGGTTTCGGCTGCGGTGGCCTCGCGGGTTTCCTGCACGACGAGGGTGTCATCAGTATAGAGCAGGATGTGGCCTTGGTGAAGGAGCCAGAAGAGATCGGCGGCGAAATCCGCAGGTGGCGCGGTGCTGCCTTCCGGAAGCACGGCTTTCCAGAGGCCTTCGAGTTTCGCAGGTTTGTTCTCGCGAATCCATGCGACCATGATGGCCGGGCGCTCGGCGAGAACCGCATTCAGCGGAAGGGGATGCGGACGGGCCGGGCCGGTGTGGAGTTTGCCCTGGCGCTTGAAAACAGGCAGGTGCTCGGCCTCGATGGCTCGGCAAACGGCGGGGATCAGGATCGCCGGATGCTTGCGGGCGTGGCTGCCGGAAAGTTTCAGCGAAGTGAGCAGGGAAGGTGACAAGTTTTTCGCGGGAATAGCGCCGGATACATCGACGTTGCGGCTTTCTTCGAAGGCCTTGTCGAAACAACGGGCGGCGAGGGCGCGCTCGGCTTCGGCTCGATCCTCGATCCAGGCCTCATCCTCATTGCCGCTCTTGATGCGCCAACGGGTCTTCTTTTTCATTGTTTCCAGCCAAGCGTTCACCGCTTCCTCACCGCGCTCGGTGCGCACCTTGGACGCGTAAATTTCAAAGGGCATGTTGGCGAAGCGCTCGCGATGGAGGCGGCGCAGGTTCGTCTGATAGGAATGAAAATTGACCGGGCCCAGCCACTCGCCGGAAATGCCGCAGCGGGCGATAGCCTGGAAATTTCCGGTCGGAGGATCGACCTCGATGGTTTCCTCCTCGATGAGATCATTCCGCAATTCCGAGTTCCAAAGATGGCGCACGGCCTCCTCGCGGGTGAGGAAAACGCATTCATCCAGCTTTCCGCGGATGAGCGGAGCGTGGGGTTCCGGCGCTTCGAAAATGGCGCGACAGCGCGCCTTTTCCGTTAATAAAATCTTCGACACATCGAACAGCGGATAGACCCGCGCAACCTGATGAACTTCCTTGCCGATGAGGTGCACCGCCTGTGCATCCGGGGCGATCGTGACGCGCACGCCCTCCGCCGGTGGTGCTTCCTCCTGACGCTGCGGGCCATCCCGACGATCATTGAAATTGCCGCTGCGGCCTTGGAATTCTCTGCGTCCACCGCCATCGCGGCCTCTTGGTCCTCCGTCACGATCCCGTGATCCACCCTCGCGATTCCTGTTTCCGCCCTCGCGGTCATCACGCCTTGGCGGGCGATCATCGCCTCCGGAAAATGCCTTCGGTTTGCGCTCAGGCTTGTCGCCGGCGGCACGTGCCCACGCGGGGCCGAGGGCAAAGCTGGACAGAAGGCTGCTCAATGGGTCGTTTTCAGAATCACTCACGGAGAGAATCCTACGGAGTTAATTTGAAAATGACAAACCTCGCTTTTCATCAAATCACGGCGGCTTTTCAAGGCTCAAACCGGGGTCATCGGGCTTGCCGACCGTCCGATTTGCTGATAGGAATCAGGGCATGTTCATGAGAAACGATCCGAACCAGCATTCGCAGCCGTTAAAATTGGCAAATTTGCTGCGTTCTGGAATCGCCCTCCTGCTCGTCACGACGGCCTCGGCCGTTCCCGGAAATTTTCATCAGGTCGATTCCAAGGTCTGGCGCTCAGCCCAACCGGATGCGGCGGATTTCGGGGAACTTCGCCAACTCGGCATCGGGGAAGTGCTCAACCTCCGTGAGTGGCATGATGATTCTTCCGTGGTCAACAGCGCCACCGTTAATCTCCACCGCGTGTCCATGAACCCGGGCGGCATTCGGGAATGCGACCTCACCGAAGCGGTGAAAATTCTCCGTGATGCCCGTGGCCCGATCCTTGTGCATTGCTGGCATGGCTCGGATCGCACCGGCACCGTGGTCGCACTCTACCGGATGGCTGTCGACGGCTGGTCACGCGAAAGAGCCATCGCGGAATTCACCGATTCCCGCTTCGGCTACCATGCAGGCACCTATCCAAAACTGCGGACCTATCTTGAGAAAGTGGACGTCGACAGATTTCGAGAGTCGATGGATGCAAAGTGATACCTTTTATTTTTCCATCAAAGTTTTCACCGTTTCATCCTGACCTTTCCATCGATCGATAATTCCCTTTTGCTCCACTTGGATGGAATCGTCGGGATGGAGGACAATGTTCTTGTGGGAAAGGTTGGTGAAATCCAGGCAATATTGTTTTCCATCGCGGTATAGGAACAAATTCCGACCGCCGAATTCGTTGCGACCACCGGCGGCGTCGATCGCCTGAATGACAGTCATTCCTTTTCTAAAAGCCGAATCACCCGCACGGTGAACCTGCCCTCCCACGCTGACCACGGCAGGCCCGTCTTGATCCGTTCCTTTCACGGTTTCCACCTCAATGGCCGGTTGCGAGTAAATCCCGGATTTTTGATAGGCTGCCTCGGCGGCGCGGGCGAATTGCTCCGGGGTCAATCCGCGCGCTGGCAGCAATTCATTCAATAACGGCAGCCGAACACCGCCGCTTTCGCCAACTCGATAGATTCCTGAAATCTTCTGTTGTTCCGCAGGGTCGACTCCACGGATGGTAAGATTGATCTGCTCGCCCGGCTCCAATCCGGCAAGTGCGACGCTGCCGAACAGGGGGATTGGAAGGAGCCGGATGAGACTGGTGATTCTTGATTTCATGGTGGGTTGTGGTGGTTGAAAGTAACTTTGTGGGAAAAAGTAACCTTGGCAAGGCTGGAGTTGATGGCGCTGGATTTACGTTGTTTTAACGTGGAGGGCCGGTCCTTTAACTACCCGGCGGGTGATCCCGTGGCATGGTGAAGTTACCTACCACACTGCCATGACCGATCTCATCTATATCGCCATCACCGTCGGGTTCTTCGTTCTCGGCGCGCTCTATGCCCGTTTTTGCGAATCGCTCTAACTTTGTAACTCCATGGAAACCATCATTATCGGCACCATCGCCCTATTGCTTATCGGCTACCTCGTCGTCGCCATGCTATACCCGGAAAAATTTTAACTAACGATCATGCACACGAGCGATTGGCTTCAACTCGCGCTCTTCATCGGGCTCCTCGCTCTGATCACCAAACCGATTGGCATTTACCTGACGAAGGTGCTCGATCCGCAGGGGAAAACCTGGCTCGACCCGCTCATCCGGCCTTTTGAGAAAGTGACCTATCGCTTGATGGGCGTGGATGCATCGAAAGAGCATGGCTGGAAAGGCTACACCGTCGCCATGCTGGTCTTCAGTGCGGTGGGTGTGCTTTTCAGTTACGCCATACTGCGCCTGCAAAACATACTTCCCCTCAATCCGCAGGGGCTGCCCGCTTTGAGTCCGGCGCTGGCGTTCAACACGGCGGTCAGTTTTGCCACCAATACCAACTGGCAGAGTTATGGTGGTGAAATTACGATGTCATACTTCTCACAGATGGTCGCGCTGACCATCCATAACTTCACCTCCGCTGCTGTAGGGATTTCCATCGCCGCTGCCTTCGATCACGTCACCATCGGCAGGGATGAAGTCGCTGCTCCCGTCTTGGAAAGAGGCGATCTTGTCGTCTGCGAAACCTGCGAGCTGCGAATTCCGGCGGCAGAAATCTCGGACCCACCTCCCAGAAGCTGGCGGATCAGGTGAATGAGCGCATCGCCGCCTACCGCACGGATAACGGTCTCACAGAATCTCAGCCCGTTCCTGCCGACGCCGTCACCGCCTCCGCCAGCGGGCTCGATCCCCACATCAGCCCGACCAACGCCGCTCTGCAAATCGCCCGCGTCGCCAAGGTCCGTAGTGTCTCACCGGAGAAAGTGAACGAACTCATGACCGCGAACACAGATAAGGAAGGCCGACCTAGAATTTCTAGGTAAGGTATGGACGGCGTGAATGTTCTTAGGCTGAATCTCGCACTGGATGCGCTTGGGAAGTAGGAACGCTCCTATCACAAGAGGGTTGAAAGGAAACAGGTGGTTCAGCCTGATCGACAAGGTCGGCACAGACAGAACCCTTCGACTGGCATTAGAAAAGGTGCTGTCAAACGCAGGGGGCTGTGGCCAAAGGAGGAAGTTGACGAGGGTGGATTGGCGCAAAGGAACCGTTCGTGAGAATAAACGTATTCCAGCGCTCAAACCCGAAACGAAACGCGAAAATCACCAGCACTTACCGCCCGATCAGCCCTTCCGCTTCCCGGCGGAGGATGCGGGCATTCACCCAGTCGAACCAAAAAGCGTTCGAGGCGTCCAGTGCTTCAAGCCGTCCGGTGGATCGCTTCCCCATGATCTTGCAGGCGAGTTCCAGTTCCTTGCGGGAATCTTCGATTTTCCCCAGACGGAACCAGGCCATGGCGCGTAACAATCGTGCGGAAGCCTCCCGCGCCAAAATCTTGCTCTCTGAATTGATGCAACGCCCGGCCCATTCCGTCGTCGCAGCGAAATCGTTCTGGCGGTATTCCGTCAGGGCCACGGCGAACTCGCGCCATGCGACCAGAGGAAGCGAGCCCAGCAGATTCGATTCGGCCAATTTCAGACTCGGTTCGAGCGCGGTGAGCATGCTGGCGTCCGGAGGAAGTAGCAGGCAGGTTTTGAGCAATTGTTCGGCGACTACCGGATTGGTGGTGTTTCGAAAGCGGTTGATGGCGATTTTTCTCAATCGCTCGTAGCCCGCGATGTCGCCCGCTTCGTATAACGATGCGGAGGCTGGCAGCAGATCGCGAGAAACGTCGTCCGTATCGGAAACGTCCACGGCGGTGATGGCATAAACGAGCGCTGAAAAACGCTCCGCAGCTTGCTTCCAACGTCCGGCCGCGACGTGCCATTCACCCATCGTGCGGAAGGTATCGGCGCTTTCCAAAGACGGCTGGGCCGAGCTGACGGGGACTTGCGAAAGCAGTCGGTCCGCTGCATCGATATTGCCGTATTTCAACTGGACCGCCGCCTGGGCGATTTTTCCGCGCGACTCGGCAGCTTCCCGTAGTCTGGCTTCGCGGAGCCGTCCAAGTTCCGCGACTTCCCGCAGCCGGGCTTGTTCGTCACGGGCCTGTTTTTCAGCGATGAACAACCAAGTGGAAATGCCGAAGCCGACGATTAGAGTGACAACCACGATGGCACCAGCCGTGAACACCACCTTGTTCCTGCGCACCAACCGCCGCAGTCGATACATGCGGCTCGAAGGGCGTGCCACCACTGGCTCGCTGTTCAAATGGCGGGCCACATCGGCGGCGAGCGCATCGGCCGAACTGTAGCGTCGCTGGCGATCCTTTGCCATGGCCATCATCACGATTCGGTCGAGATCGCCACGGAGCAGGCCTGGGAGTTTCTGTGAATCGCAGGATCGGCGAGCCGCGAGCTCGCGCAACTCCGCGGATTCCATTGCGCTTACCACTGCAGATGGATCGCGCGGCTCCTCCTCGCAGAGCATGCGGCGGATTTCCACCACATCGGAGTTCTGGAGTTTTTTCGGATCGAAAGGCGGTCTCCCAGTTAGTAGCTCGTAAAGCAATGCCCCGAGGGCGTAAATATCACAGCGCGTATCCACGTCCATGCCGTTTCCGCCCGCCTGTTCCGGACTCATGTAGGCAGGCGTGCCGATGAATTGCCCGGCCTCCGTGAAGGTGATGTCGTTGCCTGCATCTCCCGTTGTCGCTTTGGCGACGCCGAAATCGATGACCTTCGGCAGCGCCACGCCGTCGCGATCCATGACGATGATGTTGGAGGGTTTGATATCGCGATGAATCACGCCCTTCTGGTGAGCGTGTTGGATCGCCAGACAGACACGGTTGAAAAGCTCCAGCCGTTGCCTGATTCCGAGTCGTTTCCCATCACAGAAATCCGTGATTTTCTCTCCTTCCACCCACTGCATCACGAAAAACGGACGCCCGGAGGACGTCGCCCCCGCGTCATACACGCGGGCGATGTTAGGATGATCCATCATCGCGAGCGCCTGCCGCTCCATCTCGAAGCGGGCGATCACGTTTTCCGTGTCCATGCCCAAACGGAGGATCTTCAGCGCCACCCGTCTGCGCACCGGTTCCATCTGATCTGCCAGATAGACGATGCCGCAGCCGCCCTCGCCAAGCCGTTCCAGCAAATGGTAGCGCCCGATCCGCGTGTCCAGGCTCTCCGTGTCGATTTCCACCGGGGCAGAACCGGAAGCTCCCTGAGTGAGTCGGGGTTTCGGCTGGCCGGAAGCTTCATCCGGTCCGGCAGTGAAATATTTTTCCGCATCGTCGCGCAGGGCGAGCAACTGTTCCAATCTCATCCGCAGTGCGGGATTATCCCGGCACGTTTGATCCAGAAATGCGGCGCGCTGTCCGGGATCGGCGATGTTCGACAGTCCGTCGAACAAGATCATCTCGATCATTTCGGGATCGCTCATCGGAGTATTGGCAGTCATTACCCTTATGAACGGATTGTGGCGGGATATCCCGAAATGCCCGCTCTATCCATGCTGTTGAATGAGTTGGAAAAGGCGCGTCCTGGCGTAGGACCACTTCATTTCGATGGTGCGTTCGGTGACTCCATCCGCCCGGGCGACTTCGCGGTTCGTCAACCCGCCAAAGAATTTCAGCATCACGATCCTGGCGCTTTCCGGATGTTCACGTTCGAGCAAATCGAGCATTTCACTGACCAGCAGGACGCGTTCGTCGGGCCCGGTTGCGCCGATGTCCAGATCCGCGATATCGATCCGCTCGCGTTCATGACCCCGTTTGAGAGAGGATTTTTGTCTGGCGCGGTCCACGAGAATGCAGCGCATGGCCTGCGCCGCAGCCCGGAAAAAGTGCGCCCGGTCGTTCCAATTTCGATCACTGTGACCCGCCAACCGCAGCCACGCCTCATGCACCAGAGCGGTCGGTTGCAACGTTTGGCCCCCGGCACCCGCCATCCGCGCGGCCGCCAGCCCTCTCAGCTCCTCGTAAACCAAAGGCAACAGTTCTTCGGACGGGAGTTGGGTGCCCGCACCCGCCGCCTGTAGAATTGTTGTCACATCACCGTCCATACCTTGGGGAACTCATAGTGCGCGAATCGAAGTTTGAAAACAAAATCCCTCGCGGGTTTGCCGCAGGAAGCCCACACTGGGGATTGTTATATTGAGAAGAATTTGGAACCGCCAAGCCGCCAATGTCGCCAAGGAGCGCGAGGAAGAATGGGTTTGGATTGGAACTCTTCCTCTTCACGGACCGCGAAACTTCATTTCGCCCGCGAAGCGAGCTGCCCAGAACAGCACCAGAAAAGATTTTTTCACCGCCAAGCCGCAAAGGCCGCCAAGGAACGAAGAAGTTTAACTCATGCTCTTCACTCTCGTCGGAACCCGTTCCCGTCATCTCGGAAACCGTTCTCGCTCCCTCCAAACCCGTTCCCACCATCTCGGAAACCAGTCTCGTTCCCTCCGAAGCCATTATCATCTCCCTCCACGGGCAACGTTTTCCCAGACCTCCTACACTCCATAGACGCACGAGGATTTCGGCCCCGGGCGAAATGAAGTTTCGCGATCCGTGAAGAGAAAGAGTTTCCGTCCCATTCTTCGCGTTCCTTCGCGACCTTAGCGGCTTGGCGGTGAATGACTCTTCATTCCGTCAAGGCAGGTGAGTTCTCCCAGCGCCCGATCGCGCAAAGCTCCCGCAGCGAAGCTTTCCACCCAGCGGGCAGCGGATTCGGAGTCGATCATGGTCCATTGGTGGAGGATGGAAATGACCGCCTCGTCCTGCATCGGTCCCGCTTCCATTTCTTCGGTCACATGGAAGGCCGCGCTGCGTGGATCGGATTTCGCCAGGACAAACGCCACGCGGGCGATCAATCGATCATGCCATTCGCCATTTGGCTGCGTGCCCACCCATTTCAAGGCGGTGGAGGTTTCGCGTTCCGCCCACTGCATTGCCAGGTTTTCCAGCAAGCCGCCGGTTTCCTCCTCGTCGGCACCATGTTGAATGGCCAGTTCGAGAGCGCTTCTTGGATCGGAGATCGCAAGTGCGGTGGAAATCGTCGCCAAATCAGCCCTGCGTTCCGTGGTATCAGCCAATCCTTCCGTCCAAGCCATCGCCGCCGCGGCATCCCGCTCCGCCCAAGCCACTAGCAGTTGGCGTAGAAACGTGTTCCTGATTTCTCCAGCAGACATTTGGCGCGCGAAATCCAATGCCTCTTTCGGATTCGCTCCGATCCAACTTCCGGCGACGGCCAGCAGTTCGGCATCGCGCCCGATGGAATCATTTTCGCCGGCGGCCTCTTGGAAGCGGCCTCTGAAATTCTGCGAATCCGCAGGCCGTGTCCGTTCCCGACTAACGGTCGCCACAGGTCTTGCCTGCGACATGCGAAGTTCGCTGCGATCAAAAACGGCCCAGCCAAGGGCTAACAAGCCTGCGGCAATTGCCCAGCGGTAATAAGAGACCATTCGCTTCATCAAAATCTCCTCATGGAAATGGCGATGAGCCGCGCGGTTTTACGCACGACCCATCGCCCGGGTTGTTTGAATTAGGGAGCCGTCGAGATCGACCATTGCTGGTTCGTCCCGCCGCCGTAAGGCCATTGGATCAGCGTGGCACCGTCAGCGGTGGAGCCGCCGTTGACGTCGATGACTTTGCTGCTGTGGACCGCGGTGAGCTTGAAGAAGCCGTCGCCGGAAGGTGTGATCGTCCATTTCTGATTGTTTCCATTCAACCAGTCCCAAAGTTGAACCGCAGCACCGTTGGCGGTGCTGATTCCCGCAACATCAATCGCCCTTCCGCTGGCCACGCCGGTGACTTTGTATTGGCCGTTGCCTTGGTGACTAAAGGTCCACTTTTGCTCGTCTCCGCCGCCGTAGGCCCATTGAACCAAGGGGGTGCCGTTGGACGTGGCACCGTTGGAAGCAGTCATGGCCTTGTTGCTTTTTCGGCTGAACAAGCGGTAAGTGCCGTCCGGGATGGTGTATCCGATGTCGCTAAGCAGCGACAACTCGGAGAACTGGAGACCCGAGGCGTCGCCGTTGTTTGCGGTGATGTTGAGTCGATAATAACGGTAGGCCGACGGGCTTGTGATCGAGTAGGCGTGGGCCTGATAGCGGACGGCAAATGCCTGGGCTGTCTGGGTATCGAGCGTCGTCCAGTTGGATCCGTCGCTGGAGCCTTGGAACTGCCAGTCCTTCGGGTCGCGCCCGGGTACGTCGCTGCCCGCGCTAACCGAGTAGCGTTTGATGGTCGGCGTGAGGCCGGTTCCGAAATCGTATTGAACCCAGCCGGTCGTTCCTAGATTGGCATTGAACCACTTGGAGCCAGGATTGAGATCGAACGCTTTTGCGGCGCCGTCGGTGGAGGAACCGGAGTTCGCGCTGGCAGTCGGCGTGCCGCCGGTTGCCACGTTCACCATGGCGCTTTGCGGCGTCACGCTGTCCTCGGCGGAGTTGGCGCTGGTGCCGACGGAGTTGGTCGCGCTGACGACGTAGTAGTACGGCGTGCCATTGGTCACCGAGGTGTCCGTATAACTGCTAGTGGTAATCCCGGACGCGATGGTCGAGTAGGTTCCGCCACTTGTGGTGGCGCGCTTGACGGTATAACTGGTCGCACCGAACGAGGACTGCCAGCGCATCGGCACGGCGTTGGCACCCGGCGCGGTTAGGAGTGCCGCTGGCGCGGCGGGCGTGACGGCTGCCGCGCCGCCGTCGCCACCGGTGATCTGGACGTTGCTGAAAGTCGCTGTGCCAAGCGTGCCGTTCGAAAGCGAACACATCATGAGGCCGACGTAGATCGTGTCGGGAATGCTGTCATAGCGGCCGACATCGGTGGCGGCCCAGTTGGTGCCGTCCGGCGAGAGGTAGCCGGTGATCATATTGCCCAGGCGCTCAAGTTTCACCCAATAGCTGGATTGGCCGGTGGAGAATGATTTGTTGGAATAATTGGTTCCTCCATACACGGCGAGACCTTGGATGTTCTGCTCGGCTGTTAAATTTCCAGTCACCGCCATCCAAGCGCGCGGGGCTCCGGACGAGAGGCTTCCCCTCATCATCACGCCGCCTTTGGCATTGGCGCTGGTGGCGCTGACCGACGTGACCTTGGCCACGATCGAGACGTCGCCAGTAACGGCTTTGTAAGTCAAATGGCAGTTGTCGTTCGCGCCCCAGATTTCGCTGCCGGAGCCTTGGACCGTCCAAGTTCCTCCGGAATAGGAGGCGCTGCCGGCCGGACTGGCGTTGCCGATTTCCACATTGCTGACGCCCGTGGTAAGGGAGCTCGTCGTGGGGAAATTGATCGTTGCGGGCGGAGTCGCGCTCGAGGCATCGGCGGATTTCTCGAACATGAAACATTCGGAATCCACAGGCAGTTCCTGACGCCGCAGTTCGGTGAAAGGTGCCTTGAGGCCCTTGCGGACGACGTAGGCGCTCTGGATCAAGGTGAGTGCCGTGCGTCCTCCCGTCCAACCGCGATTGGTATAGTCGCCCATGTAATAAGCGTCCGTCGTGCCGAACGGTAGGAACGGCGTTGGATCGAGGTGGTTTGCCCGGCCGTAGAATTCACCGGCGGCGAGCAGTCGGTTGTCGTTTTCGGAGTAAACGTCGATGCCTTGATTCCACAGCGCCTCGGCCAACATCGCCAGGGATAGGAATTGTCCGTGGGCGTGGCCTTGGTCGCGTCCGGAATCGCCGAGCTCGCCGATGCCATTGGAACTGCGCAGACCGATATTCGCGAGGGTGCGATATTGATAGACGATCGAATCAAGCTTGGTGGAGTCGTCGTTGAAGATCGAAATGAGGCCACCGGCGACAAGGGCGAGCGCGCCTTTGTTAGCAGCGCCGAACATGTTTTCACCATACGGGTTGGTGGCCGGCAAAAGGATGTTTCCGAAATAGGCTTTCACCGCCGTGGTGTCGGCGGTCGTCCAGCCCGACCACGTGCCGCGCAGAATATCGGCGCCGCCGACGAACTTGTAGGCGTAGTCGCCAAGGTCGAGGGGCGACTCGCCACCGCCAAAGCTCGTTTGCGTGTTCGCCCACGCGAGCAGAACGTCGTGCGCTTTTTGCGCGTAGGCGGTGTTGCCGGTGAAATACCACATGCGCGAGAGGTTCCAGACTGCGTTCATATCGATACGCCACTCGTTCAGGTTCACGTCGGGAGCGCGGCTCACGGTCGCGAACGGTCCCCGCATGGTGAATCCGAGCGAGGACTGCGGGCTGGCCGCCAAAGCCGCATAGCCGGATTTCCAAGGCTCCTTGCCAAGATTTGCCTTGAGCGTTGATAGGTCGTTCAGCGTCAGCGGAGCTGAAGGGTGGGTGAATGCTTGCGCATCGGCCGTAGCGCCAACGAGGGCGACGGCCCATAAAGCGAGGTGATTTCGCATGGGTTTTGGGTTTTTTGGGTTTGGATTTTTCCGTCGACCGACGCTGTCCCGTAATTGCGGGTATCAATCGACCCCTGATCGATGGGGCAAGGCCCATCGTCGTGCAATACTGAGAACATGATAACCGCTTGAAACTTGGTTTCTCTGGAAACTTGGTCTCGCGGTTCGGCGACGCTGGCGTGCAAAACCTCCCCACCGGACACAATAATGGGTCGTGCGGTGATTTCCACACGACCCATCGCTGAGGTTCGCTAGGTTACGGAGTCGTCGAGATCGACCATTGCTGGTTCGTCCCGCCGCCGTAGGGCCATTGGATGATCGTGGCACCGTCGGCGGTGGAGCCTCCGTTCACGTCTGCCACCTTGCCGCTATGGGCGGCGGTGAGCTTGAAGAAACCGTCGGCGGAGGGGGTGATAATCCACCTCTGATTTTGATTGTTCACGCCCGTCCAATCCCAGAGCTGGATCGCAGCACCGTCGGCGGTGCTGACGCCGGCCACATCCATGACCCTTCCGCTGGCCACACCGGTCACTTTGTATTCACCATTGCTCTGGTGGGCAAGGGTCCACTTCTGCTCACCACCGCCGCTATAGCCCCACTGGACCAGGGGTGTTCCGTTGGTCGTCGCGCCGTTGGAAGCAGTTAGGGCTTTGTTGCTCTTGCGGTTGAACAAGCGGTAGGTTCCGTCCGGGATGAGGCGGCCGACATCGCTGAACATCGCAAGCTCGGAAAGCTGCGTGCTGGTCGCGCCGTTGTTTGCGGTGATGTTCAACCGATAATAGCGATACGCACCCGGGCTGGCGACGTTGAAACTCATTTTTTGATAGCGGTTCGGGAAGCTCGGCTGGGCGGTCCGGGTATCGACTGCGGTCCAACTGGATCCATCGTTAGAGCCTTGAAACTGCCAGTCTCTCGGGTCGCGGGTCGGCGTGTCGTTGGCGCTGGTAATGTCGTAGCGCTTGATTGTTTGGGAGACTCCCGTGCCGAAGTCATACTGCAACCAACACTGCGCGGCACAGAGCCACTTCGTGCCGGAGCTTCCATCGAACGCCTTGGCGGCACCCTCGGTGCCATTCGGGTTGTTGATGCTGTCGTTAGCCGTGCCGCCAAAGGTGACGTTGAGGAGGGACGGGTTTTCCGGAATCACGGAGTCCTGCGCGGCGTTCGCCCCCTCGCCGATGGAATTCACGGCGCTAACGACATAGTAATAGGTGGTTCCGTTAGTTACCGTAGTGTCCACATAACTCGGAGCCGTCACCGTGGCGATCGTCGTATAAGGACCCCCGCTGGTTGTCGCGCGCTTCACCTTGTAACTGGTTGCTCCGAAGGATTCCGACCAACGCAGTGGCACTTTGTATTGCCCGGGTGCGGTATAAAAGCAAAGCGGCGCAGCAGGAGCAGCGATGGGAGAAGCACCGTTGCCGCCGGTGATGCTCACGTTGCTGAACGTGGCCGTGCAAAGTGTGCCCGGCTTGTTTGACGTAACACAAAGTCCGACATAAGGCGAAGTGCCGAGATTGTCGTAACGGGCCACCGCGAGCGCCGACCAACTCGTGCCATCGGGAGACGCGTAGGTGGTAACAATGTTTCCGAGCCGTTCGACTTTCACCCACCAAGAGGGCTGGGTAATCGGGTAGCCTTGTTTCTCCCAATTCGACCCACCATACATCGCCGACCAGCCATGAAAATAGGTTTCCACGGTACTGTCCGGTTTCAGAGCCACCCATGCCTTGCACGCCGGTGTTGCGTTGAGATCGGAGCGAATCATCACGCCCGCTTTGTTACTAGTATTCAGATTTTCCAACGAGTTCACCTTGGCGGTGAGTGTGCAATCGCCGGTCACTTGTTTGTAAACATAGTGAAAGGCTTCGGCACCGTGAGTCCAGATGTCAGTGCCTTGTCCGCTCACCGTCCAGATGCCATTGCTGTAAGTGCCGCTGCCTGCGGGTGATGCGCCATTGATGTCCGCGTTGGTCATTCCTGTGCTCACAAGGCTCGTGCTCGGGAAGGTGATCGCGGCCGGAGATGAGGCCGTCGAGATGTCGGTGGATTTCAAGAACATGAAGGCATCCGCGTTCGCGCCCTGCGTGGCGAGCTTCTTCTCGATCCATGGGGCGCTCAGACCCTTGCGCTGCACGTAGTGGCTTTTGAGAATGTTAAATGCGCGGGGCTCCGCCGCAAAGCCGGGTGAATCCCAAATCGACATATAGTATTCATCAGTCGTGCCCATCGGGACGAAGGTCGTGGGGACGCTCATGTTGAAGCGGCAGTAATACTCGCCCATGGCTAACAGGCGGTTGTCATTTTCGGAAAACACATCGATGCCCTGCTTCCAGAACACCTCGGCGGCGGTGGCCATGGCCAGGGTGTGTCCGTAGGAATGCCCTTGGTCGCGACCGGTTTCACCATGCTCGCCGTTGCTCGCGCTATTGCGGAGCCCCGTGGAGGCAAAGGTGCGATATTGATAGAGCACCTTGTCCAGTTTTGTTTGATCGTCATTAAATGCCGCGATGGCCGCTGCGGCGGACATGCTCAGCGATCCCTTGTTAGTCGGTCCGAGCACGTCGCCCGCCAAGCCGGTTGCTGGCCAATAGACATTGCCGAAAAGGTTTTTAACGGCGTCGGTATCTGCCTGAGTCCATCCCGGCCAAGTGCCGCGAAGGATATCCGCGCCGCCCACAAAACGAAAAGCATAGTCGCCGAGATCAAGGTTGGCTTCCATACCGGTGAAGCTCGTCTGGGTATTCGCCCACGAGATGAGAATGTCGCGGGATCTCTGGGCATAGGCGGTATTGCCGGTGAAATACCACATGCGAGCAAGATTGTAGACCGCGATCATGTCTTGGCGCCACGGGTCGAGGTTGACATCCGGATTGCGACTGACGTTGGCGGTCGGCGTGTGTCCGCCGTAATTGAGGGACGAATGTGAGTCGCCCTCAAGAATGGCGTATCCGGATTTCCAAGGCTCCTTTCCAAGATTTGCCTTGAGGGTCGTGAGGTCATCCATCGTCAATGGGACGGAAGGATGGGTGAATGCTTGCGCATCGGCGGTCGCACCAACGAGGGCGACAGCCCATAAAGCGAGGTTATTTCGCATGGGTGTGTTGTGGGTTTTACTGTTGTGGGTTTTGTTGAATGGAACGCCCGAGCGGTTTCCCCGATCCGAGCGGTGCTCAACGAATGCCAGATAGATCAATCGTCATCGGTCGTGCAATGTCCGCGTGGTTTATCCGGTTCAACCAAAGAAAACGGAGTGCTGATCGTGCAGAATGCCGCGCTCCGAACCGGAGTGAAGCGGAAGTCTTGTATGTAGTTCAACCCTTCAGGGTGTCTTCATTGCGAAACGAAGACACCCTGAAGGGTTGG
>JBDSZP010000165.1:0-24963 GCA_039925065.1 Luteolibacter sp.
CTTATATCGGCGCATTCTCAGACCGTTACCCTTCATCAGAACGGCTCTGACCGCACTCGGAAAGCAAATGCTGACGGTCCGGTCCAAGCCAGATGCAACGACCCTAACGCTGCTGGCATGGGCTGCCACCGAAGAGGGGGAAAATGATCAGGCGCTTGCGTTATTGAATCAGATCAAGACTCCCGGAATCTCCGACGAGGCACTTCAGGCACGCGGAGTCATCCTCCAGCGCATGGATCGGCATGCGGAAGCGGTGGCCGCATTTGACGAACTTTCGAAGGCCTATCCCGAGAGCCCGTTGAGCCAGGATCTGCCATACCGGCGTTCCATATCGCTTTACAAATCGGGACAAGCCGGCAGGGCCATCGTCGAGATGTTGCCATTGGCCTTTCCCGGCCGTTCGAACAACGACGCCAACTCCTCCGACACCGAGCAACCTCCCGGACTTCATCCGGATTCCCAGCTCATGCAGTGGCTCGATTCGCTCGTCCAGTTCGCTCCGCTGGAGCAGCTCGAAAGCGCATTGTTAACGGTGGACAATGACGATTACCGGAATCTGCTACAGAATGCGATCCGGAGTCGCGCACTGGCATCCCATCGCTTTGACATCGCGGAAAAGCATCTGACGGAACAATCGGCGGACTCGGACGAACAGGCCGATTTGAGCTATAATCGCTCACCCTTTGGGAACGGCATGACCCGCGCCGAATGGGACCAGCGCATGGCACCCCTCGCCGCGCTGTACCAAAAACTCGCGGCATCCCTCACCGCAAGCGAGAAAGCGGAGATCCATCTGGCCATCGCGCGACTCTGGCTGGAGCAATCGGGCAAGCTCACCCAACCGGCCGATTTCCTGTGTGATTTCTCAGAGTCCGAAGGGGAAAAACTGGATCTCCTGCGCCGTAAAAACGCTCTCGAACTTGGAATCCCACGCGAGGTGATCCATCAGGAACTCGATCACAGGGACGAAGCCGTTCACGCGGTGGAACACGCGTTGGCAGCTTCCGCCAGCCAGGATCCCGCCATCGCCGCGCCCGCACTCGAACTTGCCAACCAATGTCTCTTCCTCCGCAATGAAATCTCGCGCTATCAAAGCTCAAGGACCTTGGAAACTGACTCCAGCTCGCTTTCGCACAAGATCGACACCCAGCTCCGGGAGCGTTTCCCTCAGTCGCGAGAGGCAATCCGCTCCCTGGCTTTCTCATTTATTCCTGATGCCGGTCCGTGGATGCCGGGGAACTACGGCCAGGATCATTCCGTCACCTCTATGGTCAGCTCGCTGTTTGGCAAACCTCCCGTCGATTTCCAAGAGGAAGATGCGCTCGTGAAAAAAATCGCGGAGATCACGTCCCTATCCGAAAACCCGGACCCTAAGGTCACCCTCGCGGAAATCCGCAAGAATCTGGCAGAAGCCAGCCGCATGCTCACCGAACTCAGGCAGACAACCAACCCAGGCGAAATCAACCGCATCGTGCAAGCCATCAACCGCCTTGACGATCTGAAGGCCGCCGCCGCCCTGCAAAACATCAACGCGGACGATTATCGCAATTTCGTCGCCGGTAACAACGACGCCCTGCCTGCTCCGTTCAAAAGCCTGGTCGAATTCAACAAACCCATGGAACTCGCCGACTCCGGGGAAACCGAGAACGGCTTCGCCCGCCTGAAAACATTCCTTGAAACCTATCCCGATAGCCCGAAAGCGGAAGCCGCCTCGCTCGACCTGACCCGTGGAATCGCCCGCAAATACCGGTCCCACCTTCAGATCTCATCATCATCGCGGGCTGAAGCGCCGATTTTCAACGGCTATAACCATATCGAAGTGATCCGGGATATTTCCGAAATCAATGCGGCGGAGGTTTTTGCCGCGATCGACGCCCATGAGGCACGTTTTCCCAACGGACGCTACCGGGATGACCTGAATCTGCTGCGCGCCGGGGCACTTACCGATTCCGGGAACTTCGAAAAATCCCTCTCGCTGTTGGATTCCATTCTGACCAATCCCACCCAAACCGATCTCCACACCCTGGCTGCATTGGAATTCATGGACATCGCCCAGCGCCTGCTCGACCCGGAGCAACGGATCGCCGCTGCCGAGGCCCTGCGCCACGCACCGGGTTCCATGGAGCGGCTGAAACTGCTCGTAAATGGCGATACCTTTCTATCACGCCTTAAGCCAATGATGCCATGGCTGGAGGATGGCGCGTGATGGAACAGCCAGCAGAAAATTGAATGCAGCGGACTCTTCGTTCAGCCTAAGTGGGATGGCGGCGGACAGAATGTCCGCCGCACATAGCGTTCAGAATGAACGCGCTCCGATGGAAGCGGGTTCGCGAAGCTTGCCCAGTACGATTGATCGGGTCAGGATGCGCGGCGTCCGCAGTTTCAACGATGTCCACCTGGCGCCCGATCTCACCTCCTCCGTTCTGGAAACGCTGGCTTCCCGAGTGGATGCACGGGCCGGTGAAGTTGCTTTTCCAACTCTCTGTCGCGGCGGTGGTCCTGCTGTCCGGGCTCGCTTTTTTCTACTTCATGCTCGCCATGCGGTTCGACATGTCCGAGGTGGCGAAACTCCCGGAAGGCACGATTTTTTACGATCGCCAGGGATTGGAAATCACCGCGCCGGGCGGTGCCGGACGGAAGCTGGTGAAGCGCGAGGATATTCCGCAATTCCTCGTGAACTCGCTGCGCGCGCGCGAGGATGCGAGGTTTTACGAACACAGTGGAGTGGACGTGCGTGGCTTGCTGCGCGCGACGGTTAGAAACATCAAGGATCGGGATTTCACCCAGGGAGCGTCCACTCTGAGCATGCAGCTCGCGCGGAATTGCTTCAAAATGAAGCAAAAATCCATGCACAGGAAGTTTCTCGAAATCGCGCTGACACTGCGCGTCGAGGCAAACTACACGAAGGACGAAATTCTAACACATTACCTGAACCGCATCTATTTCGGTGCCGGAGCGGACGGCATCGAGCAAGCCGCGAGGACCTATTTCGGAAAAACCACGCACGATCTCAGCGAGGGGGAATGCGCGATGATCGTTGGCATCATCCGCGGACCGCATATTTTTTCGCCGTTCCGGAATCTCAGTGCCGCCATCGAGCAGCGCAACCAGACGCTCAACCGCCTGATCTCGATGAAGCTCATCGACGAGGCCCACCGCGACCGCATTATGGCGGAGCCGATCAAACTGGTGAGCGAGGAGCAGCGCGAAACGCAGACCTCTTATGCCCTCCAAGCGGTGCGTCGCGAGATGGATCGGATCATGGATGACGATGACATCCAGCTCGGCGGGCTTAAGGTTCACACGACGCTGGATGCCGCTTGGCAAAATCGTTTGGAAGTCGAACTCACCCATGCAGTGGAAGATTTGGAGCACGAGAAAACCTGGCAACACCCGAGGGAGGCCGACCACGTGGATGGCACCGAGCCCGCTTATGTGCAATATGCCGCCGTCACCACCGAGGTCCGCACCGGTGCCACTCTCGCATTGATCGGCGGAAGGAATTACAGCGATTCGCGCTTCGACCGGACGCGATCCAGCCGCGATCTCGGATCGGCGTTCGAGCCCTTCGTCGCCGCCGCAGCCGCCGAGCGCGGCAAGCTCATTCTGCCAGGCAAGCCAGTGCAGACCGGCCGCCAGATCGGCCCGGCCGAGGTCGAGCGCCTCGCCAAACGCTGCGGCATCGCGGGCCCGTTTTTAGAAACCGAGGATCTTTTCCGTGGCTCCGTCGCCGCCACGCCACTGGAAATGTCTATCGGATTGGCAACTCTCGGCAACAAGGGAAAACGCGCGAGACCTTATCTCATCACCGAAATCCGGGATGCTTCGGGTGAAGTGATTTACAAGGCCCAGCCGCAACTCACCGCAGCACTCGGGGCGAACGCCGCCACCGATGCCACCAGCGTTCTGCGGAAATCCGGCGGCACCCGCTGCTTCACGGGAGCGACCGGTTCCGAGCGCGATGCCTGGACGCTCCGCCTCGGTCCCAGCGGTGCCACTGCCATTTGGATCGGTTTCGACAAGCCCACGGTGATCGCGCCGGAGCCACGGTTGAAGTCCCTGCTCGATGAATTTGTCGAGCGTCTGGGCAACAATTGAGCCAAAATCTAAACCCCTTTGACACCCCGAGGCGGATTCGGCATAGTCTTCTCATGCAGGCCAAGCAATTTGAACAATCCGTCGTTTCGATTCTGAAACGTGACCGACGCTTTGATCCGCATGCCTATTTTTTCCTCAAGGACGCCCTGGACTTCACCCTGAAGCGAATCGCCGACTCCAATAATGGCCAGGCTCGCCACGTGACCGGCCCCGAACTACTCGCTGGTTTCCGCGATTGCGCGCTCCAACAATTCGGCCCGATGGCCTCCACGCTGATGAGCGAATGGAGCGTCCGGAAATGCCAGGATGTTGGCGACATGGTTTTCCACCTCATCGAGGAGCAGGTTTTCGGCAAGCAGGATTCGGACAAGCGCGAGGATTTCTCAGAGGTATTTGATTTCGAGGCATCGCTCATCACGCCTTTCCTGCCGGTGAGCAAGATCGCCGCCCAGCGCGATCAGCCACGTTCGAAGCGCGCGGTTTCCTAATTCGGGCCAGAACGGGACGGAGTGTTCTTACTTTTCCTCCACGGCCGGCACGTTGGGCGATGGTGGCGGCATCCACTTCGGGGCCTTCGGTGTGACATCCAGGCGGACGGCAACCAAAGCCATACCCAACAATGCAAGTGATCCGCCCCAGCCAAGGGTGACGGCCGTCGTCATGCCGATCACAAACGGTGAGAAAATCAGAAGACCGATCACCATCCCGCTGGGTTTCACCTCATAGGCCATGATCGCCAGGCGCAGTCGCGAGCGAGCCAGTGCCAGCCCCATCGCCGCATAACAGATCACCGCTGAGACCGCCGTGAAATGATAGAGCCAACCGCAGCCCTTGGTTTGCATCCCGGCCCCCAACAGCGATGCGCCGCATCCTGCGAACATCGATGCGAGGAAAAGCGCCAGCACCGCGCATCGTGCGGCGATCCCCTTGAATGCCGATGCCCCGATCGCACCCGCGCTGATCATCGCTGAGCCGCCCAGAATCGTCGCCGCGCAGGCCGCCTCATGCCACCACTCGATGCCGCCGACCATGTAGCGCACCACCACGTAGGGCAGCAGCGAGACGAAGGTCAGCGCGGAGAGTCCCCACAGCGTCACGAATTTCCCGATCACGATTTTCCATCGGTCCAATTTCGTCAAAAGCAGCAGCTCATGATTTCCCTCCTCCAGCTCCTGGCCCATCAGAATCACTCCGCTCAAGGGAAAAATCAACAAACAGATCCCGGCCGCCACCATCCAGAACGGCCCGGAAGAATAGAGCAGCCAGGGATTGAGCATTCCCGTGTATTCCGAGCTCTGGGACGAATAGCCGAGATAGAACTCCGCAGCGATCGCCAGAACCGCAAGAAACTGAATCCCCAAAAATGGATAGACGAAGCTGCTGCGCCGCAGGCTTTGCCGCAGCTCCTTGGCCGTCATCGGATCAAATCCCTCGGGCAAATCGTTTTTCCATACCGTTTCCAACGCTCGGACTCTGGCGGAACATCGCACGCGGCGCAAGCCCTGCTATACTGCCACGCATGATCATTTGTGGATTTGTCAACGCTGGCGATGACGTTGGTTCGCTGTTTGACTTGGACTGCGTGCAGCCCGCTGCCGCTTCCGCTTTCGCCACGCAGCCCGCTGCGAGCCGTCGTGGCCAGCAGGCTGGCTCACGCAAAAGCAGCAGGCTGCGCGCAGTCCAAAGCTTCGCGTCACCCGATCTCACAAATCCTGATGCGCGCCAGCATTGGAAATCCGCAGGGTCTGAATGGGAAGAGTTTGAACCGCAAAGGCGCAAAGGTCACCAAGGAGCGCGAAGTCAGATGATGGGTTTTGGGATGAAGCGAAACGCGGAGGCGAGGAGGTCGCGGAGGGATACGCAGGGGCTTCGGAGCGTTTGCCAGTAAAGGGGAGGTCCGGCTGTGTTATTTCAGTTAACGACGGTCCAAGACCGACGCTACAGGCGCATGCTTGTTAGGATCATGCGGGGCTTTCGATTGTTCCAGATATTTCCAGCAGAGATAGGCCAGCCCCCAGGAGGTCAGAGCGAACGCCAGCAGGCGGACGGCCAGCCACGGACCGTTGAAAAACGGGTGCCAGAGCCACGGAAGAACCCAGCCGAGAAACAGCGGCACCGGGGTGTGAAACAGATACAGACCGTAACTGAGCCGCCCAACGTGCTGGATCACCGGGTTATCAAGCACCCGGGCGGACCATCCCTTCAGTCCACACAAGGTGGATGAAATCAGCCCGGCAAATACGATCGAAACCAAAGTCTGTTGGATATAACAAAACCCGGCGACCGGCATGCCTCTCTCGTTGGAAATGTAGAGCACCACGTAGCCGCAGAACGCAAGACAGCTTCCCCATTTCAACCGGCTGTCCCCCGCCGCCATTCCCCGGTCCATCGCGAGAGCCAGCAAGGCCCCCACGGCGAAGTAATCCAGCGATGCCGTGCTAATCGCCTCGCTGTGATGGATTTCAGGAAACCAACGTGCCAGAACGAAGCGGCTTACGGGAGCCAATGCCGTGCACATGAGGAATGCGAAAACCCACGCGCGCCGCGGAGTCAGGAAAATCACCAGAGGCCAAATCAGATAGAACTGCATCTGAATCGCCAGCGTCCAGTAATGTGCCGTGCCCGATGGCCAGCCGTCCATGTACGCCATGTGGAGGTTCGAGGCATGCGCGAAATAAAACCACGGATGCTGCTGGATGTCCGAAGCTCCGACGATGATGGCGAAAATCATCGCCACGTAACACGGCACCAGAATCCGCACCATCCGGCGTTTTTGAAAATGCACGTAGGTTTTCACCCGCCACGGGATGGCGTGGCTTTCCCCCACGGTCCGCTCGCGCAGCAGGATCCGGGTGATCAGAAATCCGGTGAGCGTGAGGAAAAAAAACAACCCGATCTCAAAGGGAAAATGCCCCCGCCATTCTTTCGAGGCCCAGTGATGCCACATCACCCCGAGCACAGCAAACGCCCGCCAGCCGTCCAATTGAGTATTTCGAATCGTCGCCAAAACCGACGGGACCCTCTCACGCCCCGCCCGCCGCCAGCAAGGCAAATGCCACCCCCCACAATTTGTGCGACCACGACAAGTCCGCCAATGGCTGCAAAAAAGGAGCGCGTTCATTCTGAACGCTATGTGCCGCGGACATTCTGTCCGTCGTCACCCCGCTTTGGCGGAACGAGTCCGCCGTCCTCATCACGCCCGACAGAATGTCGACCTGACTCAGTCGACAAAATGCCGACGCTCCTCATTTCCCAGACAGTCTCTTAGGGATTGCTCATCAAAAAGTAGCAAATCCCGGAGATGGACTCTAGGATCGGCCCGTGGCTGGCGCTGACCAAATCGAACGATGGCAAACTGACGGGAAATTTTTCCGATCCGGCAACCAGCGCGTTTGGATGAAAGCCGTCACTTACGGGCCTTTTCCTGGTGACTGGCCGGTTTCATTCAAGCATGATTTTTCGCAAATCACAGACGCTGGATTCAACGCACTCCGGTTGTTCGACATGCCGGATGCCCACCTGCTGGACGCGGCGTTGTGTTACGGATTGAAAGTTTTCGGCGGATTGAAATGGGGCCAGAACGCCGATTTCATGATGCGTCCCGGCCTTTATTCGGCTGCGAATATCAGCTTGGTCAATTCGCTGAAAAGCATCGGCGATCATCCGGCACTTGCGGGTGTTTATGTGGGAAATGAAATCCCCGCGGATCTCGCCCGCTGGATGGGTCCCGTCAAAGTGCGGCAGGCGGTTGAGGAGCTGATCACACTGGGCAGGGAGATTTCGCCGCATCTGCTGTTTGCCTACGCGAACTATCCGAGCACCGAATATCTGGAGCCGGAAAACGCGGATTTCACGGCCTTTAACGTTTATCTCGAGGAAGAGGCGGCGTTCCGGAGCTATCTCAAACGGCTGCACCACATCGCCGGTGACAGACCTCTGGTGATTTCCGAATTCGGCTTGGACTCCAGGCGGAATGGCTTGGAAACGCAGGCGCAGGTCCTGAGTTGGGGCATGCAAGCCGCTTACGATTTGGAAACTGCGGGAACGACGATGTATGCGTGGAGCGACCGCTGGTGGAACAACGGGGCTGAGGTAATGGACTGGGATTTTGGACTAACGGATCGCAACGGCGAGGCAAAACCGGCGCTCACTTCTCTTCAGAATCTTCCTCTCAACCCTCAACCCTCAACTTTCAACTTCTTCAGCGTCATCGTTTGCACGCGCAATGGAAGGGATCGCATTGGTGCCTGTCTCGCGGCGATCCATAGGTCGTATGAGACTCATGGGACCTATGAGACCATTGTGGTGGATGATGGATCAGAAGACGGCACGGCGGATCATGTGGCGAAAAATTTCCCGTGGGTCCGGCTGCTATCGATCGAAGCTGCCGGCCTGAGTGCCGCGCGGAATGCCGGAGCAGCGGCGGCGCTGGGGGAGATCCTGGCTTTCACCGATGACGATTGCGAGCCGGACGAGGAATGGATCGTCCGGATTCGTTCGATTTTCCATGACGACCGATACGCTGCGGCGTGCGGTCCGAATCTACCGCCCAAGCCCCGAACTTGGGAAGAAGCGGTCGTTTGCGCGGCCCCGGGAGCACCGAGCCATGTGATGCTGGATGACGAGGAGGCGGAACATCTTCCGGGCTGCAACCTCGTCGTTAGAAAGACGGCGTTTGATGCGATCGGCGGCTTCGACCCGCGTTTCAGGACTGCCGGCGACGACGTGGATTTCTGCTGGCGGCTGAGAGATGCGGGATTCCGGCTCGGCTTTGTTCCTGGCGCATTCGTTTGGCACTGGCGGCGGCCGTCGATTCCCGCATTCCTCGCACAACAGCTTGGATACGGTCGGGCGGAACGACTTCTGATGGAGAAACACCCGAATCGCTTTTCAAAACGCGGCGATGCGAAATGGCTGGGCTTCGTCTATGGCGGTGGCCCGGTGCGGGTGATGGATGCCTCGATCATCTATCATGGAACGATGGGAAATGCCGGCTATCAGGCGATCATGAACCGGATGCTCCCGCTGCGGGGCCTCGACGAGAAATTCAATTCGCCGAAAGCCAGACTCGCCCTGTCGCTCGTCAATTTCCTCCAGCCCCGTTTGCGGGCATGGGCGAGAAATCGCAGGTGGTTCTTCGGATCAGGCAAACGGAATGCACCTGCGCCGGTGCTTGCCGACGAATTCCAAATCCACTGCACCGAAGGCGGGGGAAGGGATCATTTCCTGAGCCGCCTCCTCGCGGAAGGATGGAAACCGGGTGGTGATACCGATGCTTGGGATGCGGAAAAAGACGGCACCCGAATTTTGTTAGCCACCGAGCCGGATGAACACGGAGCCAGCACCCTCCTCATCAGAATCTGGGGCGATGATCCGAAGATTCCCTTTAGCCTCTGACGGTCATACGGGTGCAACTGAAACTGGTGGGCAAGGGCAAGGAAGGGCGATATCCGATCCTTGGGGTGCTCTATCAAAGGGCACGGAGGGGCGATATCGGATCGCCCTGCCCATGTGGAGACAATGAAAAGCGATTCTCTCACTTCATCGGCTTTTCATGGGCATCGGCGGACGGATTCCGCCGCTCCTTGGGCCAGGGACAAGAAAAAGAGACTTCTTCGCCAGCCCCCAGCCCCTGAATCCAAGCCCCTCAATGCGATCAGGCGGGAAACCTACTGGTTGAATGAAGGCGGGCGCAGCTTCTGATCCTGGAGCGTCATCTTGTTGTCCAGATAGGCCCCTTTGGTGTATTTCGCCATCGCGGCCAGCAGTTTCGGCTTGGCCGTGATCGCCTTGCGGATGTCCGCATCGGTCGTCTGATCGAAAACGACTTCTTTCTTGTCATTGATGAACACCAGCAAATACCCGCTGTATTGATAGCCGCCGACGTTTCCGACGCCTTTGTTGTCGCTATCATATTCCGTGACGAAAGGTTTGAGCTCGGTGGAAGACTCTGCACCGATTTTCAGCTCCACGGGAAATTCCTGAGCGGACAAGACCGTGTAATCATCGGGGTTCCGTGTGTTCCGCCCGATGAAAATCACTTTGCCCGTCAATTTCGGTAGCTCGATGTCTTGGCTCACATTGTGCAGTTTCACCGTGCATGAAATTTCCTGCTTCATCATGTAGTAGCTCTGCCCCTTGTCGCGGCGCTTGCCGACCACGACGTCCGCCTCAATGACCGGAAGCACCGCAGGCAGCGTCGCCGCCTGTTTCCGGATTTCCGCCTGGGATTCCGCGTCGAATTGATCGAGTGCCACGGTGAACTCCTTTGAATTGTCCTTGCGGCGGAAATTCACGGTTTTTGCGTTGGCGGAGATCAGCTCGATCTCAAGCGCCCGGCCTTTGACGTCATGCACGGAAAGCGATGGTCCGGCTTGAGCCAGTGTGGCCAGGGCGAAAACCGCCACCAGCGAGTGCCGCAAAATCGCGGCGTTCTGAGGTTTCATGAGCGGAATGGCAGCAACTATCCTGATAGATGTCAATCTTTTGAAAACCCCCGATTCCGCAGGGCATCTACACTAGAAACGTTGCAAGAGAAAATCAGCGCAAATGGGAACAATTTGAACCGCCAAGTGCGCCAAGCGGGCACCAAATGGAATCCTGTGAAAACCCGTTTGCATTCCCCACCATCGCGATTTGTCATCTGCTTAACTTGGCGCACTTGGCGGCTTGCGGTTAAAAAACCTCTTCATTCCGGGTTTTGACATGAACGCCCTTATGCATTCCCCTCCAGATTCCACCGGTCAAACGCTATGGGCTCATGCCTTGCAGTTCGTCGGGGTGGCGGGTAGGGATTGGCGATGCCGCTGCTGACGAAAGATTTTGATTACCATTTGCCCGAGGAATTGATCGCCGCGCGGCCGCTTGCCGAGCGGGCGGCTTCGCGGATGTTGGTCGTGCATCGGGACAGCGGCGAGATCGAGCACCGGATGTTTCGGGATTTCCCTGAGTATTTGCGGACGGATGATTTGCTGGTGCTGAACGATACGAAGGTGATTCCGGCGCGGGTGTTTTCGGACGACGGGAAAAAGGAGCTGCTGTGCCTGGACCGACTTTCGCCGCTGGAGTGGCGGTGTTTGGTCAGGCCGGGGAAAGCCCTGAGAGTCGGACGGACGGTGACGGTGGGAGGCATCACGGGAACGGTGATGGAGGTTTTTGAAAACGGTGACCGGCTGGTGCGCTGGGATTCTGCAGTGGATTTGAACGCCCACGGCCATCTCGCGCTGCCGCATTACATGGGGCGTGAGGACGAAATTTCGGACCGGGAACGGTATCAAACGGTGTTCGCCCGGGAAGAAGGCGCGATCGCCGCACCCACGGCAGGGCTGCATTTCACGCCGGAAATGCTGGAAAGGATTCCACATGCGTTTCTCACCTTGCATGTCGGCGTCGGGACTTTCCGGCCTGTCAGCGCGGAGGTGGTTGCCGATCACATCATGCATTCGGAGCGCTACGTCGTGACTCAGGAAACGGCGGAAAAGGTGAATTCTGCGGGCAGAGTGGTGGCGGTTGGCACAACCGTGACGCGGGTGCTGGAGTCCATCGGCAAGCCGCTCCGTGAGCAAAGCGGGGAGACGGACATCTTCATCCACCCGCCTTATCAATTCGGGGTGGTGGGTGGTTTGCTGACGAATTTCCATTTGCCGCAAAGCACGCTGATCATGCTGGTGAGCGCCTTCGCCGGTAAGGAATTGGTGATGGAGGCTTATCGCAAAGCGGTGGAGGAGCGGTATCGATTTTTCAGCTATGGCGATTGCATGTTGCTGATCTGATGTGAAAAATCTCCGGCGATGAAACTGATCTCTTGGAATGTGAACGGCATCCGCGCCACGATTGGAAAAGGCTTCGGAGATTTTGTAATTGCGGAAAAACCGGACATCCTTTGCCTCCAGGAAACGAAGGCGCGCCCCGAGCAAGTGCCGCTGCCATTGGAGCTTGGAGGTTATCACGCCTATTGGGATTCCGCGCAAAAGCCCGGCTACTCGGGTGTTGCGATTTTCACGAAAGAGAAGCCGATCGATTTCAGAACGGGACTCGGCATGGACGAACATGACAAGGAAGGCCGCGTGCTCACGCTGGAATATCCGGATTTCTTCCTCGTGAATGTTTACACGCCGAACTCGCAGGATGGCCTCCGCCGTCTGCCCTACCGCCTGACTTGGGACGATGCGTTCCGCAGGCATATCGCCGGATTGGCAAACACGAAGCCAGTCATTTTTTGCGGTGACCTGAATGTGGCCCATCAGGAAATCGACATTGCCCGCCCGAAGGAGAACCGTTTTTCCGCAGGATTTTCCGACGAGGAACGCGCCAGTTTCGGCGAACTACTCGGCGCCGGCTTCACCGACACGTTCCGCCATTTCTATCCGGATCAAAGGGACGCCTACTCGTGGTGGTCGTTCCGCGGCGGCGCGAGGTCGCGGAACGTCGGCTGGAGAATCGATTATTTCGGAGTTTCCACGCCATTCATGACCCGCGTGGCGGATGCGCAAATCATGCCGCACATCACGGGCTCGGATCATTGCCCGGTGGCGATCACACTGGGCTGATAGCCGTCAACGAGGGGCGAACAAGCGCTGCGTCCGTCCGGGAAATCGGGTGCCACCATTGAGGGGTTTGGATTCAGGGGCTGGGGGCTAGTGAAGAAGTCTCTTTTCTGACTACTAGCCCCCAGCCCCTGGCCCCAAAGTGTCACATGGTTTCGTGGAAGTAGCCTATCAGCCTTGTCTCCCTGCAGCTTCGATGAGCGCCATCACGGCCTCTCCCAACAGCCCGATCAACCGTTTGTCGCTGGAAATTTCCTGCTCCGTCGCCTGACTGCTGGATAGCGGGATGCGGATGGAGGCTTCCGGAATGACCCGCGCATCCATGGTCCGGAGGATTTCGAGAAGCGACTCGTGGGCGTGGAACGAGCGGGGCGAAGCGTTGAGGGCGGCGATCGGTTTGCCGGAAAACTCACCACTGCCGACGAGCCAATCGAGCGCGTTTTTCATGGCTCCGGTGACGCCGTGGGCGTATTCCGGGCTGGCGATGAGGACGGCATCCGCAGCAGCGATTTCCGCGCGGAAACGAAGCACGCTATCAGGGGCGGCGTCCGCGAGATCGGGGTTGAACAAGGGCAGATTCCCGATGGAACTGCTGATTTCCAGAACCACTCCGGCAGGCACGATGCTGGCGGCAGCGGCGAGCAGGGAGCGATGCGACGAGACGGCCCGGAGGCTGCCGGAGATTCCGAGTATTCTGATTTCCCGCATGATTTATTTCTGAAGCAATTTGCCGAGGGGCGATGGTGAGAGATCGTCCGCCGCCGCGTTTCTCAGGGAATTCACTGTGCCCATGGGATCGAGGCGGTTGAGCGGATTACTCGCGTAACCGGCACCGATGTCCACGCTGTCGCTGGCACGGATTTCGAAATGGAGGTGCGCCGGGTAATAGCCATTGGCGGTGCCGACGGTGCCGATTTCGCCACCCCCCGCGACCAGCGAGCCGACGGAAACCTCGATTTTGTTCAAATGCGCATACATCGAGTGCAGCGTCCGCCCGTCCGAGGTCTTGTGGGCGATGACGATCAATTTTCCCCACCCCGGCGAGGACTCGCCCGCGTAAAGAACGAGGCCATCCGCAACGGCGAAAACCGGATCGCCGAGGTCCGTGTTCATCCCACCGATGCCGTTCAGGTCGTCGCCGGTGTGGTGGCCGCCACGGGTGACGTTCATGTCCCAGAATTTCTGAGCATTGTAAACGAGGCCGAGGTGCTGGGTGCCCAGAGGCGGGTCAAAGCGCACTGCTGTGGGGATTTGCGCGGTTTGGAAAGCGGATGGGAAATTGAAACGCTGGTCCACCTCGCCCTTTTCCGGCATCGACAGGGGCGCGTCCGCATCGCTTTTTCCCGTTTTCCACAACACGAGGCCAGCGATTCCCGCAGCGGCGAGAAACAAGACAACCACAACGTTCGGCGACGGCTTATGCACGGCGCGGATACTGGGAATGTGAGGGGAAACATTCAAGACTGGCGAATTTGAAGGCGCCGGGAATGCGGCTCCAGATCCATCGAGGCGGCTAAATCAGGAAATTCGAACCACGGATGGACGCGGATGAACACTGATGGAAGAAGCCATTCGGGAAGCTTCTTGTCTGCGAAATCGACCCAACATCAAAACCCATCCTCTTCTCTTCAAATCCGTGTTCATCCGCGTCCATCCGTGGTTCCTCTTTCGAAACCTCTTCCACTCTCATTTTTCGCGGAACGCATTTCCCTCCCCTCCTCTTCTTTCATCCTCCGCAAGAGTCGCATTCACCTGTTTCGCGGCTTTCCATCTTTGACAATCCGGTGTCATGGCGGCAGTTTCGCGCCGCAATCCTGCAAATCTCAATCTTATGGCCTACGATCTCATTGTCATCGGTGGCGGCCCTGCCGGCTACGTCGCCGCCATCCGCGCAGCTCAACTTGGAAAAAAAGTCGCCTGTGTCGAAGCAGACCGCGCTGGCGGCACCTGCCTCAACTGGGGCTGCCTTCCTACCAAGGCCCTCCTGAAAAACGCCGAACTCTACCACACGCTCGCCCACCGCGCCGCTGAGTTCGGTTTCAAAATCGAAGGTCTCAGCTACGATTGGAGCGCCGTCATCGGCCGTTCCCGCAAGGTTTCGGACCGCCTTGCTGGTGGCATCGAGTTCTTGTTCAAGAAGAACAAGGTCGACTACATCCGCGGCCTCGGTTCTGTCGAAGGCACTGGCAAGGTCGGCGTCATCGGCAACGACGGCAGCCGCGTGCTTCACGAATGCAAGGACATCCTCATCGCCACCGGTTGCAAATCCCGTGGCCTTCCGAATTTCCCGTTCAACGGCACTTCGATCATCGGCTCCAAGGAAGCGATGATTCTACAACAGCAGCCGAAGGAAATGATCATCATCGGTGCCGGCGCGATCGGCGTCGAGTTCGCTTACATTTACAACGCTTTCGGCACCAAGGTGACCCTCGTTGAAATGGCCCCGCGCATCCTCCCCGTCGAGGACGATGAAGTGGGCGATGCATTGGAAAAATCCCTCATCAAACAAGGCATCCGCGTCCTCACCAACACCAAGATCACCAACACGGTGGACAAAGGCTCCTCGGTTGAAATCACCGTGGAAGGCCCGAAGGAAAACGGCACCATCAGCGCGCAAATCTGCCTCGTCGCCATCGGCATCCAGCCCGTCCTTCCCGGCGGCCAGCAACCGGAACTCGATCGCGGCTACATCAAAACCGGCGACCGCTACGAAACCTCCATCCCCGGCGTTTACGCGGCCGGCGACATCACCGGCCCGCCATGGCTCGCCCACGTCGCCTCGTTTGAAGCCGTCCAATGCGTCGAAGGCCTCTACGTCGATGGCCACAAGCCGCGCAAGGTCACCAATTTCCCCGGCTGCACCTACTGCCACCCGCAAGTCGCGTCCGTTGGAAAAACGGAACGCGCCCTCAAGGCGGAAGGCATCGAGTATGTCGTCGGAAAAATCCCGTTCGTCGCCATCGGCAAGGCCATCGCCTCCGGTGAGCCCGATGGATTCGCGAAACTGCTCTACGGCAAGAAACACGGCGAGCTGCTCGGCGCGCACATCATCGGTGAGAACGCCACCGAGCTCATCGCCGAAATGGGCCTCGCCATCGACCAGGAACTCACCAGCGAGGACATCCACGCCACGATCCACGCCCACCCAACAATGAGCGAAGTCATCCACGAAGCGACCCTCGCCGCCGAAGGCCACGCGATCCACTTCTGACGGACCGCGGGATTCATTCCGCACCGCGACAGCAAACATTTAAAGGGAAAGGAGCAAACGTTCCTTTCCCTTTTTTGCAGACCACAGCCGCCCACACGGACCGCGAAATTTATTTCGCCAGTTGGATGAACGCTTGAGGGAACTCTGACCGCACCGCCCGAAGAGTATTCGTCCACGCTATCGCGGGAAGAACACAGGCGAAATGAATTTCGCGTTCCGTTCCTCACATCTCCCACAATTTCCGCAGAGGCACCGCCGGGTGATTTGACCCGCCGATGGGCAGAACGTCCCAGCCGTCGTAAAGCACACAGCCGCCTTGGAAATCCTTGCCGCATTGGTCCGCCAAGCGATTCAGGCCGCGCCCGTCCTTCGCGTTCACCGAGCGACTCGCCTTGACCTCGATGCCCCACACTTTTTCACCACGGGTGACCACCAGATCCACTTCCACCTGATCCTTGTCCCGATAGTGCCAGAATCGCAGGTCCTGATCCGTCCATGCCGCTTGGGCGATGATCTGTTGGACCACGAATGTTTCCAGCAAATGCCCCATACTGTCCCGCCGCCCCAGCCAATCCCCAGCGGATAGATCGGAAAGCGTTGCCGCCAGACCACTGTCCACGAGATGGATTTTCGGGGTTTTGATCAGCCGCTTCGCAGGATGCCGGTGCCAGCTTTGTAATGACCGGATGAGAAACAGACGCTCAAGAATTGCGAGGTAATGATCCACCGTCCCACGATGCAGGCCGAGTTCTTTGGATAGGCTCGTCACGTTCAACAACGAGCCCGTCCGCAGCGCCAGCATTTCAAACAACCGCCCCACCTCACGCCCGTCCTTCACCTGCGCGATGTCCTGCACATCCCGGTCGATGATCGATTTCAAATACTGCCGATGCCACTGCCGCGCTCGCGCCGGAGAACGCGTGAGCGGCTCCGGATAACCGCCCGCCACCATCCGCACCGGAAGATCTGCGGATAAATCCACACCCTCTCCCACCATCGACGACGAACGAAGGCTGCCATCGAGGAACTGCCGTAGGAAATCTCCGGCGTTCCGATCTTTTTCCGATTCGGTCAATGGCTGCAATGGAATCACTTCCATCCGCCCCGCCAAGGATTCACTAACGCCCGGAAGCAGCAGCAAATTCGCCGAACCCGTCAGCAAAAACCGCCCCGGCCGCCGGTCTCGGTCCACCGCCCGCTTGATCGCCGTCAGCAATGCCGGGACGCGCTGGACCTCATCCAAGGTCACCCGCGCAGGTAACCGGGCCACGAATCCGTCGGGATCCTCGGTCGCCGCGCGGAAGTAGCCGTCCTCGTCCAGAGAAATGTAGCCGCGATCCTTTTCAAGCGACATCGCCAGCGTCGTCTTCCCACACTGCCTCGGCCCGAGAAGACAGACCACCGGAGTATCCAGCATCGCCTCCCGCAGCGCCCTGCCCAGCGTCCGATCATAGGGAAAAGAAGGAATAAAATCTGCGTCCATTTGTCGGTCAGCATAGCGTCCAATTGTCGGCTGTAAAGCCGTCTAATTATCGGTTTCTAGTTCGTCCAATTGTACGCTACTGGCCCGTCCGATTATCGGTTACGATTTATGGAACGCTTATGAGAGAAAGGGATTTTTCGATTTTTACTCACCAGGAAAGCTGCTCGGTATTCGCTGAATTTGAAGCGGTAGAAATGCTTGCTTTCAGCTTATCCGGTTTGGGCGTTATCGTGGTTGAGCGCCCGCCTCGGGTGAGTCATCCGTCCAATATTTTTCAAGGGCCTTTTCAATTTCCGAACGGTCAAATTCATAATCCGGGTCATCCAGAATATGGATGAGATAGGCTCTCACCGCCTGTCTCTGGGAGTGATCCAGTGATGTGAATTTTGAACTCATGAAGTCACTCATGCCAAACACTGGAAAATGAAATGTATCTCCGTAATATCCCCTTAATTCCGAGATCAAGTAGGCGGGGAGATGGAATCGCATTCCTTCCGCATCAAAATATGGAGGGCTCCAAAAATGGCTTTGTAGCTGGTCACTGGGAAAGGCCTCCCAGTTTTCCTTCTCGTCGGACTCGCGCAATTTGGCGAGCGTTTCTTCATTTTCACGATCGTCGATTCCGTTCGCTTCCCGCATGCCGATCCCGTTTCCAAGTTTCACTCCAGCAAATGCTTTTCGAATCTGATCGATGACAGGCTCGGCTCTCTTAAGAAGTTGAAGGCGCGTTTCTGCTTCTTGAATTTCTTCGGGATCAGCGTGATTCCTTTTCATCTCGTCGATCTCGCGCTGTGTAATGGGGGTCACATGATCTCGGAGTTACTACTGAAGTGCGTCACTGAGTCCCGAAGAGTGTTCTTCCACGCTATCGCGGGAAGAACACAAGAGGCGAAATGAATTTCGCGGTCCGTCAGAGGCGCAGCAAATTCCACGCCGTTACCAGCGCTTTTAGGCCGGCCATTTCGATGGACGGATCGACGCCCGCGCCCCAGAGGATGCGGCCTTCGTCGGACTGGAGCTGGACGTAGGATGCGGCGTTCGAGTCCGATCCGCCGCGCACGGCGTGGGAACGGTAATCGGTGACCTTGAAGTCCTTGAGGCCGATGCCTTCAAGCGCGTGGACGAAGGCATTGATCGGGCCGTTTCCGAATCCTTCGATGGCTTTCTCCTCGCCGTTGAGCGTGATGTTCGCCTGGCAGCGGACCTGTCCGCGCTCGGTGGTGTGGTGGACGAGTTCGTAATCGGTCACATCCAACGGGCTCGCCACGTTGACGAACTCGCGGAAAAACGCGTCACGGATCTCATCGGTGGAAAGCTCGCGGCCGAATTCGTCCGCCAGATCATAGATCCGCTTGCCGACTTGCGGGTGCATGGTTTTCGGCAGGTCGAAACCGTGTTCACGATCGAGCACATACGCGACGCCGCCTTTTCCGGACTGCGAGTTGATGCGGATGATCGCCTCGTAGGAACGCCCGATGTCCTGCGGATCAATCGTCAGGTAGGGCACGCCCCATGGGATGTTAGAATCTTTTCCCAGTTCCTTGCCGCGGCGGTCGAGACCTTTTTTGATCGCGTCCTGATGCGAACCGGAGAATGCGGTGAAAACAAGCTCACCCGCATACGGCTGGCGCTCGGGGACGGTCAGGCGCGTGACCCGTTCGTAAACATTGCGAATCGATTGCAGGTCGGAGAAATCCAATCCGGTCGCGACTCCATGGCTGTTCAGATTCAGCGCCACGGTGACGATGTCCAAATTTCCCGTGCGCTCGCCGTTGCCGAAAAGCGTGCCTTCCACACGGTCCGCACCCGCCATCAGGCCGAGTTCGGTCGCCGCGACGCCGGTGCCGCGGTCGTTGTGGGTGTGCAGCGAGACGATGAGCGATTCGCGGTTTTTCAAATTCCGGCACATCCACTCGATCATGTCGGCATGAATGTTAGGCGTGGTCCACTGGACGGTGTCCGGCAGGTTGATGATCATTTTCCGCTCCGGCGTCGGCTGCCAGACGTCGATCACGCTGTTGCAACAATCCAACGAGAAATCCAGTTCGGTGTCGGAAAACGACTCGGGCGAATATTGCAGCACCACCTCCGTGCGAGGAATCGTCGGCACCAGTTTTTTCACCAGTTCCGCACCATCGACGGCGATCTGCTTGATCGACTCACGCGACGCATCGCCGAACGTGACCCGGCGCTGCAACGGCGAAGTGGAGTTGTAAATGTGGACGATGGCGCGCTTCGCCCCATCGATCGCCTCGAACGTGCGGCGGATCAGCGGCTCGCGGGTCTGCACCAGCACCTGGATCGTGACGTCTTCCGGGATGCGGTTTTCATCGATCAGGCGGCGCAGGAAATTGAACTCCGTGTCCGCCGCCGACGGGAAGCCGACTTCGATTTGCTTGAAACCGACGCGCACCAGCAGGTCGAAAAATTCGAGTTTCTCCTCGATCGACATCGGCTGCGGCAGCGCTTGGTTGCCATCGCGGAGATCGACCGAGCACCATTGCGGGGCGTGGGTCAGCGTCTGATCGGGCCAAGTGCGATCAGGCAGGGAAACCGGCGGAAAGGGCCGGTATTTCGAGAGAGAAGTCGGATGCATTTTGAGAAAATTTTCGAGAGGGGTTCAAACAAATGGCAGCGCCTCAAGATGGGCGGGCCGGGGAACGAAAGTGAAGCAAAGAAAAAGTTAACGGGAGGCCAACCCTAGAAGAAGGGGGCGCAGCAGAAAAGTGCCGTTAAGAATGCTCACGCAGCAAACTAGGAGCTTCTCCGGCGGCAGGTCAACCCCTTTGAACTTGAACACCGAACGCCCAACATCGAACATTGAAGTGAAGAAGAGCTTTTCTCTCTCCCCCTTCCCCTGCGTATCCCTCTGCGACCTCCGCGCCTTCGCGGTGAAAAAACCCTCATCATTCCGGACTTACCGAACGACGCCGCGTTCGGAGCTTTCGATGAAATCGATCAGATGCGCGACCTGCGGGGTGTCTGCGGAGTGGTGCGCTTTGAGCGAGCTGATGGAAGTCCCGAGATTCGAGTCCTTTTTCAGGAACAGCTTTTTGTAGGCGGACTTGAGGTGCCTGATGTCGTCCTCGGGAAATCCGCGGCGTTGCAGGCCCACGAGATTCAAGCCGCGCACGCTGGCCGGATTTCCATCCACGATTGTGAAGGGGGGCACGTCCTGCACCACCTTCGAGAGTCCGCCAATGATCGAATGCCTCCCGATCCTGCAGAACTGGTGCACGGCAGCGAGGCCGGAAACGATCGCGTGATCCTCGATGACGATGTGACCGGCGATGCCCACGGAGTTTGAAAGAATGATGTGATCGCCGAGCTGGCAATCGTGGGCGACGTGCGAATAGCACAGCATCAGATTGTGCGAGCCGATCCGCGTCGGCACATCGCCATGGGTGCTGCGGTGGACGGTGGTGTTTTCGCGGAAAACATTGTAATCGCCCACTTCCAGGTAGGTCGGATCGCCGATGTATTTCAGGTCCTGGGTCTTTCCGCCAATCACCGCAAACGGGAAAAATTCGTTGCCGCGTCCGAATTTCGAATGCCCTTCCAGCACCACATGCGAGTGCAGAACGCAGTCATCGCCCAGCTCGACATTGGCACCAATGATGCAATAAGGGCCGATTCGGACGTTTTTCCCGATCGAGGCAAGCGGTGAAACGATGGCGGACGGATGGATCACGGGGCGAATGTCTGCGGATGATGGCCCGAAATACGAGATTTTTTTGTTCCGTGGCTTTCGCAAGCGCCCAATCGGTGGTATCAAAACAATCCCTTTATCCACTTCACCCAGGAAATCACCATGAAGGAAATCCGCATCGGAATCTCGGGATGGACCTATCCTCCTTGGCGGGGCGAGTTTTATCCCAAGAAACTTCCGCAACGACGGGAGCTTGAATATGCGTCCCGGCAGGTCAATTCCATCGAGATCAACGGAACCTTTTACGGAATGCAGAAACCGTCGAGTTTCCAGCAGTGGGACGCGGCGACCCCGGATGATTTCGTATTTTCGATCAAAGGTTCCCGGTACATCACCCATATCACCCGTCTGAAGGACCCAAAATTGCCTCTCGCGAATTTCTTTGCATCCGGGATTCTCACCTTGGGACGCAAACTCGGCCCAATCCTTTGGCAACTGCCCCCCAGTTTTCACTACGACAAAAGCTCGCTGGAAAACTTTTTCAAGTTCCTCCCGCACGATGCCGAAGCGGCGTCGGACCTCGCTCATTGCCACGACATGAAAATCCGGGGGCACGCCGTATTGAAAGCCGCCGATGGGGTGGTCCCCCGTCATGCTCTCGAAGTCCGGCACAAATCATTTGAAAACGAGGAATTCATCGACCTCCTCCGGGAATATCGCGTCGCACTCGTCATCGCCGATACCGCCGGGAAATGGCCGTTCATGGAAGATGTGACCTCGGATTTCGTTTACGCCCGGCTGCACGGGGACAAGAAACTTTACGCCAGCGGCTATACCGAGCCCGCTTTGGACGAATGGGCACGAAAGGTCCGCCGATGGTCGGAAGGAGGAAATCCGCAAGGCACCAAGCGGGTCACCACGCCTGCGCCAGTCAGCGCAGAAGGCCGGAATGTTTACGTGTATTTTGACAACGACGTGAAAACCCGCGCTCCGTTCGATGCCATTTCGCTGGGAAGACGCTTCGGCCTCGAACCCGGTGGAGATCTTTAAAGCTCCGCGAGCGTTCCTTCGGTGACACCGAGTTTTTCGAGGGCTTGGACTTGGTCGAGGAGCTCGAAGGCGTCGGATTTTCCGCTGAGCAGGTCCTGGTAGGCGCGGATGGTTTTCGCGGCGTCATCGGCTTCGTCCAGTAGCTCGACGCGGAAACGGGAGAGTCCGGCGGAACGGAGGTGCTCGTAGTAGCGGGCACCGGTCTGGGCCTTGCCGTTGAAAAGCGTGTTGCGGCAGCCGACATCGGCCTGCAGGCGGTGGAGCTGACCGACGCGATCACGCAGGTGGACGACGTGGGTTTCGCACGGACGGCCACAATCTTTATAGGTCGTGCCCTTGCTGAGGAAGGTGCAGAAAACGCAGTGCTCCATGTGAAACATCGGCATGTGCTGGTGGAGCGTAAGCTCGAACCACTCGGGCGGCGCGCTGTGGAGGAGTTCCAAGACTTGGCCGATGTTGAGATCGTAGGAAATGGTGAGGTGGTCGAGCCCGCCATTTTCCATCAGGAGCTTCGCGGTGATCGGGTTGGCGACGTTGAGGGAGAAATCGCCGATTTTTTTCAGGTCGTGGCGGTCCTTGTAATAATGCAGCGCGGCGAGGTTGCGGAGCAACAGGCCATCCGGGGCGGCTTTTTCGATGAGTTTCAAATAGCCGATTTCGCCCGGCTTGAGGATGCGCGGGGTGGCGAGAGAGATCGTGGATTGGGGATCGTGGATGGTGGATCGGAAGAGGGAGACGGCCTCTTTGTAGCGGCGCGGGTCTTCGAAATCGCAGTAAACGGTTTCCACGCCGCATTCGATGGCGGCGGTGAGTTGATCCATCGTGCGGCAAAGGACGGACAGTTCCGGGGGACGGAGATCCGAGGTCGGAATTTCGGGGAAGAGATCGCGATGCGTGGTGGTGATTTTCGGCAGCTCGGGCTTGATGGCGGCGGCGGTTTCCAACTGCTTGACGAGGGCGCGGCGGAGTTGGTTGAGCGCGGAAACAGCGATGTGGCAGTTTCCTTCAAGCTGGTTGTCGAGTGAGCCGAGTTCGAAGGACGAATCGCCAAGGCGGCCGAGCTGTTCGACGAGTTTTTCCGTTCCCAGCGGATGCTTCGCGGCTTCCTGAAGCGGGACCTCGCTGCGCACGCTGAACTCCCCGCTGCGCACTTCGATGGGCTCGCCGGGTTTGCCGGTGACGACGAGGTGGAGCGGCGATTTTTTCTCGGCGGGACGGGTGTTCTGCCAGAAGCGGCGGAGCTCGGAGTCGAGCTTGGGATCGGAGGTTTTGTAGAGCGTTTGGCCGGGTTTGATCCGATCAAAATTGATGCCGCTGTAGGTGAGGTGGAAAATGAGGCGGTCGCCCTCGATCACCCAGATGCGCGCGCCTTGCTCGAGGTCGCGGTTTTCGCCGGCATCGAAAACGACGCCATCGCCAGCAGTAAATGGCACGCCGGTCAGATTGCCGAGTTTGACCCAGCCAGGGCCGCAATCGATAATCTCGCCGAGTAGCGGACCGCGCTTTTTACCGAATTTTCCGTGAGTGAGATAGGGGTGATTCGTCCCGGCAAACCAGCCGGTGCTGAGGCCGCGGGAAAAGGTCATTTCCAGCTCGTAGCGGTCGGACGGGGTGATGGTGGATTCCTCGTGGGCGATGGCGGCATCGAGCGCTTTTCGGTAAACGCGGGTGACGGCGGAAACGTATTCGGGCGATTTGAGGCGGCCTTCGATCTTGAAGGACTTCACGCCGGCTTTGACGAGATCCGGAACGAGATCCACGGCGGCGAGATCCTGCGGGCTGAGCAAATAGCGCACGGCACCGAGGTCGCGGGTTTCGCCATCGACGACGATTTCATAGGGCATCCGGCAGGCTTGGGCGCACTCGCCGCGGTTGGCGCTGCGCTGGCCGAGCGATTCGCTGGTGAGGCATTGGCCGGAATAGGCAACGCAAAGAGCGCCGTGGACGAAGACTTCCAGCGGCGTTTTCAGGTTCAGATGCTCGGCGTTATGGGAATGAAAACGCTCGATTTCCTTGATGGAAAGCTCGCGGGCCAGAACCGCGCGTTCCATCGGGAAAAGGGTCTCGATAAACGCGAGGCCTTCCGGCGAGGTGATCGTCATTTGTGTCGATGCATGGAGCTCAACGTTCGGAGCCACCGTGCGGGCGAGTTTCGCGAGACCGAGATCCTGGATGATCAGTGCATCGACTCCCGCAGCGGCGATTCTCCGCAACTGCTCCTCGGCAGCCTTCATTTCACTGGTGAAAATGAGCGTGTTCATCGTCACGAATCCCTTCACTCCGTGGCGGTGAAGAAATTCCATAAGTTCTTCCAAATCAGCTTCGATGAAGTTGTCCGCACGGAGGCGGGCATTGAATTTCGGGAGGCCGAAATAGATCGCATCCGCCCCGGCAGCCACCGCCGCACGGGCGCAGTCCCAGTTTCCGGCTGGGGAGAGAAGTTCGGGAGTTGGATCGTGTGAAAGCGCTGGCATGCGGAAGTGAAGCACGGGAATCCGGCAAGTGACAGCGGAGAAAGCACCGGAAATCCGGACTCTACGTCGATGCGCTGCGGGGAACAGACGCCGTGGAGGAGCGGGCAATGAATTCCACGGGGAGCCGCTCGACGCGTGAGGACGGACGGATTTTCGACTCAATCCGATCGATCAACAGTTTCGCGGCCGACTTGCCCATGCGGTAAGGCTGGTGACGGACGGTGGTGAGCGGCGGAGTCAGACGGCTGCCATAGTTCACATCTCCGTAACCGACGACTGACATATCTTCCGGAATCCGCCGTCCCAGTTCCGCGCAGATTCCATAGACTTCCTCGGCGATTTCATCGGTAGCGCAGAAAACCGCCGTCACGCCGATGAGCGCGCTCAAGGCCTCGCGGATCAACTCATGGCGGAGTTGTGAAAATGGCAGCTCGACGAAATGGGTTTTCACG
>JBDSZP010000166.1:0-13605 GCA_039925065.1 Luteolibacter sp.
TTCCCGAATAAGGATAGGCCGACTGTGTTGTCGTCGTCGTGGTTGCGGAGCCGGAGGTCGTAGCGGCGGCGGGAGTGACATTCGTGGTGCAGCTCGAAAGCGCTCCGGTGGCAAGCAGGCCCGCAAGTGTGAAAAATAGGTTCAGTTTGGTTTTCATGATGATATTAGTTAGATGCAAGGGGGCTTGATGGAGGCACCACGCGCAGTCCTGTTTGCAGAAGCGATGCCCATGTTGATGTCCAGTTGTTACCACATGATTATCAATCGATTACGTATTGATGTTCGTTTGGTCTCCCATGCCGGATCGTGCAAATAAGACATCGCCCCAAATCCCATCATGCGTAATGCGACAAAGGGCCGCCGGGTCGTTTGAAATTGCCGGTCATTGTTCTCACCCAACCCGTCCGGCGATCCAATCGTGAATCCGCGTGAGCTTCGCGATCACAGCATCCGCCAGCACAAACGGATAGGGATCCGGCAGACCCATGCTGCGGTTCAGGCCGTTGAGCAGAAGGCGCACGTCACGCCATTGGACGGCGATGTCGGCGAACGGGCGGCCGATGGGCGGCAGGATGATCATTTGGTTTTGGCCATCCTGGATGATGAGGCCCTCCGCTGCGGCGGTTTCCAAGGTATCGAGGATGTGCAGATAGTGCGCCCAGGTTTCCGCCCAATCCTCCCACGGATGAGAGGCGGCATAGGCTGACACGTGTTTTTGCTGCCAATTGGGGGGCGGCCCCTGGCGATAATGGCTGTTCAGAGCGGCGGCGTAATCCGTGCGTTCGTCGCCGAACACCTTGCGGAAAAATTCCAACTGAGGCGTGTCCCGCACCAGCAGGTCCCAATAGTAATGGCCGATCTCGTGGCGGAAATGGCCGAGCACGGTGCGATACATCTCGCCCATCAGTTGCCGCGCATTTTCACGTTTCGGATCGTCCGCTTCATCGAGATTGATCGTGATGAGACCCTCGGCGTGCCCGGTGAAAACGTGGTCCTCGCCCGGCGAGCCGGCTGGAGTGTCTTCGAGGAAGTCAAAGGCAAGACCGTGCGCGGGATTTTCCGACTTCGAGGCGACGGGCAGGCCGAGGCTGAGAAGGTTGTAGAGGAGCCTGCGTTTGCCCGTTTCCAGCTTAAACCATGCCTGCTGGTTTCTCGGTTTTGATAGATCCGGAATGGTATGGTTCAGGCGGCAGGACGGGCAGAACGAATCAGGCGAATCCGCAGGAATCATCCAGTTGCAGGCCCCGGCGGTCTTCCGATTCGCACAGCTTCGATAGCGTCCGTCGGCACCGATCCGCTGCTGCGTCTGGTCCGTTGCGGCGGGTTTGAAAGTTCCGATAATGAGTTCTTCGGCGATGAATCCCAGCTCCGCCTGACAGAACAGGCAGCGCGAGTTTTCAAAGAACACCCGCCCGTTGCATTGGGCGCACAGGAATTTCTTCATGACCGGAAGGTGTGAGGACAGACTGACTCAAACAGCATTGTCATCGTCGCGCCGCAAGCCTCACCGGAGAGAACCTTCGTTTCTTCAAGCGCGCTTTGAAAGCCCGCCGTAAATGAGGATGATCGCACCGCCGACGATGCAAATCCATCCGAGCGGGGCCGGGATCGGGACGCGCTCCTGAGTCCTTGCCTTCACATCGAGCGGGCCGACCTTGAGGACGCTTTCCTCTTTGGTAACGTAGAAACCTTCGTAGGCGAGGATGCCACAACCTAGCAGGAGGATGACGATTCCGAGGATGAATTGATTTTTGCTCATGATGGAAAGCGGTTGGGTCAGGATAAACCCCACCACTCTTTGTCTAGCGTGAGTTATGCCACAAACGGCGGAGGGTTCATTTTGCCCTCAGCAAGAGTGACTTGCATCAAAATGCGGGCCTTCAACTGACTCTCTGGAACGCTGCTGCATTGCAATGCGCAACGCCTGTCCTGAGGGATTCGCGTTTTGCATGATCGCGTCGTCGGCCGAATCCGCGCCAATCACACCGATGCGTGCGGCATTGCGACCATCAGAGGACAGATTCCGTCGCTCCTTCCGAGCGTTTGCGTTCGCAAACCGCCACCATCAGCGCGAGCACTGATAGCACGATGATCCCCCAATCGCCGATGATGGCGTAGAACGAAAACGTGGGGTGCAGCGGAATTTTCAGCTCGGTGAGCAGCGAGCCCCGGGTGAAATGGCTGCCTTTTTCATCGGCGATGATTTGGGATTTCCCGGTGTCCGGATGCGCGGTGGAACCGGTGGAATCGATCGCCGCGCTGACGCCGCTGTTGGCGCTGCGCAGCATCGGCCGCCGGAACTCGATGGCGCGGAAACGGGCGTATTCGAAGTGCTGGGCGGCGGCGGCGGATTGTTTGAACCAGCCGTCGTTGGTCACGTTGATAATCACCTGCGGGCCGGGCCGAACGAATTTCCGGGTGAGACGCGGCACGGAATCTTCAAAGCAGATCGTGGGAATCGCGCCGACAGTCTTATCGCCGACAGCGATGGGCAGCGGATCGAATTTGTCGCCCGGTGTGAACGATCCGCCGAATTCCGCGCCGGACTGTTCCTCGTAGATTTTTTTCAAAAATGGCAGGGAATCGATGAAGGGAATCGTCTCGCCGAAGATGACGAGGTGCTCCTTGCGGTAAGTTTGCAGGTCGTCGTTCGGCGACATGACGGCGAGGGAATTCCAGGCCTTGCCCTTGAGTTTCGGCACCAGGTTGTCGCCGTCCTTTTCCGCCTCCAGCTCGTTCACGCCGTAGATCAGTTGAAACGGCCCGGCGGTGCGGACCTGTGCGATGGTGTCGTGATTGATCTGCCACATGCCCCAGCCGCCGTCATCGGTGCGGAGGATGCGGCCTGTCAGCGCGCATTCCGGCCACATCACCCAGTCGGGAAATGGCTTCGCCGCTTGCAGACCTTTCAGCGTTTCGTCCTCATAGGCCTGATGCATTTGGAGGTCCGTCCAGAGCATTTGCGAGGCGTCCATCGGGATATTCAACTGCACCAACAACGTCCTGAGCCGAATGGATTCGGTGCTGTCTTCCATCTTGATCCGGACGAAACCGTAAATGGCGATCAACCCCATCACCGCCGCAGCGACTCCGAGATGCACCCACGTCCGGCGCTTCAACACCTGCACCACCACCGCTTGAAAAAACACCAGCGCCATCGAAAGCCCCACCACACCTAGCAAATCCGCCGCCTGCGCCATCAGCGGCGTATCATGAAACGCCACGCCCAGCACATTCCAACTGATCCCGGTGATCACCCAGCCGCGCAGCAATTCCGTTCCCGCCCAAACCGCGCCGGTGCAGAACGCGACCGTCAGATCCTTGCCACGGCAGCCGAATTTCGCCGCGAAAATCCCGAACAAACCCCAGTAAACCGCCAGATACATCGGCAGCAAAATCGCCCCGAGCCATGACACAGAGGCCACCCAGTTGAACTGGATCAAACACGCCACCAGTCCCGCCAGATAACCGATTCCAAAGCCTTTCGACCCCGCACGTTTTCCGTCGATCGACCACAGCGCCCACAGCAACGGCAGCATTCCCACCCAAGCCAGCCACGTCAGATCCAACGGCGGACACGCTCCCGCTACCAACAAACCACTGGCCACCGCCGCCGCGATCCGCATCCAAACCAAACGTCTTCCCATGCGCCGAGCATCCATGCGAAGCGCCGCCCGGTCCACTGCGAATCTCACTCGCCCGGATAGCGCAAACCGATCTGTGCGCGGATCCCGTCCATCACTTCCATCGTTGCCAGCGTGTCGTCGAGCGGCATTTTCGGGCTCTCGATTTCTCCGGCTCGCAGGCAGCGCATGGCCTCTTCGATTTCGAATTCGAAGCCCTCCCCACGCAGCGGCTGGCGCACGGTTTCAGTGTGGTTGCCGATCGTTAGAGTCGCCTCCTCCGCGTCCATGAATCTCGGAGCCACGCGGATGAATCCCTTTTCACCGCCGATCACCAGCGAGTTATCAAAGCGCGAGGTCAGGCCACAGGTGAACTGCGCCATGCCGCCATTTTCGTAGAGCAGCGACGCGGAAAGCATCTCGTCCACCCCGCTTCCGGAAAACCGGGCGACCGCAGCGATCTTGTCCGGTTTCCTGCCCATCACGAACTGGCTGACCGCCAGATTGTAAACTCCGAGGTCGAGTAAACTCCCGCCCCCCAGCTCCGGATCGAACCAGCGGCTGGACGGATCGTAGGGCGAAGGGAAACAGAATTGCGAAGTCACCAATCGTGGCTCGCCGATGCGTCCGTCGTTCAGCCACTCGCGCACGCGATCGTAAATGGGCAGGCAGCGCGTCCACATCGCCTCCATGAGAAACACGTTGTTAGCGCGGGAAATTCCGATGAGCTCGCGGGCTTGCGCGGCGTTGATCGTGAGCGGTTTTTCGCAGAGTACGGGCTTTCCCGCCTCCAGCAGCGCCTTGGCTGCGGCGAAGTGAAAGTTGTGTGGCGACGCGATATAAACGATGTCCACTGACTCATCAGCAGCGAGTTCCATCAGATCGTCCGTCGCCTTTTCCGCGCCGAATTCATCCGCAAAAGCCCTCGCCCGTCCCAGATCACGACCCGCCACAGCGCGCAATTTCCCGCCCTTCGCCACCCGCAGATCCCTCGCGAATTTGTGGGCAATCGTGCCCGGCGCAAGGATTCCCCATTGGATGGTGTCGTTGATCATGGTTGGATTGATGGGTTTTGCGATGCGGGAAATCAATCGAAGAATATCAGATTTCAACCGCGGATGGCGCGGATGGTCAGGGATAAGAGGTTTTCGGAGTAATGTGTTTTGAACATTCGTCTGATTCTAATTCTCGAAATCCTCGAATTCATCCCGATTTGAGAGTCTTCATCCGTGATCATCCTGTAATCCGCGGTAAAATATCTTCTCTGACGAGCCAGTGGCTGGTGCGTCTCGCCTCTGCATAACAGCATTGAACTCGGACAAAGCCCGCCCGAGTCTGCGTTTCACAAACAGACGTCCACTTGGACGTCGTTATTCCCTCCATGAAATCCTCGCTTGCCCTCGCCCTTGCCGCCCTGTCCTTGAATTGGTCCTTCGCTGCGGAGATCGACGCCGTTGCCGCACCGCGTTTCGGCACCTGGGGATTCGATCTCTCCGGACGCGACGAGGCCGTGAAGCCGGGCGACGACTTTTTCGCCTATGCCAACGGCGAGTATTTGAAACGAACCGCCATCCCCGAAGATCGGGCGCGTTTTGGAAATTTCGACGCACTGGCCATCCTTTCAGAAACCCGGGTCCACGGGATTCTCACGGAGGCCGCGGCACATCCGGATGAATCGACAGCAAGGATCGGCGCGTTTTTCACCGCGTTCATGGACGAGGCCCGCGTCGAGGAGGCCGGAGCCAAACCACTCGCGCCGGAACTCGAACAAATCCGATCCGCCACCACACTCGCGGACCTCGCCACCATCATGGGCCAGCCGGGCGGAATGGGCCGTAGTTTGTTCGCAGAGGAAATCAGCGCCGATGCGAAGGATCCCTCCCGTTACGCGGTTTATGTGGCTTCCGGCGGCCTCGGTCTGCCGGACAAGGACTATTACCTCAAGCCCTCGTTCGCCGCCATCAAGACGAAATACGAGGCTTACGTGAAGACGCTGCTCACCCTCATCGACTGGCCGGACGCGGAAAAACAGGCGGCGGAAATCGTCGCATTTGAAACGAAATTGGCCGAAGCGAGCTGGGACCGCGCCGAGCTGAGGGACCGCGACAAAACCTATCACGCGATGTCCCCAAGCGAGATGGCCAAGCTGGCTCCGGGCTTCGGTTTTCCTGAAATGATGGACGCACGCGGATTGGGCAAAGTCGCCCGCGTCATCGTCACCGACGACTCCGCATTTCCGAAAAAGGCCGCCATTTTCGCCGCCACGCCGCTCGACACCTTGAAGGCATGGATGGCTTACGGAATCGCCGATTCTGCCTCACCGTTTCTCTCGAAAGCCTTCGTCGATGCCCAGTTCGAGTTCCGGGCCAAGACGATTTCCGGTCAACCGGAACCCATGGACCGCTGGAAACGCGGTGTCGCGGCGGCCAACCAGGCACTCGGCGAGGACATCGGCAAGGTTTACGTCGCCCGCTATTTCCCGGCGGAATCAAAGCAGCGGATGTTGGAACTCGTGGCCAACATCAAGACCGCCCTCGCCGCCCGCATCGACAAGCTCGATTGGATGGGCGACGCCACCCGCAAGGCCGCGCAGGAAAAGCTCGCCCGCTTCTCGGTGAAAATCGGTTACCCGGACAAGTTCCGCGATTACTCGAAACTCGTCGTGAAACCGGACGATCTCTACGGCAATATCGATCGCTCCGGCCGCTTCGAGTGGCAGCGCGAACTCGACCGCTTGGACCAACCGGTGGACCGCCAGGAATGGGGCATGCCGCCGCAAAAGGTGAACGCTTATTACAATCCGACCTTCAACGAAATCGTCTTTCCCGCCGCCATTCTGCAGCCACCCTTTTTCGATCCCCAAGCCGATCCGGCAGTGAACTACGGTTGCATCGGCGGCGTGATCGGCCACGAAATCAGCCACGGTTTCGACGACCAAGGCCGGAAGTCGAACGGCGAGGGCGTCCTGAAAGATTGGTGGACGAGCGAGGATGCGGAAAATTTCAACCAGCGCGCGGCCAAACTCGGTGCGCAATATGAAAGCATCGCGATCCTTCCCGGCGAGCACGTCAACGGCAAGCTGACCATGGGCGAAAACATCGGCGACATGGGCGGAATGAACCTCGCACTCGCCGCCTACCGCGCCTCGCTCGGAGGCCAGCCCGCCCCGGTCATCGATGGCCTCACCGGCGACCAACGCGTGTTCTTCGGCTGGGCCCAAGTGTGGCGCACGAAAATCCGCGATGAAGCGCTCATCAAACAAATCCACTCCGATCCCCACGCCCCCGCCGAAGCCCGCGTCAACGGAGTCGTCCGTAACATCGATGCCTGGTACGAAGCCTTCGACGTGAAGCCCGGCGACAAGCTCTACGTGAAACCCGAAGACCGCGTGAAAATCTGGTAGGCCTAAACTAAAGTGTTCCGGCTGTCTCAGCCGGAAGTGAAGCCAGGAAACCCGGCTGAGACAGCCGGGACACGATCTTGATTCTTCGGTCTTTATCCGTGTAAATCCGGGAAATGCGTGGTTCATTTTCTAATACCCAAATGAGCGATCTCCAATCCTGCGCGGCCTCCCTCGGCATCGGAAATATCGAGCGCCACATTTTCCTCTGCGCCGATCAAACCGAGCCCAAATGCTGTGCCAAGGAAGCCGGCCTCGCCTCCTGGGAATTTCTCAAAAAGCGCCTCAAGGAACTCGGCCTCGCAGGCGGGAAGGATTCGAAAATCTACCGCACCAAAGCGAATTGCCTCCGCGTCTGCCTCCAAGGCCCCGTCGCCGTCGTCTATCCGGAAGGCGTCTGGTACCACTCCTGCTCCCCGGAAGTGTTGGAGCAAATCATCCAACAACACCTCATCGGAGGCCAGGTCGTCACAGAATTCGCCTTCGCGGAGAATCCGCTCAACACCCTGGCTGACGCGTCTCGCGGCAGTCTCTGATTCCCACTCCGAGGCAGAATGAAATCCACCCCAACACCATCCACCCTTTACCTCTTCGCCGGATCCAACGGCGCAGGGAAGACCACGTTTGCCCGTGCCTATCTCCGCCAACTCAATCCCCTCCCGCGTTTCCTCAACGCCGATGAAATCGCCCGCGGCCTCTCTCCGCTCGATCCCGGGAAACTCGCGATCAAAGCCATTTTCTCGAAATCTACGCCCCACTCGCAGACGGCTGGACGTTCCGAAACAACAGCATCCAGCCTGCTTCCTTGCTTTTCGACTCTGCAAACTCCACTCTTCAGCAAGTCAAAGACTTCCTACGCCAATGAAACCATCCAAGCCCGCCAGTCTCCCCATGGAGCAGCCCGCATTCATTGCCCGCGGCCAAGCCGCCGCCAAAGCCATGGCCAAGGAACTCCGTGCCGAGCACAAACGCTGGAACCTCCCCCTGCTCTCTTGGAAAGACGGCAAAGTCGTTGCTACGAAGCCGTGAAACCCGAAGACCGCTACCACCGCCTCGCCAAACCCGAACTCGCCTCCGTTCAGCACTTCTCTCTTCTCGAAAAATAAACACTGAAAACTGGCCAAGTCGTATCTCCTAGCCTACGCCGCCGAGAAAAAGAATGCCATTCCTTATCGATGCCATGCTCAACGGTGAGACCTGCGGGACGTGCCAATAGTTTGGATAAATCGCGGACTACACAAATCACGAATTAATGAATCACCACTTAGACCTCAAGGAACTCTCAACACGTGAAAGCGAACAAGTTGAATGGAAACGCAATGTCGCAGATATCGAAGACTTACTGCGAACTGTCGCGGCTTTTGCAAACGATTATCAGAATCTAGGTGGTGGCTACATCGTTTGCGGCGCTGAAGAACTAAGAGACGAGCACGGTTTCCCCCGTGTCGAGACGCCTGGCCTTTCTGCTCAAAGATTCAAAGAGGTAGAGGGCAAGCTGATGAATGACGCCAGAACTAAAATTGATCCTCCGGTCACCCCTCTAGTAGAAGAGCTGCCAGGAAGTGTGGAAGGTCAACGAATACTCGTTTTCATAGTCCCCGCCAGCCCACATCCACATTGCTATCGAGCTTCGGGAGCGGATGCCTCCCGCTATTATGTTAGGCTTAGTAGAGAGACTGTCGAGGCACGAAATGGAATTCTCCGCGAACTTTTAGTCCGTAAGCAGGCGATCGAGCCGTGGGATAGACGTCCGAATCCAGATGCCACCCTTACTTCCATTGATCTATTAGCATTCCGAGATGTTCTGCAGCAGGCCGCTGTATGGAACCCATCCATGGGATTGGAAGATTATTTTGAGGAGAAGAATCGCCTCTCCGCCTTAGTCCCGTCACTTGGCGCGCGTCGTCCCTTGGACGCAAATTTAAGGCCACGTAATTTTGCACTTATCCTTTTCGCCAAGGAACCAACGACATTTATCCCCGGCGCATGGACCAAAGTATCGGTCTATCCTGGAAAAGACCGGAGCGAACCGACCGCAGAACGTCATGAAATAATAGGTTCGGTTGTCGAGCAAGCACGCAAGGCGCTTGACCTCCTTAGAACGCACGCATCAACTGCGTTCGACAAAGAATCACCTGATCCAAACGCCCCAAAATATCCTGAACGCGCGCTACAAGAAGCCGTAATCAACGCTATCGTTCACAGAGACTATGAACTTAACGAGCCAACAAACATTACGATTTTTGCGGATCGAGTTGAAATTCGCTCTCCTGGCGGTCTACCGCGGACTGTTGATCGTGACAAATTTCTCCACGGGAGTGCTTCACCTTCCTGGCGCAACCAATCATTAGCTTGGTTTTTTAATAAACTTCAGCTAGCCCAAGCAGAAGGTCAGGGAATCCCCACGATCTTCAGGACCATGTTACAACTTGGCTCACCAACACCAAGTTTTGACCTAGAAGAATCCGCAGTAACATGCATTTTACCCGCCCACCCTCGACACGAAATGTTGAGGCATGTTGCTGAAGTCGAGCGTCTTTTAATTCAGCAAGATTTCGAGGCAGCGGAAGCACGACTGGTTCCCCTTTTAGAAAAGCAGCCTGCAGCCCCTCGACTGCTAGAGCTTCTTTCTCAAATCGCATCCACTCAAAATAGGCCCGAATGGATCGGTGAATGGATTAGACGACATAAACTTGCTCCACAGGATCTTCCGGCTTCTACGATTTTTTTACTTGCTGACGCTCTTAGAGATTCCGCATTGATTGACGATAAAACGCTCGGCCGAGACTGGATTGAGACTGTTTCAAATCGTCGGCTCCAAGGCGATGAAGTAAAGCGTGCAGCTTTGGCTTTGCGAAAAATGGGTAGAGACGAAGAGGCTGTCCGGCTTATTACCAATCTAATTTCTAGAACTCCAAACTCTTTGGCGATACCCGCAATGCTCTACGATATTCGGGCTCGTGCCAAGATCGATCTTGCAAAACGCTGTATGGATACGGGAAGGAGCAGACAGGTTGATAAGAATCTCCAAGCGAAAGCCTGGGAACAGTGCAGACGTTATCTCGAGGAAGCAGAATCTGATATTGTCAAGGCGGTCGATTCCGAACCAAATGGTAGGGAACGAGAATTCTACGAAAAGGACCTGGAATTTGTGCGCAACTTGATGAAGCAATCCCAAAAGCCTGAGCGTCAGCCCAACCGAAATCAAAATCGAGATCTCAAGCCGAGATCTCAAAAACGAAGACCACAATAATCGATGAGAGGGGTCCTCGCCCATGACGCCCATCAAAGAGGTCGCTCAGACTAACAACCATTGAGGGGTGTGAAATAATGGCGATGGCAGCGGAAGCTCTTCAACAAACGGCGATGTCTGATCGCCGATGCCCATTTAGAAGCCAAAGAATCGCGATTTCCCTCACCTCATTGCCACTTCATGGGCTGGGGCGGACGGATTCCGCCCCTCCTTGTGGGCCGTCCGGCGCTCGCGGGAACGTCGGATCAACCATTCCGCGATGAGGAGGTTGGGCACGAAGCCGAGCCAGGCGACGATTCGATAGACGTCCATCGGGCGCGGTTCGAAGGCGAAAATGATCAGGTATTTCCATGCCCGCAGGGTGATCGCCGATAGAGTCAGCGCGTAGCTGCGCATCATCCATTCGCGGTGCACGGACCATTTCCGCTGGAGGACGGTGCGCCAGCCCATCGCCGTGGTGCCGAGCCAGAGGAGCGCCAGCGTGGTGAACGCGATTCGTGAGATGATCCCGCCATTCGCATAACAGGCCATGATCAGGCTGGCTGGACCCGTGATGAAACAAACCGTGATGACATACACCTTTCCCATCGAGCGATGCACTGCGGGCCATCGTTTCAAAACCGACGGCGCGAACTGCGTGAAGCCCGCGAGCAGCGGCAGCATGCTGGTGAAAACGTGGACCCAGAACGCGGCCTCCCAATGCATGATGCCGAGGTATTGCTGTTTGATCTGGAGAAACCCCGCGTCACGGCGGATCGGCCAATAACCGAGCGTGATCCGCGCCATCAGGATGGTGAAAAACGCCAGCGCCAGCCACAAGCAGACGCCGGTGATCTTCCGGGCGGCAGCGGATTTCGGCGAAGGATTTTTGAGCATTGGCTTGCAACGACGGTGGATTCTGTGGGTAGTGTTTCAGGTTCCTCACAATTTCACATCATGAAACGCACTTCCTATCTGCTCGCCGTCTCGATCCTTGTTTCTGCCGGATCGCTGCATGCTCAAAGCCCTGAAACGAAACCCGCCGCCGGCGAGGATGAGGTGAACGCCGCCCACGAAGATGCGAAGGAAATGCTGGGGACCTACGTCGGTGCGTTTGGCGAAAAGAAGATCACGATTTGCCTGGATCGCGTCATCGGAACTTCGGTCACCGGTTACAGCATCGTGTCAGGCAACGAACGGGCATTCAGCGGATCGTGGTCGAAAATGGATGGCGACTTCGCGGTGATCGCCAAGGAACCCGGCGACGACAGGACCGACGGCGTTTTCCGGTTCACTTTCATGCGGAAAACCAAATCCCTGCTCGGCGAGTGGGAGGCCAATGACAAACAAATCGGCTTGCGGAAATTCGAACTCTCCGCGCGGAAATTCAAATACGACCCGAAGGCCGGCAGATATCCCGAGTCCTCCACCAAGCCGCTGAAAGAGGAAGACGTGGAGAACATGAAACCCGCCGACCTCCGGATCATGCGCAACGAGATCTACGCCCGCCACGGCTACAGTTTCAAAAACGCCGACATGCGCGAGCACTTCGACAAACTGGACTGGTACATGCCGATGGCTGTCGATGTCACCAGCAAGCTCACGAAGGTCGAAAAGGAAAACGCGGCAATCATCAAGCGTTACGAAAAATACACGAACGAGCACTACGATGACTTCGGGCGTTAGAAAATCGCACCCCGCGGATTAAGGCAGGCTGTGATTGCCTTGCTGGAAAATCGGGATCAAGACTTCCGTGTGAACCCCGCTCTTGAAACATTGATGCTCGCCTTCGAAGGCGGGGACGGACTTCCGATTCCCTCCCGGGCGCTGTTCCTCGGAGCGGAGCCCCATCCGGCGTTGAAGGCGTGGCCATCCGTGGTTGGCTGGCAGCCGTTCAAGCCGCAGGCGGTGGCTTGGGAGAAGTCGGGGTTTGCGCGAGTGGATGAGCTCCCGCATGAAAAATTTCCGCTGGTGATGGTCCTGCCGGGAAAATCGAAGGACGAGGCGCTGGCGTGGTTCGCGATGGCGAAGGGTCGCTTGGAGCCTGGCGGTCGCCTGCTGGTCGCGATGCCGAACACGGCGGGCGCGGGGCGGTTTGAAAAGGAACTTTCGCGCGCCGCTGGAAACATCGTGTCGATCCAGAAGCACAAGTGCCGTGCCTTCCATGCCTTGCTGGATGAGGCGGACGAAGCGGTTTTCGACGAATGGCGCGCACTCGGCGAGCTGCGCGAAATTTCCGGTTTCTCCGTGCGGGCCGGGATTTTCAGCAGCGACCACATCGATCCCGGTTCACAGCTTCTCGCCGATCACCTTCCGGCTCATTTGCGCGGGACCGTCGCCGACCTCGGTGCGGGCTGGGGATTTCTATCAGACGCCGTGCTGAAACGCTGCCCGAAAATCGAGCGGCTGGATCTTTTCGAAGCGGACGCCCGCGCGCTCGAATGCGCCCGACGGAATCTCGCCCACCACGAAGAGGACGTCATGCGTTTGAGCTCGCCAACCTGTTATCTGGAGGACGAGTCGAAAATCCATTTCCATTGGCACGATGTCACCACCGGCCTGCCCGGCACGTACGATGCCATCATCATGAATCCGCCCTTCCACACCGGTCAGGCGACGAATGTGGATCTCGGCCGGGCATTTCTCAAGGTGGCCATCGGGTCGCTGAAACGCGGCGGAAAATTGCTGCTGGTCGCCAACCGCCAGCTCCCCTACGAAGCGGTCCTCGAAACCAGCGGCATGGCCTGGCGCAAAATCGCCGAAGACAAGATCTACAAGCTCCTCTTCGCCGACAAACGTTAGTCGTTCTCTTTTCCGATCACTGCTCACTCGGCACTTCTTCCCATGAAACTCGTCAAACTTCTCGCCAATCTCGGCTACGGCTCGCGCAAGGAAGCCCAGCGCCTGATCAAGTCCGGTGCCGTCACCGATGACACCGGACGGGTGTTAGGCGATGGCGATTTCCCGCCCCACGACCGGATCCGCTTCCGTGGCGAGGAACTCGATCCGCTCGCCCCGCTCGTCATCATGCTCAACAAGCCGGACGGCTACACATGCAGCAGCGAGGATCCCGGGAGCACGATTTACGATCTGCTCCCCGAGCGGTATGCCCATCGGAATCCGGGGCTGAATCCGATCGGACGCCTCGACAAGGACACCACCGGGTTGCTGCTGATGACGGACGACGGGAAATTGCTTCACAAGATCATTCATCCGAAATCGAACTGCCTGAAAGTCTATCACGTCGTTCTCGACCGCCCGCTCGAAGGCCACGAGGGCGAGCTTTTCGCCTCCGGCACCCTCGTTCTCAACAGCGAGACGAAACCTCTCCTGCCTGCGAAACTCGAAGT
>JBDSZP010000167.1:0-21618 GCA_039925065.1 Luteolibacter sp.
TGACGCCGCTCTCGGCGAACACTCCCTCCGCCTCCGCAGCCCCGGCGGGCTCACCGAACTCCGCTCGTTCTGGATCAGCCAATTCCCCAACATCCCCGAAGTGGAACCCAACGCCACCTTCGACACCGCCCAGAGAGTCGAACTGAACAGCACCGTCCAAGGAATCGCAGGAAACGAGGACGATGACTACTACGTGTGCGGTTTAAAAAAAGGCCAGCGCCTCTCCGTCGAAGTCGAGGCCATGCGGTTAGGTCGCACCATGTTTGATTCCTACGTCGCCATCCTCGATCCAAAAAAATTCGAGATCGCCTCCTGCGACGACACCCCACTCCTCCGCACCGATTCCTGCGCCTCCATCATCGCCCCCGAGGATGGCGACTACCACATCCTCGTCCACGAGGCCGCCTACGAGGGCAACGACCAATGCCAATATCGCCTCCACATCGGCACATTCCCCCGGCCCAAGGCGGTTTTCCCCACCGGCGGCAAGCCCGGAGAAACCATCGAATTCACTTTCATCGGCGATCCCTCCGGACCTTTCAAACAATCCATCACCCTTCCCGCCGAGACCCACGATCGTTTTCCCATCTTCCCGATCCAGGACAATCTATCCGCCCCCTCACCTCACTGGATCACCGTCTCCCCGCTGGAGGCGGTTCGGGAAATTTCTCCCAACGCTGATTTCGCCACCGCCACGCCCATGCCGCCGCTGCCCAGCGCCGCCCACGGCATTCTCGATGGAGCCCCTGACGGAAAAGCAAAAGCCGATTGGTTCAAGTTCACCGCGAAGAAGGACCAGAACCTTGTCCTCCGAGTCCTCGCCCGCAGCCAACGCTCGCCGCTCGATTCCGTTCTATCCGTCCACTCCGCCGATGGCAAACAGCTCGCCGCGAACGACGACCAGGGCGCGCCCGACAGCGTGATCTCATGGACCTGCCCCGCCGATGGCGAATATGGCCTGAAAATCCGCGACCAACTCAACCGCACCGGGCCGGACTTCACCTATCGCATCGAGGTCGCTCCGAAGTCCCCCACCCTCGCCGCCACCCTGCCCGTCGTCGAGCGAGTGAACAGCCAGAAGTGGAAAACCTTCCCCGTCCCGCGCGGCAACCGCTACGCCGCCGTCGTCAACATCACGCGGGAAAACATCGCCTGCGATTCCACCTTCGAAGCCGGCTCCCTGCCCGCCGGAGTCACGATGCACGCGCCGCCAGTCCCTCGCTCCATCAACAATTTCCCCGTCGTCTTCGAAGCCGCGCCGGATGCGCCCGTCGCCGGAGGACTCTATCCATTTTCCCTGAAATCCGTCGGCGACCCACCGCTCACAGGAAAACTCATCGACACGATCAACCACGTCGATGTGAACAACGAGGGAGCCTATCACTCCGCCAGCTTCGACCGCATCGCCACCGCAGTGATCAACGAGTCCCCTTTCAAAATCGATCTCGAAAGACCCGCCGTACCGCTCGTCCAAAACGGCACGCTCGCCCTGAAAATCCACCTCACCCGCAGCCCCGGCTACGCCGAGAAAATCAGCGTCCGTTTTCTGTGGAATCCGCCCGGTGTCACCGGCCCCGTCACTATCGACATCCCCGGCGACCAATCGGAAGCGACCTACGAACTGAACGCCAGCGCCGACGCCGCCACCGCCGATTGGCAGGTCTGCGTGCTCGCCGAGGCGAATACCCCGCAAGGCCCCATCCTCGTTTCCTCCGCCCTCACCCCACTCAAGATCGCCGAACCCTACCTCACCATGACCCTCGATCTCGCCGCCACCGAGCAAGGCCGCAACGCCTCGATGTTAGGAAAAATCGAGAACAAACATCCCTTCACCGGCCCCGCCACCGCCGAGCTCACCGGCCTCCCCCACGGCGTCACCTGCCCGCCGCAAACCCTCACCCAAGACCAGAAGGAAATCACCTTCCCCCTCACCCTCGCCGCAGACGCCACCGTCGGAAAACACAACGCCATCTTCTGCCGCATCTCCGTTCCGGAAAACGGCACCACCATCCTCCATCAAACCGCCCTCAACAGCACCCTCCGCATCGACGCCCCCTCACCCGCCCCCGTCGCCAAAACAGAAACGAAAGCCGAACCCGAGAAACCCACCGATCCCCAGACAAAGACGGAACCAGCGAAACCACTTTCAAGGTTGGAGCAACTCCGCCAGCGGGCGAAATGAACGTTTTGAGGCACCAGGAGGAATCCAAAAAGCCCGAATCCACTTTGGGCGCTCATCGTTGAGCGTCCTCGACCCGGGACTGATGAATCTGACGAGGGATTTCCTGCACGCAGACGTGCGTTTGGCACGTAAGATTTCATCACGACGCCGCGCGGAGAATCGGGAGAAATCGCGGCTTCGTCCGGCAGGATGTCGGCCTGACTCAGTCGATAGAATATCGACGCTCCGCAGAGATCACCAGCCGCCGGCGTTTCTTAGATCGACGAGTTTGGGATCGTAGATGTTGAACTCGATGCGGCTGAAGGCGGCGGTTTTGAATTGGGCGGCTCCGAAGTTCTGGTTGGTGCCGGATAGAGTGCCATCGCCGACGGCTTCGAGGCGGAAGACGAGGGATGAGCCATCGGGGAACCAGCCGCGGACATCGCCGTTCTCGCGTTTGCAGCGCTCGGGATCGACGGGTTTCAGGGCGACGGATTTGAGCATTTCCACCGGGATCCTGACTTCCTTGAACGGAGTCTTGATGGTGATCATGTCTCCGGTGATCGAGAGCACCTGACCATCGATGCTATCGCCATTTCGCAGCATCATGCGTCCTTCACCCGGCTTTTCCTCAGGGGCGGAGGCTTCCTCCCCATCGATATCCTGCCCGCCGAACGCAGGCATACCGATACCGGCAAGCGGCTGGCGCTGCGGGACCGCTTCGGTGACGCCATCCCACGATCCCACCTCGATGTGGGAAATCCGCAAGGGCGAGGAATTCATCGATACGAAGTGAATGCCACGGCCGATCTTGTTATGCGCGAAGTCAGGGTCATTCCAATTCTCGATCGTCTTGCCATCGACGAGCACGCTGACGTTGCCGGACTTCATGCTCGCGCGAATCTCGATCCGGGCTTTTTCATTTTCCTGAAGTGAGATGGCATTCGGAGTCCGCCCGACGGAGCGCTGGCTCTCACAGTTTCTGAGGGAAATGGCGCGGGACTGGAACGTCATGTCGTAGCCGGTAGCGGGCGAATCGCTATCGATGTCATCCGAGAAGAAAAACACCCTCAGCCCGATCTGGTTTCTCCACGCGACGTCGAAAGCGATGCTGCATTCATCGGGAAGCCCAACGTTCCTCGCGATGCTGCCGGCGGCATTGGAGCGCAGCGCGGAATCCTGAAAGGACCATGCTTCGTTTCCCGCGGATAGCTTCCAGCCCTCGAGTCCGGTGGGTCCCTGATAGACAAATTCCGTGCGCTCGTCGACACGGATGGAGGAGATCATCACACGGCGGAATTTCATGCGTCCGGCGAACCAAGTGTCCAGCTCCACGGCATCATCGGCAACGGATGCGAGCTGCCCTCGGACGCTATCGCCATTGGTGAGTAAAATCGTAGCTTCGTGCTTCGCTTCGATTTTCGGCTGCGAGGCAGATAGAGTCAGATCGAGAACACTCTTCAGGAAAAATGGCGTGGGCTTTTCGAGGATCGGGGACTTCCAAACCAAGCGCTCGGTGGTGAGCGATTCCAAGGAGCCGGAAAGTTGGTCGCCATTGGCGAAGCGCACCACGGATTTCACCTCGTCCGCTGCGGAGACGAGGGAGAGTGCAATACTGAGGATAGCGAATGAAAGGTGCGGTTTCATTTTTCAGGGACCTCCTTGGACTTCGGAGTGAGATGCACCATGGCGGAAATCCCGGCGCGCCGGATGCTCATCACGCCCAACAACGGATGTGTTGCGGTGACGGTGGATTCGGTGAACGAGCAGGAACTCACGTGCAGCAAACCGTTTTCCTGCAAGCGCAGGACATACGGGTGCGGCGTCTCGGTTTTCGTTTCGTCCTGTGGGTTGGCGAAGAAAATGGTGGAGACATCGGATTCCAGGAGTTCGAGCGGGGCTTCCTGGAAATCACTCTTGAAGGAGAAGACCAAGCCGTCTGCGGTTTTTCGGATTTGCGTGAGATGGCCGCCCCAGCGGTCCTCGTCGCGGCTGATCAGGCTGTCGGTTTTCGGATCGCCGCGTTGCTCGGAGCGGTGACGGATGCGGGCGTCATCGAGCTCGAGGATCTGAATCGCACGGATTTCCTGCTCAATGCCATTCGAGGAATTGCTAACCAGCGTGATCCCGTTGCTCTCAGGCACGTTGGCCACCGGATCGATGCCAGCGCCCTCGGGCTCGCCGTTCAGGAGGAGATGGAGCCGGGATGCCTTGCGGTCCACGCGGATTTCCACGTCCAGTTTGCTATCGAAAAATTGATCGGGTGTTCTGTTGGAAAGGATGATGGAGGTGTAGCGGTTGCCCTTGCTGGACTCGCGTTTGAGCTCCATTCCGGCTCCATTGAATTGCAGGTAATAACGATCGGCAGCCTCGCCACGCGGCTTGAGCGGATCGGCGAAATAGATTTGGAAATTCGGATTTCCCTGCCATTTCAGAGTGAAGCGGAAGACGAACTGTTGGGGCGCATCGAAAAACTTCGTGGCGTAGGCCGGACCGTTGGCGACGAGCGCGTTGTTTTCAAATCTCCAGTTTCTCGCACCCTCCAGATCGCTCGTCCACTCTTCCAGGCTCTTCGGTCCCGCGTAGGTGATCTTGCGTTTGTGAATCCCGAGTTGGACGGATTTCAAAGCGGTCCGAGGCAACACCAGACGTCCGGCATCCAGAGTGGTGACCGTCAGATTCTTTTCATCCAGCTCATTGATCGTCGCTGGCAGCAGATCTCCATTCAGGAGTTCCACCAATGCGCCGGGCGTTTCGGGGCTTTGCTGGGGCGGGCTGAATTCGACTTTTTCCACGGCTCCGGCCTTGAGAAAAATCGGATCGGGCGACAGGGAGGAAGCGAGTTCCACCACTCCGGCATCACTGATCGAACGGATGGCGCCGCTGAGCTTCGCATCTCCAGTCAGGGAAATATCATCCGCCACAGCCATGCCGGCTGCGGCGTGCGCAAGAACCATGCAGGACCAGGACCTCAACCTAAAACTCGGAATTCCAATCATCGATCATGTTGTGTGAGGGTTGAAAATCGAGCATCACCGCGGACTCCAAGTTAAAGTTCATTTCACCGGCGACGGAATGGAGAAGCCTGATGGAGGACGGCCCACCCGATAGAGGTCGGCCGGTGATCTGGCCGAGAGGACTGAGACGGACAATCACCGAATCAGCGGATTCCTCCGCTTGCGGGGCGAGCTTGTTGCGGGCGAAACGGATCTCCGCGACGTCCTCAAGCGGAAATTGGAACTCACCGTGTTTGGCGAGAAGATTCACTTTTCCCTCCTTGAGCGATTTCACATTTCCCGAAAAGCGGTCGATGCCGTTGGTCAGTAGAACGATGTCCTGATCGTCCACCTGGAGACTGCGGGCGGAGTCCGGCATGCCGTTCCACTCGGCCACCATGATGTCGGAAAGCCTCACCGAGGAGTTCTCCGTCTGCACCACAAACCCAAAACCGGCACCCTTATCCGAATGGACATGAGCCAACCCGGGAGGCGCGGTCGCCTCGCTCCACTGCGCGGCGAATTCGCCATCGATGAAAAGCGAGATCTGGCCGGTAAGCCGGTTGCTGCGGATCTCCATCGTCACCTTGCCGGAATCGCCCAACCGGATGCTGTTGGCATTCACCTGCACCCTCTCGATGCTGGCCACTCCGTCGGCATTCACCGATGTTCGATAGAGCATCAGATGGCTGGCGAAAATATGCAGCACGTAACTGTTACCGAAAAGCACGGGCAGCACCGCGGAGTCACCGGGCACAAACCTGACCGGCTTCCTGATTCCGCCGTTCGCCTCGCCATCCTCCTCAAGCAATGGCTTCGGATGGGCGAAATCCGCATGAAATCCGATGGCGACCGACAGGCGGCTTTTCCACGCGAGATCGAAGCGCAGGACCGCCCGGTCCGGCATGACATCCTTGCGGACGATGGCGGTCCCGGATGACTTGCTCCCCCAATACCACGCAGAGCCGGAAAATTTCCAACGTCCGGGAATATCCGACGCCTCGTCGTCATCGTTCTTACCCGCAGGATCCGCCACAACGGGAGGCAGTCCGTCCGGATAGGAGGCATTGCTCATCTGCCACTCGTCCTCCACAAACGGCCCGTGATAGTGAATGCGCCCACCTAACGGACTCGGAGCAAGCATCGCCACCTGGTTGCGCGGAATCCGCAGGATCCCGGCATAGGGCGTATCCAGCGCGACCATTCCGTCATCGAGCCCGGTGATCGTTCCCGGGACGCGGTCGCCATTGACCAGCGCCACATGGGAAAGCGTGGTCAGTGATTTCAGCGGACGCCCGCCGTTGAGAATGATATGGCGGAGTTGGGCGATTTTAAAATCAACAGGAGCTGCCAAGTCATCACGCTGCCAGATCGCCTGGGGTCCATCCTTGATGCCTTGGAACGTGCCATGCAGTTGGTCGCCATTCGTGAAGCGCAACAAGTCCGATGGTTCGGCTGCCATCAGCCCGACCATGCCGCAAATCCATGAAATGGTGAGTGCCCGGATCATTTTTCGTAAATGGGCAGATAGCGGTAATTCAGCGCCAGTGAAAGAAGCGCTCCGGCGGTACTGAAGGACGGGCCCTGATTTCCGAGGAAAGAACCATCGGCAGCTTGGATGGTGGAAAGGTAGCGGATGTTTCTGGCGTTCCATTCCTTCCAAGTCGCTTCATCCGCATGGAACAGGGCCTGCGACATATAGTATTCGTAATAGTACGGGTAATAGCGATCGCGGTAATCGAGGTTCTTCTTCAGATAGTTGAGACTCGTCTGATAGTCCTTCGACGTCCGGTCCTTGGCCAAGGCCTGGCAAAGCAAGCCGACCGCCGTGAGTGTGGGTTTTCCGCCGGATGAGGAAACATATCCGTATGATCCGTCGGAACCACGGCAGTTCGAAAGGAACGCAAGCCCTTTGCGGATCGCCTCATCGGGAACACCGATGCCCGCATTTCTGGCGGCAAACAGAGTGACCATCTGGCAACCGGTACAGGTGGTATCCGCATCGGTGCTATCAGGCGTGTAGCGCCAGGCTCCAGCCGCGTTCTTCTTTTGCGCGCTCAATATCAGCGCCACGGCTTGCTTCAGGGCAGGCGCGATTTTCGGATTGTTCAAGACACCATAGGATTCCGCGAGCGCCTTGGTTGCGAAAGCATGGTTATACATGCTCGATCCGATATAGCCGTTTTTCTCGTTCTGTTGGGAAAGGATGTAATCGATGCCAGCGCGGATGTTTTTCGAATAGTTGCCATTGTTCGGGTCCTCACCATGCGCGAGGAATGCCGCCACACACAGTCCGACGACTCCCGGCTCGGTGCCGACGTTGTCATCCCAGCAGCCCTTCGAGTTCTGGGTTTTTGCGAGATATTGCAGCCCCCGGTCATAGATCAGCTCCGCCTGGGCGGGGATGGTGTCATCCGGCCGCACCGGAAGATCCTGGGCAAAGATGGGCGAGACCAGAAAGCCGAACGAGGCAATCAGGTAAACGCGGAATTTTCCAACTGACAGAAGATGACTCATGGTAACGGAAATTCTTTCACTTCGCCTTTTGTTCGGCACCGCGGTTGTAGGCATCAAGGGCTTTACGGAATTCCTCGGGAAGCGCGTGCCCCGCGCTGCCACCGGCTTTCGGCACCCGCCGGGCTTCGCTTTTTCCGCCTGCGCCACCGTCAGCCGCGCCATTGGCGGTGTCCGACAGGCCGTGCGTTCCGAAACTTCCCGTGTCGCTGGGTTTCCCGTCCTTGCCTTTGCCCTTTCCGTCTTCCGGCTTCTTGCCCATCATGCGCTCCATCATGTCCATCATGGCGCTGCCGGATTTGCCGCTGCCATTTTGCTTCTGCTTTTCTTTGGCGGCGTCATGGATCTTCTCGATGATTTCGGTCTGGGCAGCGATGGTATCGCCACCGGTGTCGTGTGCGGCGAGTTTGTCAGTCGCCTCATCCATGATTTTTTCCACGTCGTTGAGCAGCTCGATCACCTGTGGCACGGTTTGTTCGATGGTGAGCTGTTGGACGTCGGCGGAAAGCTCATCCTGTTTGTTGGCGACCTTGGCCGAGCCTTCCTGATGCTTCGCCAGCTTGTCGCCCGCCAGCTCCTCGTCCGCTGAGAGCAGCGCGGGAACTAGCAGCAGCAGACCTGCGATTCGAAGTGGGGTTTTCATGGCTTTTCCGTGGTGTCGGGAGTGGGCTCAATGCTGCGGTGGAGCTGCTCGAGCGCGCGGGTCTGGGCACGGATGTCCTGCTCCTGTTGGACCAATTTCATGACGCGAAGCATGAATTCGAAATCCTCGTCCTCGGGGCTTGCTCCTCCTCCCTCACCCCCGCCTCCCCCGCTGGAATCCTTGTCCCCTCCGAGCTTCTTCGCCCACTCCGTGAGTTTGGCCGCCCATTTCTTCGTGCCTTCGGTGGCGGTGTAGGATTTGTTCGCAGCCAGCAGGAGCCGGATTTCCTCCAGCTCGATATCGATGCGCGATTGCTTCATTTCATCGAGGATCTGCTTGAAGGATTCGGTCTGGGTACGGGCGAAAAAGTGCATGAGGTCCTCTTGGATCCAACGCACGTCCGAGGCCGTGTTCAACTGCTGGCTGGTCGCGTCGTTCAAACGCCGCTCGTCGGACGGATCGAGTTTGTTCGTCCTGGCACCGAGGATGCGGTCAAACGAGTTGATGAGCACGTTGGCAATCCCGTCTTCCTCGCCCGCCGCTTTTTTCAAACGGTTGACGAAGGTGCCAGCCTCAAACTGCTTGTTGGCTTCGTTCGCCTTGTCGATGGCCTTCTGCATTTTTTCGACAACCTTCTTCTGCTCCTCAACGGCCTGCGCGACATCCTTCTGAGCCTGCTCCGCGGTATTGGACTGATCCTGGGAATCACCGAGTTTCTCTTGAACTTTCGGAACGTCCTGCTGGCTGAGCTCCTGCATGGACTTCAGGGATTCCGCCATCTTCTTGAGTGTGTTCTTATCGATATCACCGTTGCGGGCGGCATCCTTCATGAGGTCCTCCATGCGCTTGGTGAGATCGTCCATCCGGCGCTTCGTTTCGGACTCGGCCTGATCCTGGGCGGAAAGGCGGTTTTTGTTTTCCTGTTTCTGAAGCTCCTCGCCGCTCATTTTTTCCAAGCGCCCGTTCTCATCCAGCAGCTCCATTTCGCGACGCGCCAGATCCTCGAACTCGGTGATATTTCTATCAAACTTGCTCTTGAGCATCTGCGCATGCTCATCGCGGGTGAGCACATAGAGGATCACCGGCTCGGAATAAACCCTGCCGCGGCCGGGGAAATAGTCCTCACTGTAGCCCCGCAACGTGATCTTCTGCGGTGCGATTCCGAATGCGGCCGGAGAAAACGACGCGCCCTTGAGAATCCGCCGTTCTTCCGCAGAACCATTGCCGAGCTTCATTTCACCCTTCGCCGGTTGTTCATCGGTCGGCCGTGTGAATTCGCCGCTCCATTCGATGCCAGATTGTTTGAGGCCGAAATCATCCTCGGACAACACCTCGAAATCGACGGTTTCCTCCGGCAGCATGACCTTCTGGCGGTCGATGCCCTGCAAGTAACAGGTCGGCGCGACATCACGAAGCGCATCCACACGAACGCGGAATCCGGGTTCACCGATCAGCCCCAACGTGTCCGTCCACTCGAAAGGCACCTCGAAGGGAACTGCGCCCACGTCAATCATCGGAGTCTTCGCGACGCGGCCTGACATACTGAGCGCCCCTTGGATCGACTCGTATTTCGGCGCATCCTTACCGTCTTCGATCACCTGTGCGCGAGTCGGGCCGAACGATGCTTTTGCCAACGGACGATTGGTTGAAAGTTCCAGACGCACCTTGCTGCCTTCGACCACGCCGAGCACTCCGGTGTTCAGATCCACGGTCTTCTGCGGGATTCCCAAATAGTCGGGCGGTGTCACGACTGCTGTGATCGATTCGACGCCCGGACGCGGCACCGGCTCGACGCGAACTTCATGGCGCAGGTCGCCGATTTTAAAAACCACCCTTCCTGGATCCTGCTGGCCAGGAAACATGAAGCGATAGTTGCCATTTTCCAAACGCGCATTCACTTCCGGTTGCAGGCCGTAGCGCCCGGTTGCAGTCAGCGGGGTTTGTTCGGAATCCTGCGACAAACGGAGCGTGATTTCAAACGCCTCACCAAATGCCACCGCGCGATAAATCGGCGGGTTTTGGAGTTTCGTGAACGTGTAGCGTTCGGTTTTCGAGAGCGGCATGAGCCAGCGTTGAAGGGCATTAAAGCCCGCACGCGGCGTCATCGTGAATGCCCCGGCCGCGATGACGGCGAGACCCAGCGCCACCAATGCAAACCGCCGATGCCATTGTGGAGGAAGCGCTTCATCGAGTTTTCTGTGGCCGGCTTCGGCAGCCACGGCTTCCATCGCCGCCTCGCGAAGGCGTGGGGAAAGCGAGTCCGCGCTGCCCTGCTGATCCTGAAGCTCGATGACTCCCAAAAGCCGGTCGCCCAGTCCGGGATAGCGTTTCGAAATCAGTCGCGCGAGTTGCGCTTCCCGCCGCTGCCGCCAGACCCAGCGGTGCAGCCAATAGGGTGCGAAAACGGCAAACAACGAAATTCCGCCGAGCAGGATCCCCAGACGGGCGATCGCCGGAGTTTGGAAAATCCGATCCAAGCCGTAAACTAGGAGAAACGACAACAGCAACCCGACACATCCGGCGGCGAGCGCCTCCATGATTTTCACCCGCCACAAGTGACGCCGGAAATCATCCAACTGGAGCCGCAGGGCTTCGGGTATGACGACTTTGGATGTTGGTGGAATGGAGGGCGGAGACATGTGAACAATGCCAGAATACTGGTCCTGCGACGAATGAGGGAAGCTTCCAGAAGAATAGAGATCCTTCCAGCGTATTCTCGCCGAGATTGCAGGATCGGACAAGTGGCTTTGTCGCTCCCGGAAAATTTCACCAAATCCTTATTTCACCGCCCTCGCAGCCAACCGTTCGCGGATGCGCTGGAGCAGAATTCCGGTGTGCGGCATGGCCACTCCGGCCTCTTTCGCCCGTCGCAACGGTTCTTCCCAAATGGGTGTCCCTTCCACTTCACGGCCTTCCACGAAATCGATCATGCTGGACGTACGGTATGCGCCCATCGGCCGGGTTCGCTCGATGTTCGAATCGATGAGCCCGTCGTCCAAATCAAGACCGAGCGCCCTCGCCGCCTGGATGATTTCCGTCATCAGAATGCGGATCTCGTTTTCCGTCCTGACATCGGCCAGCAAAACGTCCGTCGTCACGCCGCCTTCAGCGACCGAAAGCCCGTTGAACGGAATGTTCCAAACGAGTTTCTCCCACTGCGCCTTGCGGAGATTATCCACCGCGAAACCTTGGATTTTCGCGACTTGGAAGCGTTTTGCCAATTCCACCGCCCGCCCCGGTTCGCCTTCGCGCCACTCGCCGATGGATATCCGACCGCCACCGGAATGGCTGACGAGTCCGTGGGAAATCCGGTTGATGCAGACGAAACACAGCCCGCCAAGCACGCGCTCCGGGCCGGTGATTTTCGCGATGCTCTCGCAGTTTCCCAAACCATTCTGCAGCGTGAGCACCTGCGTTTTCTCGTGCAGAAGCGGCGGCAAAACCTTGGCAAGCTGGTCATTCGCCGTCGCCTTCCATGCCACGATCACCAGATCCACCGGTCCGATTTCCTCGGCCGTCCGAAACGCCTTCACTTCGGGCAGTTCGAAATCGCCATGGATGCTCTTCACCTTCAGCCCATGCTTGGAAATCGCCTCGAAATCCGAACGCATCAGGAACCGCACGTCCTCACCGGCTGCCGCAAGCCGACTGCCGAAATAAAGTCCGACCGCGCCGGACCCGACGATTGCCACGCTTTGGAATGTCCAGCTCACTTGGGAAATTTCACTCGTCCTTAAATCCTTCAGCACGGCGACCGTCGATGCAACGGGTCAGCCATCGCACGAGTTTTTCGGCTTCCTCGGACTCGTTGCGCATCGAAGTGAGCGCCGTCCAATCGAGGTGCGGGCGGGACTTCGGCGCGGCAATCCGGTTGAACTCCAGCTTTGCCATGATCGCTTCCGTTTCGCGCGGATGGGCATTCAAAATATTCGCCGGACGCGGAAGCTCCTCCAACACCTCCGCCGTCAGGCCAAAGGAGGTCACGCCGACACCGAACATCGCACTCAGGCGGCGCAACCCATCGGCCAGCGCCTCGTCTTCGATCGGAGCCGCGTAAACCAGCTCACCGCCCTGCGCCCACATGGAAACCGCAAGCGTTTGGAAAAAGTCCTCTCGATAGGTTTGCAGCGATGGCTGGATTCTCAAGCGCGCAGCATGCAGGCGGAACGGAGCGATCCCGAGGCGTTGCTTGAAGGCGAGCATCGTTTCATCCAGCGACATCTCCTCATCGGGCGAGCCACCGGTTTCCCAATCGACCAGCACCAGTTCGGGATATTTCCACAGATTGCTGATCGGCGAGTCCTTGCCGAACGCCTGGCGGAAAGCGAAAGGAAAGCGGCCGTTGATTTCGAAATAACGGGTGACCACCGCACGGAACTTGCGGATCCGCAGCATCGTGCCGTCCACCGTGTCCGGATCGGCGCTGGTTAGGTCGTCCAGCCGACCCTGGGTCAGGGCCATCAATTCCTGTGCGCCTGATAGTGCGGGCAGCGGCGCACTCCGCCGATAGTAGCCCTGGCCTTTTTCCACCTTCGCGATCGGCGAGGCGGGATCGCAGGACATGATGGAGAAATGATAGCGCAGCGACGCATCCGAATAGTTCCCAGTCAATTGCAGCCGTGTCAGGCGGATCAACTCCGTTCCTTTGATCGAATCGGCAGGATTTCCCGGAAGAAGGGTGGGAAGGATGTCTGTTAACTGCTTTCTGAGACTCATGGGGGCTTGGGGCGCTCTTGCGTTGTGGCCATCCAATTCGCCAGCCCTCGCTTCATCAAGCTTCAAAAAACCGGATTTTAAAAATTAACCGCTGCACATGACGCTTTTTTGAAGGAAAATGCCACAAAGCTTGTCCAATCCGCCCATTCCACCATCCTATCACCATGAATTTCAAATCAGTCCTAATCGCCGCCGCACTCGTCTCCGGCGCCCACGCCCAGCAGCCCGATGCCGATGCCATTCTCAAGGGCGCGCGCATATCCGCCACCCTCACCCAACTCGACAAAACCGAGCCCCTCAACGGCAACCTCTCCAAAGATGGGAAAAAGTGCCCCATCGCGCTCTTCCTCGACGGCAAGAACATCCAGTTCCAGTTCAACGAAAACAACGCCTGGCGCGTTTTCCACATGCGCCTCTCGGATGAAAAATACGATCTGTTCGAAATCATCGACGGCAAGACCCAGGACTTCCCTGCGGAAAAACTCACCCAACCCATCGCCGGCACCGATCTCACTTACGAAGATCTCGCCCTGCGCTTTTTCTACTGGCCGAACCCGAAACTCGAAGGCAAGGAGGACGTCGGCGGACAACCTTGTTATAAACTCCGCATCGACAAACCCAAAGGCAGCGCCGGCAAATACGACGTCGTTTACGTTTGGGTCCACACCAAGTTCGGTGCCTTCATGCAGATTCGTGGCCACGATAAAAATGGCGGACTTGTTAAAGAATTCCAAGTCGAGGACGTCATGAAAGTCGCCGACAACGTGTGGACATTGAGAAAAATGCAGGTCGCCACCTGCGATCCCGCCACCGGCCGCCGCGTTTCCATCACCGACGTCACCTTCGATGCGCCGAAGAAACTCGCCCCACACGGACTCCACTGATAACAGAAAAAAGGAGGGGCGGAATCTGTCCGCCCTTGCCCATGAAAAGCCAATGGATCGAGCCAACGCACCCGTCATTGGCACCTCATGGGCATCGGCGATCCGATATCGCCGCTCCATGGGGCCCATGAGCCCCGTGACCGCTAGACCATCTCCGGTTTTCGCCAATTCGCCCGACAGGACTCCACTGACAATGGAATGAGCTTCGCCACGATCATAATTCTGGAGATCCTCAGATCCATTCCGATCCGACAGCCCTCATCCATGAACATCCGCGTCATCCGCGTTTAAAAATCTGATATCTTTCCATGCTCAAGGAGGGGCGAAATCTGTCCGCCCTTGCCCATGAAAAGCCAATGGATCGAGCCAACGCACCCGTCATTGGCACCTCATGGGCATCGGCGATCCGATATCGCCGATCCTTGGGCCTCACGAGCCTCGTGACCGCTAGATCATCTCCGATTTTCGCCAATTCGTCCCACAGGACTCCACTGAAAACAGAATGAGCATTCGCGCGATCATAATTCTGGAGATCCACAGATCCATCCCCATCCAAGAGCCTTCATCCGTGAATATCCGCGTCATCCGCGGTTAAAAATCTGATACTTTTCCGTGCTCAAGGCTGGGACCATCTCCGGTTTTCGACTCAATCCCCCATCCGGAAGACCAGCGATCCGGACTGCACGCCGGAGACTTTCGCCGGTTGGCTGGCTGGACCGGTTTTTTCAGGAGTGAGAAACTTCGATCCCATCGCCGGGATTGCGCCGAGGAAGGAAAGATCCCCTGCCGGAAACGCCATCGTCGTGAACGGATGGCTGATGCGCGGAGTGCCGATGCGGAGGTAAGTTTCCGGCCTCGTGGTCGTGACAGTGAAGGGTCCGGACTCCGTTTCGAAATGCGCCCAGCGCAGGCCCGCGAAGCAACCTTGAAACTCGGGAAATTCCCAACTCTCACCTGGCTGGATGTCGTTGCGGGAAATTTCATGCACTCCCAGCGTGGTGCCGCGCAGGCGATTCTGCCAGACCCGAAACGGCCCATCACCGAGCCATTTGACCGATTTGAATTTCTCCTCCGGGTGATCAAAAGTGATGCCGTGATAGGTGACTTCCCCGTCGAGTTGGTAAGAATAATCAAGCCGGAGATCCCCGGAGCCGGAAAGCGTCCAGCGGAAACGATTCGAGCCATCGGCAGCAACGCTTTCCAACCAATCCGGGCCGGTGGTCACCGTCGGTTTCGTGGTCGCGGGAGGAGGAAAACGATCTGCCTGATAAGCCGCACGCAGGCGCTTCACCGATGGCATCCCACCATCCACCTGACGGAAATTCGACAGGCGTACCACCGCCACCATTTGCGGCGGAAATTCGTAGAGATTCCCATCGCCGCTTCGGCGCGTCGCGTCATAGAGGGTTTTCCACGTCCGGCCATCAGGGGAAATCTCCAATTTGAAACCGGCCCAATTCATGTTCTTTGCTAGGCCCAGATCGATTTCAAGCAGGTTCAGCAGCTGCTTGGTTTCCGGTTTCCATTCGATCGTCGCTCCCGGGGTTGCGGGGATTTCCAACCTCGCATCCAACCAAGGAATCTCCGCTTTCGCCGGACGGGCATACACCACCCGCGGACCGTTGCCGAACGAAGCGGTTTGTTGGCCACGGCACATTCCGGCGAGTAGGCCGTTTTGCTCAAAGGATGCGGTCACTTCGCCGGAGCTCAGAGAAATCAAGTCGGCAGCCGGCGTCAGTTTTGCCTTCGCCGCAGAATCCGCCGCTCCGGCAATGCGGGTCCCGAGCGATGGAGTCGCCCATGTCCAAGTCCAAAGTTCCTGCCCGCTCGAGTCGATGGCGACCAGCGAAAGCGCATCCGCATCCTGCCAGCGGGCCGGGAGAGTGAGATCAAGCGTCCCATCCGCCCCTGCGGCGATATCCGGAGCGGCGACTTTTCCATTTCCCAATACTTCCGGCTTCGTTCCGGCATCCGACGGCTTCGGAAAACGCAGCAGATTCCACTCAAAACGCCCACCGGCGAGCGACACAAAATCGTAACGATTATGCACCGTTAATTTCCCGGTGAAATTCCCATCGAGCACCGGCGTATCGATCTGCACCGGAGAGAAAAGATCGCGCACGGTGAAATAACTACCCTCCTTTTCATGATGTGGCCCCACCAGACCGTCCGGCGCGTAGGTGCTGTAAACATCGACGCGTCCGTTCTGATCGGTGCGCTTGATTCCTTCATCGGCGAGCACCCAGATGAAGCCACCCGCGCCATAGGGCGAGTGGGAAATCGCATTCCAATAGTCCTCCAATCCGGCTCCTCCGCCGCCGTCGTAGAGCGCATGGATCATCTCCGTCGGCATCACCAGATTCGGCCCGGCGAGACGTTTGGTCAGTTCGTCAAATGACGGATAGTGCTTTGTATCCACACCGTTGAACGGCTCCCACGGATGCAGCACGGTCCGCTTCTGCGGGTCATACATCGCGAACTCACCATCCAGCTCGCGGTTCCAACCACCCTCGTTTCCGTTGTCCCAAAATAGAATGCTCGGATGATTCACATCGCGCGTCACCATTTCCCTAACCAGCTTGCGACCCACTTCCGTGTCCTGTGCGTGCTGCCAGCCGCTGAGCTCGTCGAGAACGTAAAGCCCCTGCTCATCACACAACTCCAGAAACCGGACGTCTGGCGGATAGTGTGTCATCCGCACGGCGTTCATGTTCATTGACTTGATCAACCGGATGTCGTCCTCACAATCGCTGGCATCCAGCGCGCGTCCGGTTTCTGGTCGGAAACTATGACGCCCCACGCCCTTCAGCAGGATGTGATTGCCGTTGACGAAAACCCCGGCGCCCTTCCTCACCTCGATCGTGCGGAAGCCGAATTTCTCCGTCACCGTGTGGATTTCCTGCCCGCCTTTTGATAGAGTGAACCGCACTGCGTAAAGATTCGGCGTTTCAGCCGTCCACAGCCGTGGGTTGGCGACCTTCGTGGCCATCCGCAGGCCGCTACAACCGCCGCCGGGAATTTCCGCCGAAAACGGTTCGTCCACCGGTTTGCCATCAATGGATAGAATTTGCGCCGTCACCTGGTCCGCATCGCGCACGTTTCCAAACCCCAGATCCGCCGTAAAATTGCCATCCGCCCCCGCATTCACCGACACCTGTTCGATCGACTGCGCAGGCACAGCTTCCAGAAAAACCAGACGAAAAATCCCGCCGAACACCCAGTAATCCGAGTTGCGCTCCGCCTGCTCCACCGCAGCATTCGCCGAGATTTTCGAGACCTCCACTTCGAGCACATTTTCCTGTCCCGGCTTGAGCAGTTTCGTGATGTCATGCCGGAATCGATAGAACCCGCCCTGATGCACCGGCCCTGCGGATTTGCCATTCACCTTCACCTCGGCATCCGTCATCACCCCATTAAACACCACCCGGATGCGCCGCCCCGCCCACTCGTCCGGCACGGAAAATTTGATTCGATAGAGCCCGTGTTCGTCCGCCTTCGCGCTCGGACTATCGCCGTAATTGTAAGAGCCGAACCCCTGCTGCTCCCAATTCGACGGCACCGGAATCGTCGTCTTCTCCCCTGCGCGGCGGCCCTTGGTCACGGAAAATTCCCACGGCACCGCATCCTTCGGACCGTGGCCGGACAGATAGTGCTGCTCCGTTTCCATGGCTGAAACAGAATGAATTCCCGTCAGCAGGAGGCCACTGACGAGGGAAATATTGGAGAAATGGCGGTGAATGGAATCCATGGAGATGTCAAAAAGTTCAGGGTTTACGGGCGAAGCACCCGGTGTGTTTCATCGCGCTTGAGATTGAATCAGCCGCCGGAGTTCGCGTCCATCATTCGAGGTTGATCCGCAGCGTTTGCCAGAGCAGCGTTTCCATCGAAATCATGCTTTGCTGGACCGACTCCCACAACCATCTCCAAGACCCACGTCTCGGAGATCCCGGCCCTGTCATTGCCACGATGATGAAAGCCGGCATTACTCGCTGCGTCGTCAACGCCACGCGAGAATCCGATTGGGCAGCGGTGGAAAATCTCGCCGCTAGGTACCCCGATTTGATCCTTCCCGCTTTCGGCATCCATCCGTGGCACGCCCACACTGCCAGTCCGGGTTGGCAGGAAAAACTCCGCCAACTGCTCGAAAATCACCCGCAGGCCTCCATCGGCGAGTGCGGGCTGGACACCTGGATTTCCGAGCCCGCCATGGAAATCCAGCGCCCTGTTTTCCTCGATCAACTCCGCCTCGCCCGCGAGTTGGATCGCCCCGTCACCATTCACTGCCTCAAAGCTTGGGGTGCGCTTTTCGATGCCTTCGCCGAAACTCCCCCGCCCCCGCGATTCCTCATGCACTCCTTCGGCGGCTCCATCGAAACCGCCCGCCGTCTGATCCCGTTAGGCGCGTATTTTTCCTTCTCCGGCTACTTCCTCCATCCGAAAAAATCCGTCGTGCTCGACATCTTCCGAAAAATCCCCCACGACCGAATCCTGTTGGAAACCGACGCCCCCGACATGCTCCCCCCTCCGGAATTCATCACCCAGCCCCTCCCGGAAAACCACAACCACCCGGCCAATGTCCCCTCGATCGGCCAAGCTCTCGCAGCAGCCCTCGCGATGACTCCAGAAGCCCTGGCCGACCTCACCCGCGAAAACGCCCACCGCTGCTTCGGCTAATCTCACGGACCGCGAAATTTATTTCGCCAGTTAGATCGATGGCTTCGTTCATGGCATGGATTACAAGCGGTTTTGGAATTGTTCGCAAGACAGAGGCTCAGGAGTGGTCTAAAAAATGGCGTAGCACAGACATTACTGTCTGTTCTTTCACAAGCCCCGGCAACATGCCAAACAGGAATGTCTGCGGGCTACGTTGAAGCACAGGCCCTTATCGTTTCGGGCGACAGAATGTCACCCTGACTCAGTTGACAGGATGTCAACGCTCCCTGCGGCCATCGTGGCCCAAGGAGCGCGTTCATTCTGAGCGCTATGTGCGGCGGACATCCTGTCCGCCGTTTTCCCAAATCTTCCTTAACAACCGCCCGCCATCCGTCCCAACTCCCTATCTCACTTTTCGGAGATTCCAAGCGGCATCCAATTAACGCCATATACCTCTCGTTTGAAGCGGACGGTGTTCCGTTTCGCAGCGAACCTACGGTCGCGATTTCCCATCTCTTTGCCTTGGCGAACTTGGCATCTCGGCGGTGAAAGGACCTTTTCTGTCGCTGTTCTGGGACTGCTCGCTTCGCGGGCGAAATGAAGTTTCGCGGTCCGTGAAGAGGAAGAGTTTCACTCCCAAAAACCAGCAATTCTTCTTCGCGTTCCTTGGAGAACTTGGCGTCTTGGCGGTTCAATGTCTTCCGATTCGTTCGAGGTATCCGCCCCGGTCTTGCACGGCCCGGGTCCATCGTTTAGTCCTCCCTCCATGGACCTTGCCGATTTCCGCAAAGAATACTCCGACCGTGGCCTGACACGCGAGGAGCTGAATTCCGATCCCGTCGCCCAGTTTTCCGAATGGTTCGCCCAAGCCACCGAACTCAAGGTCCACGAACCGAACGCGATGACACTGGCCACCGTCGATGAAACCGGCATGCCCTATCAGCGCACGGTTCTGCTGAAATACTTCGATGGCGAAGGCTTCGTCTTCTTCACCAACTACAGCAGCCGCAAGGCGAAACAGATCGCGGCAAACCCCCGCGTGAGCCTGCTTTTCCCGTGGATCACGCTGGAGCGGCAGGTCATCATCCAAGGCACTGCCGAGAAAATCAGCACCGCCGAGTCGCTCAAATACTTCGCCTCCCGCCCGCGAGAATCGCAGATCGGCGCGTGGGTTTCCAACCAGAGCGAAGTCATCACCTCGCGGAAATTCCTGATGCAAAAGCTGAATGAAATCAGCGAAAAATTCCACAAGGGAGAAATCCCCCTGCCCTCGTTTTGGGGTGGCTTCCGCGTGAAACCAGAAATGGTGGAGTTCTGGCAAGGCGGCCCGGCCCGGCTGCACGACCGTTTCCTCTACCGCCGCGCCGAGGGCGCATGGAAAATCGAACGCCTCTCGCCGTAACCGGTAAACGCAGGACGAAGGCGTGCGTGAGGTGAAGATTTTTTCACATACAAGGCGCAAAGGTCGCCAAGGAACGCGAAGAAGAAGGAGGGTTTTGGGAGTGAAACTCTTCTTCACTTCACTTCATTTCAACGTTCGATGTTGGGCGTTCGATGTTCGATGTTCAAAGTGTTTTTCGGTTGAAATGCCACGCGGTGATGCGATGTTACGCCCCCGATTTAAATCTTCATTTCAAAATCGTTTCAGCGGGACAGCCCGCCCATGGGTCCCAATCCAATGGGCGCGCATTGACCGAAATCCCGGGAAATTTCTCCGCAAGCCCGGAACACGCGCCCCCTTCCCCTGACCGCCCCACCAAGGTCCCGTGCGAAACCGCAGCCCATGAATTCAAACCGGCAACACCATGAACCAGACCGCCCCCGCACCTGGCTTTCCAACCGCCATCGGCTCTCCGTTGTCCGAAAAAATCGAGGAGCTGTTCGCCAAGGCGCATATCCGCATCAACGGCAGCCGTCCGTGGGACATGCAGCTCAAGACTGCGGGCGTGCTGGAGCGGATCGCCTCGCTCGGCAGCCTCGGGCTCGGTGAGACCTATGTGAACGGTGATTGGGAGGCGGAGCACCTCGACACATTCTTCGCCCATCTCCTCCGTGCGAAACTCTATCGAGAAGCGAATCCGCTGAGCTTGTTGCTCCCGGTTTTGCGCGAGCGGATTTTCAACCGCCAATCCCGCAAACGTGCATGGCAGGTGGGAGAGGCCCATTATGATTTGGGCAACGATTTCTACCAAGCCATGCTGGGCCCGGAGATGATCTATACCTGCGGATATTGGAAAAACGCGGACACGCTGGCACAAGCCCAGAAGGCGAAGCTGGATCTGATCTGTCAGAAACTACGCCTCACCCCTGGAATGCGGCTGCTCGACATCGGCTGCGGCTGGGGCGGACTCATGACCCATGCGGCGAAAAATTACGGCGTGGAATGCGTGGGCATCACCATTTCCAAGGAGCAGGCCCGCTTCGCGAAAGAACGCTATCAGAATCTTCCGATCGAGTTCCGACTGCAGGATTATCGGGAAACCGAAGGCCGCTTCGATCGGATCGCCAGCATTGGCATGTTCGAGCATGTCGGCAAAAGAAACTACCGGACCTTCATGCGCGTCGCAAATCGCTGTCTGACAGATTCCGGCATTTTCCTTCTGCAAACCATCGGCAAGAACGATTACGCAGGAACCACCGATCCATGGATTGAAAAGTATATCTTCCCCAACGGCGAATTGCCATCCATCTGCCACATCAGCAAGGCCGCCGACGAATTATTGGTCACCGAGGATCTCCACAACTTCGGAGCCGATTACGACAAGACACTGATGGCATGGCATGAGAACTTCGAAGCCGCATGGCCACGTTTCGCCGCCCGTCTGGGCGAGCGCTTCCACCGCATGTGGCGCTATTACCTCCTCTCCTGCGCGGGCGCGTTCCGGGCACGCGATCTTCAGCTCTGGCAGTGGACGTTTTCCAAACAAGGCATCGAGGGTGGATTACCACGCATCGGTTAGTTCGCTCCAGGATAAGGGGCATGGACGTCTCGTCCATGCGTGGGGACGGGACGTCCCCACCCCCTATTTTCCTAATCATCCGCGTAATCCG
>JBDSZP010000168.1:0-7905 GCA_039925065.1 Luteolibacter sp.
CGGCCGGGGATTCCCGCTGGAATTTTGAGTTGGTGTGCGGGGAGGACATCGACTAGGGTGCCGCTCCCCGAGGGGAATTTATGGCGATACAAGGTGAAGAACTGGCTCTGGCTTGCGCGAAAGCAGCGGACGATATCAAAGCGGAAAACATCCGTGTGTGGGACATGCGCGGGGTTTCGAACCTGACGGATTACATGGTGGTTTGTTCCGGAACATCGATGCCTCAACTGCGCGCGATCCTGCGTGATGTGGCTGGCGATGTGGAGGAAGTGCATGGTGTGAAACCCGTGAACAGCGAGGGCAAAGCCGATACCCGTTGGGTCGTTTTGGACTACATCGACGTGATGGTCCACGTGATGGATCAGGAATTGCGCGAGTTTTACGGCCTCGAAGATCTTTGGAAGGACGCAAAGGAAGTGACCTGGCAGCCGGCTGTTTGAAAAAATCCGGAATAAGCCCGGACTCATTTGCTCCAATGAATGCCGATGAGTGAGTTCGAAGAATTAGTTGATGCCCATTACCAAGCGTTGTTCCGCTTCGGGATGTCGTTGACCCGCGATGTGGACCGGGCGTCCGATCTGGTGCAGGAAACGTTCTGTATCTGGGCGGCAAAGGGCAGCCAGCTCCGCGATCGCTCGAAGGCGAAAACCTGGTTGTTCACGACGCTGCACCGCGAGTTTCTCAATCAGCGCCGCCGCGCGGCGAAATTCTCCGATGAACCGATCGACGAGGAAGTCGCGGGAGCGGTGGAGGATTTGCAAGGCGGCGCGGAACGGCAGATGGACGGGCAGCAAGCGATGGAGCTGCTAGGCTCGCTGGACGAAACCTACCGCGCACCGCTCGCGTTGTTTTATCTGCAACAACATAGTTATAAGGAAATCGCAGAGATCCTGGACGTGCCGATCGGCACGGTGATGTCACGTCTATCAAGAGGGAAGGAAATGCTCAGGAAGCGGATGACCGCAGAGCCTTCGAGCGCTCCAAAGAACATTTTGCAAATCGAACGGGGAGGACACCACCACCATGGATAAGGAACAAGCGCGCTTCATTTTGCGCAGCTTCCGTCCTGATGGAGCGGATGTGAACGATGCGGATTTCGCCGAGGCGCTCGCTCTGGCTATGGAGAACCGCGAACTCGGCGAATGGCTCGCGAGCGAACGGGCGTTCGATGCGGCGTTCGCCAAGGCACTTGGTTCGGTGGATCTACCGGACAACCTGCGCGAGGATATCATCGCCTGTCTGGCAGGCGAGCGTGGTGATTTTCCACAAGCGGAGGACGCCAACGACTCCATGCTGATAGGCGCGTTCGCGTCCATTCAGCCACCGGCTTTCCTGCGTGATGAACTGATCGCAGCGATGGATCGCACGGCGGTGGTGAAAAATGGCGGCCGTTCGTTCTGGCGACGCGCGGGAATTCCGTTAGCGGCGGCGGCAGGGATTGCGCTGGCATTTGTGTTCACGCGTTCCGGCCATTCACCGGTGCTTGCGCATTCCGGACAAGTCCGCGCGGAAGTGGTGGAAGCCAGTTTCATCAAGACCTTTGAGGCACCCAATTTCGACCTCGAAGTGAAGCAGGACGATCACCGCGTGCTGATCCAGCATTTGAGGGACCGCGGGCTCCCCTCCCCCGGATGCCTGCCTCCCGGTCTTGAAAACGTCAAAAGCATCGGCTGCCGCGAACTCGTGATCAACGGCAAGCGCGGCTCGGTGATTTGTTTCGACGTGGGCGAAAAGGGAATCATCCACATGGTGGTTTTCAACCGCGAGGACATCGAGGGAAACTTCCCGCAACGTGCCCAACCGCATTTCGCTCAGAGCGGAAAATGGTCATCGGCACAGTGGGAGAATGATGAAAAAGTGTTCATCGTGATGGGAAACACGCCTCTCGAAAACATTCAGGCGGTTCTCTGAAGAACACGACCATCCCCCTTATTGGAAATCGCGCCCGACTTCTTCGAGGGACTCCAGAAGAGCGTTGAACACATCCGGCTCCAGCGAGCGGTTGGGAGTTCCCTTCAGACACGAGGCGAACCACTTGGCCAGCAGGTTGCGCCTCTCGGCAGGAAACGTTCGCGTGAAGCCGCTTTCACCACCTTCCAGAATTTCCTCGTCCCGGCGGCCGTGGGCGCGACCTAACATTTTCTGATAGCGGGTGATGGCGCCGTCCAGAAGGATCCATGGGAAATTGGGATTTTTCGGCGGGCCCACCGTCAGGGATTTCCCTTCGCCACCCGCTAATTTCACACCGCCTTTCAAATCGAGCCGCAAGTCAGGAAGGCTTCCGCCCTTGAACCATGCGATGATGCCGCCTCCGAGCGCTCCGAAAACCGTGCCCGCCCCATGGGTGAGGCCGCCGGTTGCAGCATCGAACGCCAAGCCTGCGGAGCCGCCGACGACGGCGGAAATGGTGGCGAGTTGGGCGCGGCCCAACCCCCATTTTTTCCAGGTTTCGGCTCTCTCAAGATCGATTCCTTCGAACGCGTCCGGACTGGAATCCGCCTTGAGAAGATGGTGGCGGTAAATTTTAAGAAGGCTGCTAAAACACTTCCGTTCGATCACCGCCAGCTCGCTGAAATATCGTTTGGATAACAGTTCTGTTTTTCGCTCACGTCGCGAGGAAACGCGCATGTCCCTCTCCTCCAGCGTCGCGCTAACACGCAGCCCGAGCGCTTCTTCGAGAAAGCTGATCATCGCTTCCACCGCTTCCTCACGGCGGCGTTGCCATTCGTTCTCCACCAGATGAATCGTCTCCTCCAGCCGCTCGCGATGTTGTTCCTCGATTTCCAACAGCGCCTTGAGCAAGCGCAGCCGCTCATCATAGCGGGCGTGATGGGCATCGAAGGTCCGGACGAGATTGAACGCACCACCGAGGCGGGTTTTCCAAGCCTCTTCGTCCGGTCCGGTGGCTTTCTCCCTGCGGTTCAGCAGGGCGAGACGAGGCCTTCCGGTCCAGCGGAGGATTTCCATTTCTGCGAGAAAATCATCCCTCAAAGGCTTCGCGGGATCGACGACGTAAAGCACGCCGGCACCTTGGATCAACGGCTCTAGCAGCCGCTTCTCATCGCCGAATTCCTCACCCGCTTCCGACACGAATTTTTTCAATGCCTCGAGGCCCGGAGTGCCTTCGCCGTGAATGAGCTGGATCGCCCTCATGGCTTCCACCGGGCGTGAGAAGCCAGGCGTGTCAATGAAACGGAGGCATTCGCGGTCGCTGAAAACCACGCGGTGAAGCTGGCAGCGCGTGGTTTCTCCGGGAGTCGGGCTCACGCGGATCAGTTCGTTGTCATCGATTTCCAACAACGTCGCGATCACGGCGGATTTCCCCATGTTCACCCGTCCGACGACGGCGAAGGTGGGGATATCCCGTTGGACCCAATCACTCATGGATCGCGGCGCGGTTCGTGATGCGGATTTCAGGACGACGGGTGTTGTCGGCCGGTCGTAAGTTTAATTTACCGGAAATGCGGATTTTTTTCCCCACCAGCGGGGCAAGATCCGATTCGGTTAGTCCTGATTCCGGCTTGCTTGTCAGGATCACACCACGGGCTTCGTCTCCCTTTGGTTTTTCCGAAAAGAGCAGATACATGGTGCTGCGGCTGTCACTGTAGGAGAATTTGGTGAGCACTCCTGAGACCGTCACTTCGCTCCCCTGTTGCTGTTGGGAAATCAGCGGATCGTTGGGTGTGAAATCCGTCCCGGTTTTCTGTGAAGCGGGCGCCAGCGGCTCCGCGGTTTTTCCATTCAACGCAGCGGCGATCTCACGCTTTTCCTCAGCGGTGATCCCATCTGTGGACGTTGCGGTTTTTGCCGCCATTTCCGCGGCGAGTTCTGCGAGGCTGACAGTGGGTTTTGGAGCGTCGGAGTCTTTTCGATAGAACGCCCAAGCGCCGAGTCCTCCGGCGACGAGACCCAGTGCGACGATGGTCACCAAGGTTCCGTTGACGGACTTTTTTTTGCGGCTTTGGATCGCTGGGGTCGCAACGGCGGGACGTGGTGCCTGGCGTGCGAGACTCTTCGCCGGCATTGGCGGCTCGATCCCGGTGGACACCACCAACATTACCGCAGCCTCTTGCAACGTGGCTGTCTTCGATGCTTTGCGGAGCCAATTCAGCCATCCGCCCAGGCCTCTACCCGCCTGATCGCCGATGCTCTGGTCTTTCCATCCCATCATATCCTCGGTGAGTGTGATGATAGAATCGAGATTCCGCTCTTCATTGCCACGGTCGATCCATTTGAAAGGAGACACCCAAAAAGTGATTCCGCGCCCGGTTTCGGCTCCGCCAACGATGATGGCCTGCAGGTTGGCCTCCACCCACAGGGCTTCCTCGGCGAGCACTTGTGATAGAAGTTCGGAAACTTCCATCATCCGCGTGAGCAGCCCGATCGCCTCGACGGGGGTGAGCGGCTTGCGGACGACGAAATCTTCGAGAGGAGCTCCCGCAATCCACTCGGTGGCGATGAAGGGCATGCCGTCGACGGGATCGCATCCGCCGCAGATCACGGCGCGCAGACCGGGGTGGCTGATCGCGGTGAGGCGGCTGATCGCGAATTGATAAGCGGTCTGCTCATCTTCCTGCAATCCCCCACCCTCGGCTCCGAAGGGAAAAAACCTGCGCAAGGCGACGATGGTATCGGTTTCCGTGTCCAACGCGCGGAAAACGACGCCCGAGGAGTCTTGCGAGATGATATCCTCAATTTGAAAGCGCCGGATCACGGTCCTGTTATTAGCACACCAAGTCTGTTGGGCCAAGCCGGGATGCGGGTCGGTGACAATCGGTGTCATTTGGGAATGGGCGTGAAGCTGATTTTCGAAAACGCATGTGGCTGATGGAAATCCGGTTCACCCGTGGCCAAATTCGACGCGCTGAGGAATTTTTGCGCGGGTGACTCCAAAATCATCGCGACGTTGATCCTCGTTTCCGCGCCGAAATCCAGCCGCGCCTTGAGCAAATAGAGAGGAACCGCCATCGCCGCCAGCCACGAGCCATCCGGTGCCATTTCCGCAAAGGTGGCCACTTCCGGCATGGCGATTTCCGACTCCTCGGCCCGCACCCGGGGAGCGGTGAATTCGCAGGTCCACCAAGCGCCGTTCGGAGCGAGATTGAACTCGAAATAGCGTCCGCTCGCCGGATCTGCGATGAAAAGCTCGGCCACGTCGTAGCGCCATAGCTCGGATTGAAATGCTCCGGGACGCGATCGCGGATGAAGCTCGGCGGGTTTCCGGTGGTTCGCGATGAACCAAAGCCGATGCTGATCCATGACGAGCGAAAATCCGGCGGCTGGCTCGAAAACGTTGCCAAACCAGTCTTTTCCGAGACCGAACATCGGAACATCCAGCTCACCCCAAATCAGGGGTTCGGCACTCGTAAAAATCGTCATGCCTCTATCTTCCCGACGACACAAATCACTGTCGAGGCTGGACATGCAACTTTCGGTTCCGAATTTTTTATAAAAATTATGAAAATTCATCGCCAGTTGGTAAGGATTGGGCTACTTACCCGCTCAGGACCTACCTTCATGTCGCGCTCACGATCCGGATTTTACAGCACCATCGAGTATATTGGCCCTCGTCCGCAAAAGCCAAAGCGACCGAATTTCTTCGGCGGCTGGGTGATTGTGGTGATTGCTGTAGGTATCGGATCCTATTTCGCCCGACCGCTGATTCCGTTCCTGAAGGCAGCCCAAGTCGGGGCCTCGGTGGAGCAGGCGGAGATGCTCATTTCCTCGCTTGAGCGGTCGGATCACTTTGGTGACAAGCTCGCAGCAGCCGCCCTCGCCCATTCCAGCGATCCGGTAACTTACGATCCTTCTTACTATAAAATCGCCTATCCGAATGGCGATGTGCCTCCTTCCAAGGGAGTCGCCGCCGATGTGATCATCCGTTGTTATCGCAAACTGGGAATGGATCTTCAGGTCGAGGTTCACGAGGACATGGCCGAGCATTTCCGACTTTATCCGCAGCTCTGGGGCGCGTCCGGACCAGACACGAACATCGACCATCGCCGCGTTGCCAATCTCCAACGCTTTTTCGAACGTAAGGGACAAACCCTCACCCCTTCCCGCAATGCTGCGGATTATCACCCGGGTGACATCGTCGTCTGGTCACTCGCCAACGCGGAGACCCACATCGGCATCATCGTCCCCGGTCCGAAAGGCCGCCAGAACGAAGCATGGGTGGTCGATAACATGGGAGCCGGCGTGAAATGGGAAAACATTCTGTTCGATTTCAACATCGAACGCCATTTCAAGTATCCAGCACAGCAAGCGGAGAAGTAAGGCGTAGCACAGACATTCCTGTCTGTTCTTTCACAAGCCCAAGCGAGACGCCCGAATAAGATGCCCAGACAGAAATGTCTGGGCTACTTTTTTGAAGAGGAAGAACAGACAGGAATGTCTGTGTTACGTGAGAAAAAGACAGACAGGAATGTCTGTGCTACGCTTGGAGATCAGCTCAGGTTCTCGATGCGGAAGACAACAGGAGTGCTGTTGATGCAATCCAGCGCTTCGATTTCCGTTAACGCGGCCTGAAGTTTTCCGAACGGGCAGGTGTGGAGCAGGAAGACCATGTCCACGAATTCGGCGTCCGGATTGGCAGGGTTCACAGGCGAGTGCGTGCCGGAAATGCCGATGCGGTGGTCCGCGAGCACCTTGGCGATTTCCGCAATCACACCGGGGCGGTCGGTCACATCGAAGCGAACATAGTAGGCGGTGGAGGTTTCTCCCACAGGCAGAATTTTTCCGCTTTCACGGTAGGGCAGGAATCCGCGATGGCCATTGGTCTGGCGGAGTCCGCGGGCGGCTTCGACGAGGTCGGCAACAACGGATGAGGCGGTGGGATCCTGTCCGGCACCACGACCATAAAAGAGCGATTCGCCAGCCGCATCGCCATGGACGGCGACGGCGTTGAAAACTCCGTGGACCGAGGCGAGAATGTTCGTTTTCGCGATGAACGACGGCTGGATGCGCAGCTCGACGGAGCCGTCCGCATGCTCACGGATGACGGCAAGCAGCTTGACGATGTAGCCGAGGCTCTTCGCGAAATTGATATCCGTCGGGCGGACTTGCTCGATGCCGGAAACGTGGATGGATGCAGGGTCGATGGGAAATCCGTAGGCGAGAGTGGCGAGCAGGATCGCCTTGTGGGCGGCGTCCCAACCGTTCACATCAAGCGCTGGATCGGCCTCGGCGTATCCAAGCGCCTGGGCTTCGGCGAGCGCGGCCTCGAAGGTGAGCCCGGCATCGGTCATGCGGCCGAGAATGTAGTTGGAAGTGCCGTTGATGATTCCGGAAAACGAGTGGATCCGATTGCCAATGAATGAGTCCTGGACGGTGCGGATGATCGGAATTCCTCCGGCGACAGCGGCCTCGAAATGGATCGGCGTGTCCATTTCCTTGGAGATGGCGAACAGCTCGACTCCGCGCTCGGCCAGTAAGGCTTTGTTTCCAGTGACGACCGGCTTTTTCGCGCGAAGGGCGGCTGCGACGATTTCAAAAGCATCGGTCGTCCCGCCGATCAGCTCGACGACGATGTCCACCGCCGGATCTGCGACGAGCGTCTTCCAATCCGTGGTGAAAATGTCGCCAGGGACATCGCCGGTAGTGGCGCGGGCCTTGGAAAGATCACGGACGAGGATTTTCGCGATGTGCAGGGACACGCCTCCACCGGTGCGATCGGCGATGAGTTCGCCGTTGCGCTGAAGGGTGTTCCAGACGCCGGAGCCGACGGTTCCGAATCCGGCCAAGCCGATGCCGAGAGATGAGCAAGAGTTCACGCGGCGGACTGTGACCGTGCCGCGCAGTTTCTCCAAGCCGGAAGAGTCAGAAAAATGTGCGGGTCAGCCTTGCTCGGAATGCTGGCGTTCAGCCTCCAGCCAATCGCCGTGGGAATCACCCGGAAGGCCTTGT
>JBDSZP010000169.1:0-4229 GCA_039925065.1 Luteolibacter sp.
TCCCCGCCCGATTTCCCAATAACGCTCGACCATTTCCCAACGCTCCGGACGGCTCGGAGAGACCGTCCCTGCCATTTCAAATCCAAATGGCAGGGACCGTTTTCCCCGATCCTCCCACATCCGCCGATCCCCAATCCCACAACCTAACAGCCGCCCCGCGCCACCAATCCATTCACCCAAACGGTCCGGTTGCGCGTGGATTCGCCGACCACCGTCAAAACCACCAAACAACGTCCTTTCCCCGCCCGATTTCCCAATAACGCTCGACCATTCTCCAACGCCCCGGACGGCTCGGAGAGACCGTCCCTGCCAACATTCGCTCCAATTGTTATGACTCTTCCGCCAAACAGGCTAATGGCAGCAGGAAGGGAGCCCGGTGGCGGCGGGCTTGGGTTTCTCCCCGTAGAAACTTTCCGGGATCGTGCCGTGGAGGCGCATGGCTAACACGAGGGCGGTGACGAGGGCGAGGCCGCGGCGCATGCGCCCCATGGCGAGCGGGGTCATCTTCGCGCGGATGCGGTGGAACTGATGTTGGGCAAGCCAGAGCAACGGCACGGTGCCGAGTCCGAAGGCGAGGGTGAACTCCGCGCCCTTCGCAGCGGAACCGGCTAACAGGGACGCACCGAAAACCAGATAGAGCGGACCGCAGGGCAGAAAAGGCGTGAGCAGACCCATGGCCGAGGCACCGCCGTATGCGGAGAGTTTACAGGCTTTGAAACGGGCCCGGGCGGTGAAGCGGTTGAGGATGGCGGGGCGCGGGACTTTTTTATCCAGACCGAATGCCATGATTAACAGAACTCCGACCATCACCCACGGCAACAGGACGGCGGGCGAGTTAAAAAACCATTTCAGCGGCTGCTGGCCGAGCGCACCGCAGAGACCGCCGATCAGGCCATATGAGGCGAGGCGGGAGCCATGATAGAGCGAGGCGGCGGTGAGTCGCTCGCCCTCGGATTTTGCCAAAGTGCCGAGTCCGCACGCGATGGGACCACACATGCCCGCGCAGTGGAAACTGGTGGCAAGTCCGGCAACGAGGGCGGCTGCGGTGGTCATCTGAAGGGATGTTTATGTTATGGGTTGGAAGTTATAGGAGAAGATCTACTGTGCCCCTGGTGCTGTCCGGAGTTCAAGCTTCAGCTTGCCTCCCGGAAGAGCACGCTAAAGCGCGAACTCCGGACAGCGTTGGGGTGATATCATCGTTTTACTTCGATTTGTTGCGGCGAGTATTTCACGGCCACGGAAATGAGCGCGGACCATGCGCCCAACAGGACGACGAAGGCGAACACGACATAGAGCCAGGGGTTGCGCGAGACGAATGCGTTGATGGAGGTTTTCATAAATGGTTAGTTGTTTAATTTTTCGGAATGGATTGCGGGTTCGGCCCGAGAAAACGTGCGGTTTTTTTTAGGATCACCTTGCCGTGATCGGCGTGGACTTCGAGGCTGATGTCGGAAATGCCGACGTAGTCCTTGAGTGGGGCGATGACGACGCAGGTGCGGGAAATCTCGCTGAGCGGGGCGAGGGAGAATGTTTGCTCCGCTCCGCTGAGTTCGTAGCCCTTCGGAGTATCGCTGCCGAGGCGGATGGTGATATCGGCGGGCTGGTTGTGTTTGTTGAAAACGCGGACCTTGTAGATGTTCCTCACGGACTGGGCATCGCTGTAGAATCCCGCGCCGCCGTTGCGGGAAATGGTAGCGATGAACGGGCTGGCTTTGTTCGAGGCGACCAATGTCAGAACGACGAGCCCCAGCAGGGCCATGGCGCAGTAGGCATAGACGCGGGGGCGGAGGTAGCGGCGTTTTTTCCCAGCAAAGCCGTTGAAGGAATCATAGCGGATGAGGCCTTTCGGGCGGCCCACTTTGGTCATGATGTCGTCGCAGGCATCGATGCAGGCGGTGCAGCCGATGCATTCGAGCTGGAGGCCATTGCGGATGTCGATGCCGGTCGGACAAACCTGCACACAGCGGCGGCAGTCGATGCAATCGCCCTCGGCTTTTCCCTTGGCTCCTCGGGGTTCGCCGCGGACGATGTCATAGCCTACATTGAAGGTGTCATCGTCTGTTAGCGCACTCTGAAGGCGGCCGTAAGGGCACATGATGATACAGAATTGCTCGCGGAAATAACCGAAGCAAAACCACAGGACGAGCGTGAGGAAAAGCACGATGCCGAAAGCGGTGGCGTGTTCCAGCGGGCCTTCATGCATAAAGCCATACAGCCGCTCCAACGAGACAAAGTAGGAAAGGAACACATGCGCGATGGCCGCGGAAACGAGAGCGCAGAGCGAGTGTTTCAGGACGCGTTTGAAGATTTTCCCGGCTGTCCACGGGGCGTTGGTCAATGCACGGCGGGCCGGTGCATCGCCATCGATCAGGCGTTCAATTCTTCGATAGACGTGATCGAGAAACACGGTGTAAGGACAAGTCCATCCGCACCAGACCCGGCCTAGCAGCGATGTCCCGAAAAACAGGATGAAGCCCAGCCCGCTGACGGCGAAGAACATGACCCACAAATCCTGTGGCACCAGCGTGAGACCAAAGAGGTGGAACATCCGGTTTTCCACATCAAGGAAAACGGCGGGGTTTCCATTGATCGGAATCCATGGCAGGAGAACGTAAATGGCGATCAACAGGATGCCCACCAAGCGTCTCGCGAGATTCCACCGACCCTTCACATCGGCGGGATGGAGGACGTAGCGCGAACCATCATCATTGATGGTGGTCACGGAGACCAGATTCGGTTTTTTAAGGACAGCCATGGGAAACGACTGAAACCATCGCGCCGGATCGGATTTCGCGCTCCGCATCCCCTGCGCTAAATCGCGCAAGAGCTATGCTAAAATATGCGGAGTGAGGGTTGAGTTGAGGGTCGGGTGGTTGAGGGTTGAGAGTTGGAAGAGTTTTCCGGACTCCCGTCACTTCGTCCGTTCGTCCTGCCCCACCGCAAGGCTGCCCCTTTCCAACTTTCCATTTGGGCGGGTCAGCGCCATATTGATTCCTGATGGAACCATTGATGGCACTCTCCCGATTCACCTACCTCTGCGTCCTCCTCACCGGGCCGATCGCATGGGGGCTGGCGGTATTTTTCAAACGCCGATGGGGTCGCGGCTACGATGGATCGGTCGAAGCAAGCTCGGAGGAAATCCTGAAAGAGCTGGATCGCGAGTTCACCCCTTTCCGGCGGACGACCATCCGGACACAGACCGAATACCTTCCATTTCTCTTCGAGTGCATTCGTGAAAACATCGACTCCGGATTCGAGGATCCGCAGATGTATTCGTTATTGGAAAGGATCGAGCATCATCGGCCGGATGAGGAGCGGAGCGCGATGTTCACGGTCGTTTCCGGCCATCAACGGAGCGACCTCCACCTCCGATGGGTCCGCGATTCCTGCGACCGGATCCAGCTTCGCATCCAAGGTGCGCCCCGAATCATTCACGCACTCCGGGATCACAAACGGCGGATTCCCAAGGCCGTGACTGGTTAGATGATTCCGATGTCGGGTCAAATTTCATCGTCACTCGATGGGCCGGGCCATGGCGGATGCGAAAAGTTTCACGCAGCCATCAAGGTCCGGCGCTTCGAAATGACAGCCTCAAACGTAGTGCAGCTCGAGGGCTTTTGCGTCGATTGCCTTTTCGTTGTCGAGCAGCTCCTGGATTGGGTCCCAACGGCCGGAAAGCAGTGCTTCACGGGCGGAGTCCGGCATGGTGACCGGGATGTCCAGGCCGCTGGACGTGCGAACTTTCAAATCCTTCACGTCGATGGTGACTTCCACGGTTGGATCGGCTTCCACGGCATCGCGGATGGCAACGATGTCGGCGGCGCTGGCCATCACGCACGGCATGGCGAGCGTGGTCGAGTTTCCGTAGAAAATTTCCGCAAACGATTCGGCGATGACACCGTTGAAACCATATTTACGCAGCGATTGCGGGGCGTGCTCACGTGAGGAACCACAGCCGAAATTGACGCCAGCGACGAGGATGGAAGCCCCACTGAAGCGTGGGTCGTTGAGCGGATGATTCGTCTTGTTGCCGGTTTCGGAATCAAAACGGACGTCGTAAAACGCGAATTCTCCGAGACCATCGAAGGTGACGCATTTCATGAAACGGGCCGGGATAATACGGTCGGTATCAATATCCGCGCCGGGGATGAAAACTGCGCGGCCAGTGACGGTTGGAACGGGATCGAGTGCCATGATATGAGGAGTTTTGAAATTTATTGTGCGGGTTT
>JBDSZP010000170.1:0-7331 GCA_039925065.1 Luteolibacter sp.
TCCTCGAAGGTCGCAGCTAATGGAACGGGTGATACCGTCAATATGATCTTCACCCTAGGATTCACTCGGCGTATCTTCTGGATTGCGGAAATGAGGCCGGCCGATGTTTCGGCCTCATCCAGGTTCACGAACTCGTATCTTTCCCAATCCATCTCTCCGCCCAGCACGCCAGGAGCCATGGGAAACACAGCGCCGTCCGACTTGGATCTCCAGCATTCCGTCAGGCCAAGGGTCAACACGAGATAGTCCATCTCAACGATCATCTTCCTCACAAAGACCAGATGTTTCTCGCGATCTCTCAGCAGATCTTGGGCTGTGGCTCCCACCTTGAATTTAATCTCGGGCCGGAAGGGGTCGATCAGCACGCCGTTCCGGGCGGTCCAAAAGGGCTCGTCTGGCTCAAATCCGCCCATGGCCCGGTCGATCAACTGCTCCAGTTGGAGAGTTGTGTAGATGTTTCCGTATCTCGCCGAAAAGATTCCGTATCCCTCTTCCTCCGGGCCTTCCTCGGCGACGTGATAGTTGAGTCCGGCACCTTTCAAGGATCTCGCGATGTGCTGAGCGAAGCATGATCCGGCCGTCGCTACCTTGTCCGAAGGGCCTATGGTGAAATCACACCGCACCACGGGATCGACATCGCTGGCATCCGTTCTCTCGACCGCCTTCTTCCAGTTCTGGTAGGACTGGATGCCGATGTAGGGATTCCCCTTGCCGGACGTCGATGGCCTTTGCTTTCTCGCTAGCGAGGAGAAATAGGCAACGTAATGGGGACTGTCTATCCGCGTGCTTCCGAACTGATTGCGATCACACTGATCATAGGTGTCGTAACATCTGTCGATGAACTCGTCCAAATCCATCACAGCGCGTTTGCCGTCCACGATGTTACCGTAAAAGGTGGAGCTTCCGGCGATTCCGTACATTTTCCCCAGTTCCGGATAGATCGGCATCGTGGCAAATCTATCTAAATAATGGACTGGCAAAACAGCGGAGAGATCCATTGCAATACCGGCCAATTTTAGGACCTCCCGGGTCATGTCCAACATCGCCCGCTGGCCGGGATGATTGTTCGTCAGCATGAAAGGCTCGCCCTGGCGGAGCCAATTTTGGAAATGAGGTTCGAGATCCAGACCGCAGGCCGCCCAATCATCCGCGAGGCCTTTCTTGGCGGCCGCAAACATCCTGTCCACATTGAGACTGTCAAACGTCTCCCGGACATACAACGTCTTCGCCTTATCGCAGGGAATGCCGTGCCACCAAGCGGCGAAAGCAATGGCGCTATGATGGCTCACCGGGGAGATGATCCGGAGATCCTTGTAAGGGAGCGGCATCGTGTCGAAGTGAAGGCCCGAGAAGGTGAGCCTGGGGATCTTGATCAGTTGGTTGCGGATTCCTTGCTCAAGAAGTTTCTCATGGATATGTGGTTGGGCGAAAACGAGATCCGATTTGTCGATCAGGCTTGAGAACTCCATATCTAAAGTGTGGAGCTCCGCATGTCTGAACGAGATTTCAGGGACCATGGAATTGGCGAGATCACTGAAGACCACGCACTGACAGTTGCCGATTACGATGGCATTGACCTTGGGTGAAGAGACGGATTTAGTGGGTAGTTGGCCAGCACTTCGATGCTCTGATTTGGAAATGGGAGTGGCAGTCTCGGGCAAGGGGATGGGCTGCACATCCATCAAGACTAGTTTAGGACGGCGAAAAGGAGGGCGGGAGGGCGGCGAAGCCGGTGGAAGGGGAGGGCGGGAGGCCGGCGAAGCCGGTGGAACGCAGCAAGGTCCGATTATTTCCGGTTTGATATTCAGTTCCGGATGATGTTCCAGCACATACGCGAGAACCTTGTCGAAATCCGCGAACAGTTCCGAGTAACTCTCGGCAGTTAGCTTATACAACAGGTTTTCGGTGGTAGCCGGCTGTTCGGTAATTCCAATAAAGCGGGCGAGGTCGCGGATGGTTTCGGGATCCGTCAACTGATCGTAATTGATCAGGCGAGTGCCATCGGGATCTTCCCTCGCGAGCTTGCGGAGCTTGCGATTTCTGTTGGATATTTGTTCGAACACCTTCTCGAAGGTTTCGGCGTTGAAATTAAGCTTGGGGCTTTCCTGGCTGTTTGAGCCGCAGCGGCCCGTTCCGGGTCCGGTGATATTGGCCCGCTCCAACGTGACATACACCTCGAATGGCGAGCGCCAAAGGGCGATTCGGCTGATTTCTTCAGAGGTTGACGCCCAATCGTAGGTTTTCTTGCAATGACGAGGAAAGATCTTGAATCCGGTGTGTTTGCCAGGCTCATCATCAGCGAGCGCGCGGATAAAGCCCAAAGGACTACTATCCCGCGACTTCAAGTTGATGCCGAGCCGTTCCTTGACCGGAGCGGACAACTCGATGCCGCCTTTCTTGAACACATCTCCATAACACTGGATTTCAGGAAACTGGTTTAGAAGATCCTTGAGGAGCCGGGAACCGGATTGAGGGTAGCAGAGGATGACAAATGGCTTTTTAGCGAGAGGGTGATTCTTAAAGATGGCTTCGTTCATGAAGAAGGATTTTAAATTCGTGTCCCCAACATGTTTGCGGCGGGTGCGATTGACTGTAAAGTTTGTTTTCCCGAGGGGACAAGTCGAGTGGGCTCGGAGGAAAGATCATTAACCGTGAGCATAATTTTCCGAACCGCTTTGCAGAGCAGATATTGTCAGCATCTGTTTTTGGGTCTTCCGGAACCGAGAGCAATCAACAGAAGACCCAAGCCCCGTCGTCCTCGCCACCAGATGTCAGAAATACATGACCGCTCTCTCTAGCAGCCCGTCGGACTTAACCCGGAAGCCGGAGGATTCCCCGGATCTTTCCGGGATTGGGCGGAGGTGCGAGCCGGGTTGAAATGGTTGCGAGCGTCGGCCTGCTTCAAAAATTTCAGTGGATCGCCATGCGCCTGGGCGACGAACCGTCCATCGGTCGAGTCCATCATGGAACGCGTTGGATGGCATCACCCTGAGTAACACCTACCTTCTGGAAAAACAATTCGACTGGACGGACATCGTCGCCGAACCCAATCCGGTTCATTGGGAAGCGATCCGAGAAAACCGCCATTGCCTCGTCTCCCGGGAATGCGTGACCGAGCGCAGCGGTGAGTCCGTAGCATTTCTGGTCGCCGCCAACTCCGAGTATTCCCGCATGGAAAGCGTGGTTCCCGATGACAGCCACGAGAAAGAAGGCCGCCGGGGCGATGTCAGACGTATTCTCGTGCAGACCCTTTCCCTCAACGATTTGCTGGAACATGCAGGAACTCCGGCAGACCCGGATTTTCTCTTGATCGACACCGAGGGCTCGGAACTGCTGATCCTGAAATCACTGTAGAATACCGGAAATGAGGCCGATGCGGTTGTACGGCCATCGGCCCCCTCTCCGGTTTTGCGTGCGCCAGGGCTTATGGCACGGTGCTGATATCGAGTGTCGAACCCTTGGTGAAAATCACGGAGCCAAGTGTCACCTTCGGGGTGGATACGATTTTCACGTTCGTCACATTCATGACACACTGCCCGTTGGCTAGGATTTGACCCACCACGACGAAGGAAAACTTCACGCTGCCGAGACCTTTGACATTCTTGGTTCCGGCGAACTTTTTGTTTATCACAGTGACGGGAAGCGTACCACCCGGATTGGTGAATGTTCCAGAGAGGAAACTCGAACCTCCAGGGGAGACAAATTCCACGAAACTCGCGATATCGGTGCCCGGCGGGACGATTTTCTCCATCGGCTTGCCGGATTGGCCCCTGATCTTCGCGTTGAGATCATAGCTGTATTTCGTAGCTGCCGGAATTGTTCGGGTACCACTGGTGGCGTGGATACTTTCACCATTTCCGAATCTCGCGCTGGTGAGATAAACGCTGACTTTGCGAGCCTCGGACAAGCTGGTGGAAGCAAATATGACTCCGGCACAGAGGACCATGCTTTTGGCGATGCGGGAGATGCTGGGAAGATCGAATATTTTCATGGGGGTAATTAAGGTCGGTGTTACTACGGGTTGATTTCGGATGGATGAAGCACATTTCCCGCCATCAGGAGCGATGACAGAATGACTTTTTCAGTTGCATTCAACGCGCCAAAAAGGACTACGGCAATGTTTTTTTCGCGTTGCGTACGGGCCGTGCTCATACGAGGGACGGCAGGTACCGAGCCAGTATTGCTTTGCCGGGTTCAGACACCTTCGCCTCCAGAAAGCCAACCACCGACATCTTGTCTTCTTCTGACAGGATCGCTTGGTGGAAACTCAACTTGTCTTCCGCGTTCCGGCTCATGCTTCCTCCCGCCCTCTTCTGATTCACATCATAAAGATCGCGGCCGGTTTCCTGCAGCTTGAGCCACTCCTTCTCCACGGTTTTCAAATCCACTTGCTGCCCATCCGCTGTCTTGATTTCCATGAAACGGATCAAATCGGTCATATGCTTGGGATCCACTGCGAAATCCTCGTAGTAAAAAAAACGCTTCGTGCAATCCTCAAGCGAGCAGAAACGATTCAGATTCGATACGTAAAGTTCCAGTTTGAACCACGCTGCGGCTTTATCGGCTATCTTGAGTTCCCGCGCGAAGATCTCGAAGGGATTCCTGATCAATATAACGATCTTCCGCTTGCGGGCAAAGTCAGGCTCCACTTCCTTCCATGACCCTTCACTCTTTCCAGAAATGTTAGCAGCGTCGTGGGTCCGTATGAACACTGTCTGCTTGTCAGGCGATTCTTCCACCAGCAGCGGTTTGCCGGGAGTCCTTTGGCCCGTGAGCGATTCAATGCAGACGCGCAAAAAATTCAACCCGCTGCGTTGCGACGATATGACAATCGGTTTCATTACTTTCGGCATTTGGTTCAAATCGGTGAGTTTTCGTTTTCTGGTTCATGGTCGCCGGCAAAATGCCTGCACCGTCAGTGATTTTCCAAAATGCGGCCAGCGGGAATGGAAATTGACGCGCTTCATGATGGCGAATTCTTCAACGGACCATATGGATTGAGTCCGCCTTGCCAAGGATTGTTTGGTGCGCTCCTCAGTCCCCGGATGGTGTTGTTCCTATGGACTATCCTGGGATCCATCCAACACCGGTTCTTCCGAACCTCCATCATCCGGAGTGCCCTTGGCATTCGCGAAGAACGTCTCTTGGAATGGCGCCGGCCACTGGATCTTGCAACGGCCGGGAACATCAAAACAGCGCTGGGAAAGGGTTCCCCGGCCTTGGCTGGTTTCCAATAACAGATTGAAAAAGTTTTTCACCCGTTGCCCCTTGGGCTTTTCAGAGTGGCTCCAGAACGAATCGAGCCCCCCCTGATAGGTGAGTCCGACGAGATTGTACACCGCCGTTCCCAAGGTGATGACCGGGACATGATGAATCAGTCCGGAGATCCCCACCGAACTATTGATGTTGACCACTCCGAGTGCATTGGCGAGCAGCGTGGGCAGGTGAACGCGATCCACATAGAAAATCCGTCCTCCGCCGAGCCGGTGATCCAAACCCGTGATCAGGTCCATGTAATCCTTGTAACCACGATCCATCGGATGGACCTTGAATACCAGTTTGGTCTCGGCCGGAGCATGCTTTTCAAACGAATTCACCACCCGTTTGATGAATTGCTCGATGGACGTGAAGTCCGAGCACATGGTGATTTGCGTATCACTGTGGACTTGCAATGGCACGGCATAGTAAGTCCCGGACATTTCCCCGGCAAACAGCGGGTCAAATTCGCAGTCCCTGCTGCGCTCAATGAAACGCCAGAGATGGATCACTCCATGTTTGAAGTGACTCCATAACTTCATCTCCCGCTGGTCCACGAAGTTGGGAAACAGCGGCGAGGTGACCCTGCTGAGGAAAAAATTGGTGCAAAACACCACCAGCTTGGCCGGCGTGCTAACTTGGCATAACTCCGGTGGAGTCTCCACCGGCTTCGGCGGCTGGCCGCCAGCCAGAAGTTTATCCCAATCTTTCGCCAGAGTGGGCAATGGAACGGACTTCCTGCTGAATACGGTCACACAGTTAGGCCGGATCAATCCCAATTCGAACACATAACATCCGAGCTCGAGTTCCGCAGCCATTTTCCAAGCGATCTGATTGTAGGGTCGGTAGTGATTGTAGAGGAAAAACGTGTCGTAGCCGTCGCGGTCGATCAATTCGCGCAGCCAGCTTTCGAAGTCCTCAAGTGGCTGGCGGAACAGGTGGGTGCGGATCCCGCGGAATTTATAAATCACGTCTGGCGCACAAAAAAACACCTTCCCCACTTCGTGGCCCGCATCTTTCAAATCCAAGGCCAACCGCGACATTCCCGCTTCCCAGTCACCTTGGACAATGAGAACCTTTCGCTTGCTGACTGGGGGTTTTTCCGCACCTCGAAATTCGCTTTTATCCGCTGCGTGATGGCTCACGGACAGCACGTGGTCTGCGTTGGCGTCCAACCGGAAATTAGGCAGGGGTGGAGAGATCAACATACTGGGAATCCGTCAAAGCACCGGGTTTTGGTTCATTCGTTTCATATTTTGAAGCTCCTGAGGCACAAGCACTACGGTCGCTGACGATAAAAAATCCTACGAATTTTGGGATTGCCGTCAACTCTCAAAAGGCCAAGCGGGGAGGAGCGAAGTCACCACCGAATGGCCGCCGCAGCCCATGTCAGACCGGCACCGAAAACCACCAGCACGATGTGTTCGCCGCGTTTGAAGGCACCGCTGCGGTTGGCTTCGTCGAGGGCGATGGCCACCGCCGCGGCGGAGGTGTTGCCGTATTTGTCGAGGTTCACGAAAACCCGTTCGTTAGGCACGGCGAGGCGGTCGGCGATGGCGTCGATAATTCGCAAATTCGCCTGGTGCGGGATGACGCAGGCGATGTCCTCCGCTTTCAAGCCAGCACGCTCGATGACTTTTTCGGCGGCATCCTTCATCCGGTTGACGGCATGTTTGAAGACCTCCTTGCCCATCATGGTGAGCGTGAAGAGATGGTCGTTGACGTTTTCAGCGGTGATGGGACGCGCGGTACCGCCGCCGGGAATGTTGAGTAAATGAGTTAGATTTCCATCGGTGCCCATCTCGGAGGCAAGGATAGAGCCTTCGTGGGGCTCGGCGCGGCGCAGCACGGCAGCACCCGCGCCGTCGCCAAAGAGCACGCAGGTGGTACGATCCTCCCAGTTGGTCACGGCGGAAAGTTTTTCCGCGCCGATGATCAGGGCATTCTGGAAAGCACCGTCGGCAATCAGGCGCTTGGAGATTTTCATGGCGTAGAGAAATCCCGAGCAGGCGGCGGAAATATCAAACGCGACCGCTTGATTGGCTCCGAGGTTATGCTGGACATAGCAAGCGGTG
>JBDSZP010000171.1:0-46305 GCA_039925065.1 Luteolibacter sp.
TTTACGAATTTCCTCCGCAAAGCAGTCCCGTCGGTCGCGGGACCAGGATTCAGAGGACGGACCGGCAAAATGAAGGATTTCCCGGTGCCCCAGCGCGATCAAATGCCCGGCGATGGCTGCGGCTCCGACGGACTCATCTGACAGGACGGCATCCGCGTGAAAGGAAGCGGGCAGCATCGAGTTGATCGTGACGAGCGGCAGATCGCGCTTTTTCAACTCGGAAATCTGCGTGCGGTAAAGGCTGGCGAACCACGGCCAGAGGATCGCGCCATCGACGCGCCAATCGATCAGCCGCTGGATCTGGCGGAGTTCCGATTTCTCATCCGGGTGCGGCTTGCGGTGCTCGGACCACAGGGTCAGCGGCACATAATCGCAGGCGATGAGCCCATCGTGAATTCCGTGAAGCACATCGGCCCAGAAGGAATCATCCGGCGGAACCATCACGCCCACCATCCGGGTGCGCCCGGAGCGGATGGCGTGAACGAGATTGTTCGGCCGGTAGCCGAGGAGTTCGGCAGCATCCATCACCCGCTGAATGGTCTCAGGATTGAGACCTTCCCCGCCGCGAAGGGCGAGAGAGACGGTGGTGCGCGCCACTCCGGCCTCCCGGGCGATGGCGGTTTGCGAAACTGCGCGGCGGTCTGTGTTCGGCTTCACACCTCTCTTGTTATCATGATTTCTGATATAGTCATGCAGGGAAATTCCTCCCCCCGACGAAACTTCGACCGCTTCACGGAGTTTCTTGGGTAGCTACACCCACCGTCATGCTCCCGAAAGCCGACCCCACATGGACCATTTTTGAAGCCGCGCACCTGCTCAACCGGGCGGGCTTCGGCGGAGATCCCGACGATATCAGGAATTTCCATGCTCTCGGTCGGGAAAAAGCGGTCGATTCCCTACTCGCCCCCACCGAGCCGCTCAATGCCTTCCCGCTGCCGGCCTGGACCAGCGATGAGCAGGCACTCGCCGATAGGAAGGAACGCATCGGGCAACGCCAGGCCGCGCAGTCGGCCAAAAAGGAGCTTCCGCCGGAACAGGCGGCCCTGAAAATCCGCGAAGTTCAGAAGGAATTTCAAAAAATCACCCGCCAACGCATGCTCGAAGCCCAAGGCTGGTGGTTCCGACGGATGCTGAAAACCCAGGCTCCGCTGCGTGAAAAGATGACGCTTTTTTGGCACGACCATTTTGCCACTTCCTTCCAAAAAGTGAAGCAGCCGGTCCTGCTCATCCAACAGAACGAACTCTTCCGCCACCAGGCATTCGGCAGTTTCAAGGACCTCACCCAGTCCATTCTGATGGACCCCGCCATGTTGGTCTATCTCGACACGGAAAGCTCAAAAAAAGGCCAGCCGAACGAGAACTTCGCCCGCGAGGTCATGGAACTTTTCACCCTCGGCGAGGGCAACTACACCGAGCAGGACATCCACGAAGCCGCCCGCGCCTTCACCGGATACCGGCTCAACCGCGCAACCGGCAAAGTCATCCATAACAAGCGCCAGTGGGACGAAACCGACAAAACCATCTTCGGGAAAACAGGTCCTTTCGCCGGCCCCGATGTCATCAATCTGATCTTCGGCAAAAAGGAGCCCGCTCGTTTCATGACACGGAAGCTCTGGGAATTCTTCGTTTATGAAAAACCCTCCGAGTCCGCCATCAACGCGCTCGCCGAGGGCTTTCAAAAAGCGGATTTCAAAATTGGTCCCCTGCTGCGCGAGATTTTCCTATCAAAGGAATTCTACTCCGAGTCCGCCATGCGCTCGCAGATCAAATGCCCAGTGCAATATCTCGTCGGGCTTCTCAAGCAGCTGGAAATTTCCAATCCACCCGTCGGATTTCCCATCGTCGCCGAACAGCAGCTCGGTCAGGTCCTTTTCATGCCGCCGAACGTCGCGGGCTGGGACTGGGGCCAGGCGTGGATCAATACCAACACCCTGCTCACCCGCTACAACCTCGCCGGATTCCTCACCAAAGGCGCGGGCGATGCCGGGAAATCGATAGCGAAGGAAGGCGCGAAAACCAAACGCATGGCTGCCGCAGCAAAGAACATGAGCATCGCGTGGAAAGGCCCAGATTACGAAAAATTCGTCCCACGCCCGCTGCGCGACAATCCCGCCGACCTCGTCGATTCGCTCATTTTCCGCTTCTTCCAAGATCCGGTTCCCGAAAAAGCCCGGACCTCGTTCATCGCATACGCCCAAGACAAAAAAGGCGTCATCTTCACCAACAAGGAGGTCGGCGAACTCTGCCACCTCATGCTCAGCACGCCCTACTATCAGCTCTGTTGATCCAATCCACCATCCCTTCCCATGAAAACACGCCGTGATTTCCTCCGCTCCACCGTCCTCGGCGTATCCGCCGCCTGGACCGTGCCGATGTTCATCGAGCGCACCTTCGGCCAGCTTCACGAAGGCGCACGCGATCTCGCCATCCAGCCGACCACCGGCAAGGACGGCACCATCCTCGTGGTCCTCCAGCTCGCTGGCGGAAATGACGGGCTGAACACGCTCGTCCCTTACGCCGATGACGCCTATCACATCGCCCGCCCGAAGCTTGGGAAAAAGGAAAAGGAAATCATCAAACTCAGCGACCACGTCGGCCTGAACGGCTCCATGCCTTTCCTCGCCTCCCTCTTCAAGGAAGGCAATCTCGGCATCGTCCAAGGCGTGGGCTACCCGAATCCCAACCGCTCGCACTTCGTCTCCACTTCCATTTGGGAAACCGCGGACACTACCAATCACTCGTCCACCGGCTGGCTCGGCCGTTATTTCGACAACGCCTGCCCGGGAGCGGATCCCACCGTCGGCATCAGCTTCAACAAGACCCAACCCGAAAGCTTCGGCGCGGAGAAAAACCCCGGAGTTTGCCTCAGCTCCCCCGAGCTCTACCGCTGGATCTACGGCGGCGGGGAAAAGGACCAGGCAGAGGAATTCTTCGCCAACCTCAACCGACCGGACGACGACGATCATGACGAGCCAAACGACGGCGGCTCCATCGCCATGCCCGCCGGCGGAAAAGTCGGTGGCATCACCGGCGAGGGTAATCTCGCGTTCCTCGAACGCGTCGCCCTCGATGCCCAGATGAGTTCGAAAAAAATCCTCGAACTCGCCGCCAAACACAAAACCACCATCCGCTACGACGGAACCCCTCTCGCCCGGAATCTGAACCTCGTCGCCCGCATGGTCGCCGGAGGCATGCCAACCCGGGTTTACTACGTCAGCCACGGCGGTTTCGATACCCACAACCAGCAGGTCAATTCCCACGACCGCCTGCTAGCCCAGATGGACAGCGCGCTGAAATCCTTCTTCGCCGATCTCAAGGAGCAGGGAAATGACAAGCGCGTCGTGCTCATGACCTTCTCCGAGTTCGGCCGCCGCGTCTCCGAAAACGCCAGCGCCGGCACCGACCACGGCAAAGCCTCCTGCCTCTTCGTCGCAGGAACACCCGTCAAGGGCGGCCTCCACAGCACCCACCCCAGCCTCACCGACCTATCCGAAGGCGACATCAAGCACACCGTCGATTTCCGCAGCGTCTATGGCACCCTGCTCAGCGACTGGCTCAAAGCCCCCTCCATGAAACCCATCCTCGGCGCGAACTATCCGAAGCTGGGGCTTATCCGTAGCTGACGCATTCCTCCGAGAGGCCGGGATCATCCAGCGAGGCTTAATCCCGAAGCCCGCTGATTTTCAGCCCAAAATCCCTTGTCGCATTCCCCTCCATCCCCGCTAAGGTCGCCCCAGCGCAACACTTATGATTTCCGAGATCCAGATTGAGAACTTCAAATCGATCGCAAAGCTGTCGCTCAAGCCCGGCAGTGTCACCGTGCTCATCGGCGAGAACGGTAGCGGAAAATCGAACATCCTAGAGGCTATTGGCTTCGCCGCCGCCGCCTCGGCGGATAAACTGGACGATGAGTTCCTCTTCAACCGGGGTATCAGAGTCACTGACAGAGAATGGATGACTGCAGGGTTTCATGAGGTGGCAGCGTCGCCGGAACAAAGGCAAGCGAAGCCAATTCTGATACGGATCGATGGCGGGAACGAGGGAGACTCGCTGGCTCTCGGTATCACCAGGCAGAATGGAAACGGGAGCGAACGATGGCTTACACAACATTTGGTAAAGCCCGCCGAAATGGATGAAATTCTCCGCGATCCCGATTTTTTGGAGACGGTAAAACAATCCGAGTTGTTCAAACTGCTGGCTGAAGGGAACGAAGACGCCTCTGTTCGATTTTTAGCTCAAGTCCGCGCTGCGGAAACGAAGAGAAAACAGGCCGCACATTGGGCATTCCGAGACTTCATGATTTATGCTCCTGAGAACTCCGCCATGCGGCGCTTCGAGGAAGAAGGGGCCATCAAGCCGTTAGGGAACAAGGGCGAAGGATTGCTAAAACTGCTGCAAACCACGTCGGAAAAAGAAAATGGACGATTCACCAACGAGTTGAAATCCCATCTAAACCTGTTGGGCTGGTTTGCGGATCTTAGATTCCCGTCCGATGCGGATGAGATTAAAGGTCGGCTGCTGATTCAGGACCGCTGGTTGCCGGCAGACGGCAAACTCTTCGACCAGCGAAGCGCCAACGAAGGATTCCTCTACCTACTGTTCTATTTCACCCTATTCCTCAGCAAGGCGACCCCTCAATTTTTCGCTATCGACAACATCGACACTTCGCTCAATCCAAAGCTCTGCGCGGAACTCATGCGCCAGCTTGCGGTACTCGCGGAAAAGACCGGCAAACAAGTGATCTGCACGACGCACAATCCGGCGATTCTCGATGGACTCAACCTCCACGACGACAAGCAACGGCTCTATGTCGTGCGCCGGAACAACGAAGGACATACCATCGTCAACCGCGTAAAAGCTCCACGACCAAGACCCGATGGGCCGCCGGTCAAGCTTTCCACCGCGTTCATGTCCGGTCTTCTAGGTGGACTTCCAGATCATTTCTAAAGCCATCCATGAACGAATTCGCCATCGTTTCCGAAGGGGTCACCGATCATGCCGTCCTGAAAAATATCCTTCTGGGATGGTTTCAGGATCAGAAGGACACGGAACCATTTCTCAAACCCTATCAGCCAGATCCTACCGCTGAAGGTGAGTCGGCCTGGCAGGAATTCGGTAATTGGGAGAACGTGCTCAAATACCTCAGGGAGAAAAAGCACCGAGATGCGCTCGAACATGCGGACTTTCTCATTGTGCAGATCGATACCGATCAATCCGAGCACACTAACTTCGGTGTCAACCAACAAGAGAACGGTAAGCTACTGGAGCCGCACGCGCTGGTTGCCAAGGTAGCCGAAAAGCTTCAGGAAATCATCGGTCCGGAAGACGTGGCATTCTACGGAGACAAGATCATATTCGCGATCTGTGTCCGCGAAATCGAGTGTTGGCTTCTACCTCTCTGGGACATCGCCAAAGCAGCGAAGTGCGTGGGCTGTATGAATGCCGTAGATCGTGCGCTGGTCAAGGCCAGTCAAGTGCCCCTGAATAAAGACCCGGAACGTTATCAGGCAGTTTCAAAGGAATACTCCAAGCGCAAAGCGCTACTTGCCAAGGGGCGCTTGAATCCGAGCTTGGGAATATTTCTCAAGGAACTGGAACGCAGAAACATCGCACTAACCGCAGAATAGGTCTTCTTGGCCTGAAACCATAAACTGAACCGACCCGGCCAAATCCGTCCATAGGCGGATTTGGAAAGCTCCTCGGTCGTGGCGGGAGTCCGTTTTTCCGAATCGGCCTAGAAGCGACGTAGTTTTTATCGAGGAAGGGCTGCACCTTCCCAACGTTTGCAAAATACGCTCCATGTTCCATCCGTCATTTCAAACGCGCCATTTGATCCCAAAGATCGACATCGGAATGCGGATTTGTTGACGTTGCGCCGATGATGGATGGCTCACTACTCGTGCTCGGAATCGCAGGACCGGAACTCACCCCGGAAGAAGCGGCGCTTTTTCGCAAGCTGCAACCAGCGGGCTATATTCTTTTCTCCCGAAACATTGTCACCGCCACACAAACCCGGAAACTCACCGACGATCTCCGCGATTTATCATCGGAAATACCGATCATTGCGATCGATCAGGAGGGCGGCAGGGTCACCCGGACCAAGGAAATCGCCCGGGCGGCGCCTTCCGCCCCGGCGCTCGCCGCATTGGGAAACATGGGGCTCATCGCGGATGCCGGAGCCCTGACCGCAGACTTGATCCGGATGCTGGGTTTCAATCTGAATTTCGCTCCCGTGCTCGATCTCGATCATTTTCCGGAAACCCAAAACGCCCTGCGCGGCCGTTGCTGGGGCCGCAATCCGCAGCGTGTGATCGACTACGCCGGCCATTGGAACCGCTGGATGCGGAAACGCTCGGTGGCCAGTTGCGCCAAACATTTCCCAGCCTGTGGCCGCGCCCAATCGGACCCGCATCATGATCTTCCGTCGTCGCTCGCCACGCTCGAGGAATTGCTTCGCGAAGATGTGATCCCCTACACCGCGCTGATGCCGGAGCTCGATGCCATCATGCTCGCGCATGTCGAGTTTCCTAACATCGATCCGGATTTCCCGGCCTCGCTCTCGCCGCGGATCATCCGCCGCTTTCTCCGCGACCAACTCGGCTTCGACCGGCATCTCGTCCTCACGGACGATCTCGACATGGGAGCGATCACCAACCGCTACGGCCGCGGGCAGGATGTGAAACTCGCCATCGAGGCAGGAAATGATCTCGCACTCATCTGTCACCGCACGGACACGGCGGAAATCGCTGCCACCGAGATTGCCAAACTTCCCCAATGGATGACCGAGGAAGCACGCAACCGGGTGGAAAGATTTCGCAGGAAACTACATCACCCGCTCGTCTGGTCGGAGAAAAAATGGCAGGAAACCTGTGACGCGCTGGCCAAGCTCGCCACGGAAGTCCCTGAGATCGAGACACATCAGGCCAGCAGTCCCGTGGCGGATTATTGAGAAGATTTATCGCGCCTTGCCACTGGTAGGGAAACTGCTACCTCCGCCGCAGATGAACCAAGTGCATTTGATCGGCGGAGAAAAAGGCGGAGTGGGCAAGTCGGTGATGTCCCGGGTGTTTGCCCAATATTGCATCGACCGGAAAATACCGTTCCAGGGATTCGACTCGGATCGGTCGCATGGCTCGTTCATGCGGTTCTATCAAAATTACGCCGAGCATGTAGGCCTTGAGGATTTCCAAAGCTTGGACCGCTTGGCGGAAGCGGCGCTCCAGGGCGAAGGCGTGCAGGTCCTGGTAGATCTCGCAGCACAGAGCAGCACCTCGCTGCGCGGCTGGATGGACGACACGGGAGTGCTCGAGCTCTTCCGCGAGGCCGGGGTGATGGTGAACTGCTGGCACATCCTCGATGACGGCCGCGACTCGCTTGAAATGTTAGGCCGGCTGCTGGATGATTTCAAAACCGAGACACGCTACGTCATCGTCCTCAATCACGGGCGCGGTGCCCGATTCGACGCCTTCCACGCCTCGTCCCAGAAAATCCGCGCAATGGAGCTCGGGGCGAAAATCATCGAGCTCTCGAAACTCCACGAAGGCTCGATGCGCCAGGTGGATCACTCGAATTCCAGCTTCTGGGCAGCGATCCACGCCTCGGAAAACGGCGACCAGCTCCTTGGCCTGCTCGACCGACAACGGGTGAAGGTCTGGCTGCGGAAAATTTACGCGGAACTCGATTCCCTGGGATTGAGTCCCGCCAACCGCCAGTATTGAGTTTCCACGGAAATTTCCCTGAATAATCGGATGCAGGCTCCGTCGAACGGGCTACACTGCCAAAACTGGTTTTTAAAACAACAGACTCTCATGAAATCCACTATCCACAAACTCACCACTTCGGCATTCGCCCTCTTCGCAGCGGCTGCAGCGATTCCGGAAGCGCATGCCGCCAAGCTCACTCTCGATGGCACCGGTTACTGCACGATCCCAGGCTCGGAAGCCTATTATCCGGGCGGCAGACTTCAGTCCGGACGATACACCAACCTCGGCGCTGACTACTATCATACCGCCACGATCGGTATCAAAGCGATTACCAACCATTCCAGCACCCGCTCCGGCAGCATGAGCTTTGAACTGTGGGCGATGCGATATTACGGAGCCACCACTGGCATCGTCCTGATGACCGAAGGGCTCGATACACTCAAAGGAGGATTCCATTTCTCCAACGTCACCGTCTCCCACAAGGCCATTTCCTTGAACGTGCGCCGCTTTCCGGAACTCGATCTGTTTGAATACACCAGCAATGGCTGGAAGTGGAAGGACGTGCTGACCTTCAGCACCAAGACGCTTCTTTGATTTCGAAATCTTGATAACACCACATGCCGGGAAACGGAATTTCTGTTCCCGGCATTTTTCGTTAGCACCGTCCGCCTTCCATGAAGCCACACACACAAAGCATCACAACATTGGTCATTGCCGTCGTCTTCGGCATCAGTGGATATTTCATCGGTAAAAGCCAATCCAGCGGCAAATCCTCCAACAGCGGGACGGATGCCAGCGTTTTCAGAACGGACAAGACGGACTCCCCCGCCCGACGAGTTTCCACATCACTGATCGATCCCAAGGAGTTGCGTGTGAAACTGGAAGCGGAAAAAAGCCCGCTGGCCCGCTTGAAGTTGGCAACGCAGAACCTTGAAGATTGGGTGGCGAAAAATCCTGAAGACGCCATGGCCTGGCTGCTCAGCCAACAGCCGAGCGAACGCCGTGACGAATTGATTCGAATCGCACTGGCCCAGTATGCGGAGATCGATCCAAAGGGAGCCGCCGCTTGGGCGAGCAAAAACCTGACCGGCAACGATCTGAATAACAGTTTGATCTCCATCGCTGAAAATTGGGCGGAGCAGGACGGACTGGGAGCGGCAACTTGGTTCCTCACACTTCCCGCCTCTCCCCAACGGAATGCCGCCGTGGAGAACATCTTCTTTTCCTGGGCATCCAACGAGCCCGAAGCCGCGCTGCAATACATCAAGGCCAATCCCGGACTTGGCGAACTCACCTCAGTGGTGCAACGAGCGGCCCTCGCCGGATGGGCGAAAAGTGACCCCCAAAGCGCGGCAACAACCAGCCTCGCACTCAGCCAATCCAATCACGATCCCACACTTTTCGCCAACACCCTTGCCAACTGGGCAACGATGGATCTGGAAGGCAGTTCGCAGTGGTTGTTTGAGCATTTGAAACCGGGCGATGAACGCGCATCCGCCGTGCCGGAACTGGCCACCATCTACGCCCAGCAATCGCCGGAAGCAGGTCTCATCTGGCTTGGAAAACTCAACGCAGGAGCCGAACGCGATGCAGCAGCGAGCATATTGGCCGCCACTTGGTCCAGAGCGGATGCCGCTGCCGCCGCGAAATGGGCAGCATCACAAACGGCAAGCACACTCTCTCCCGAATCGACCTCAGCAATTTTCCGCAATTTCCTGAGAGAGGATCCGGCGGCATTCGACGCATGGCGGAACACCCTACCTAACGGACCACTGAAAGATCAAGCCAGCCAAATCAGCGCTGCACCGGATGAGAAGCAATAGCATTTCAGCCGCGATAAGGCAGACTACCGATAGTTAAGACTGTTTTCACCGCTCTTCCGTCCTAACGGGACGATTCATACCAGCCCGGCACAAAGTGCCGGGTGACCGGCGGGAGTTATTCAGCGTCCTGAAAGGAACGCTTCATGCGGGGTAGACCTCATGGCTGCGGTAGCCGCATGAGTGCATCAGGACAGATGGTTGCTTACACATGCCGTATCGCCCGCTTTCCCGGATCATTTCCCAAGCACCCAGGAAATGTGCGGGGTATACAAATCCGGCTCCAGTAGGAACGAGTCGTGGCCTTTGTCCGAATGCACGATGATGTGCATGATATCGACCTTGGCTTCCTCCAGATGTTTCACCAGTTCCGCTTGTTCTTCCGGATAGAAACAGAAGTCGGAATCGATTGAGAAGACCAGCCACTTCTGTCCGGCGAGGCGGGCGCGCTCGAACAGATCCGCCGGACTTTCCGCATCCCCTTCGTGCGTGGCGTCGAAGCGCGACCACATGTCGATGATGCGCAGATACGTGTTCGCATCGAAGCGGCGGACGAATTTCTTCCCCTGATGCAGCATGTAGCTCTGGAACTGGTCGCGCACGCGATACCAGGCGAGCACGTCGTCCGGCTGCACGACGTCCTGCCGCGCCCGTTTTTCGATGGCGTCGAGGTGGACAAAGGTCTTGTGGGAAATCATCCGTGCGAGGACGAGGCCGTAGAGCGGCGCCGCGCCATCGTAATAATCGCCGCCGTTGAAGTGCGGATCGTTTTCAATCGCGAGGATTTGTTCGAAAAGGATCAACCGATTGAGAACGGTCGTTTTGAAGCCGGAAGCAATGACGATCACGTTACGGACCCGTGCGGCAAACCGTGTGGCAAACGTCAGCGCGACCAGACCGCCGACCGATGGACCCACCACGGCGTGCAACGCGTCGATTCCGAAATGATCCAGCAGATGCGTGAAAACCTCCACTTGGTCCGCCGCCGACACGGCAGGGAATGACGCACCCCACGGTTTTCCAGTCGCCGGATTGATGGAAGCCGGTCCGGTGCTGCCATAACAGCCGCCCAGATAGTTCGCGCAAACGACGAAGAATTTGTCCGTATCGATGGCCTTGCCGGGCCCGATCATGTTTTCCCACCAGCCCTCGTGCATCTCCGGCTGCCAGAGTTCGCCCACGCCTTCGATGGCGGTATTTGTGCCGACCGCGTGATGGGAGCCGGACAGGGCGTGGAAGAGGAAAATCGCGTTGGAACGGTCCGAATTCAGCTCGCCCCACGTTTCATAAGCCAATGTGATGCCCGGCAGTTGCCCCCCATCACGCAGCCTCACCGGTTCGGTGGGGCTTCCTGTTTGGAAAAATCGGGTCTGTGTCGCGGCGGCCATGGAGAAAGCCTAAACGGCATCACGCCGACTAGGCAAGGGTTGGCTATGTAAGAGAACCCTCCTTGCCACCACCAATCCGGAGTCCTAGCCTCCCGCTGGTCTTATGAAATCCCTTTGCCTCATCTTCATTTCCGCCCTCCTTTGCGCCTGCGGTACCGGCGGAAACCCGAGCATGGCCACCGGCACTCCCGATCAGGCGGGCCTGGGTTTCCTCCCCGTGAAGGCGGAAAAAGGGACGTTGTTCCAATACTATCAGTCAAAAGCAGGATCGAAATGGCGCAACAACTGGACGCATTCCATGGATCTTACCGGCGTTTCCTGGAACGACTCACGGACCGCGACGCTCATCGCTCCCAGCTTTGTCGTGATGGCCGCACATTTCACCCGGCCGTCCGACGTGCCCGTGATGTTTCACGATCGGAACGGCAACCCTTACGAACGCTACATCTCGAAAGTTAGAATCCTCAGCGTCGGTGATGTCGCCGTCGCCAAACTGAACCTGCCGCTCCCACCAGCGGTGAAATGCTATCGGTTCGCCGATGCCGCGGATGCCACCGTCGGCAAACCCGTCATCGTCTCCGATCAGACGAACACCCTTTCCGTCCATCGCATCGATGCTGTTTCCGGCGCGGCGGTTAGTTTCGGATTCATCCCCGGCCTCGACAAGATCTATCAGCGAAACCTCATCGTCGGCGACAGCGGAAATCCCTCATTCCTCGTGAAAAACGGCGGGCTCGTCCTACTCGAAACCCATACCACCGGCGGCCCCGGCGCAGGCCCTTGTTACGCGGATCCCACTGTCCAAGCCGCCATCCGCGCCGCCATGGCCGAGATGGGAAACTAGCCATTCGTACGTAGTCCCGGCTTCAGCCGATCTTGGGCGGATGAGACGTGTCTCCGCAACGCAGGTGGTCTTTCAGCTTCCGAAAACCTGTTTCTTCGCCAGCCCCCAGCCCCTGAATCCAAGGCCCTCAATGGCACAGCTTCATTTTCCAGAAGCGATTTTCCGCACCAGCAACGCCAGCAAACCCGCCACGATTCCCCAGAACGCGGAACCGATGCCACCGAACGACATCCCCGAGAGCACCACAAAATAACTGATCACCGCCGCCTCCCGATAGCGTTCCTCCGCCGTGGCCGCAGCCAGCCCGCTGGAAATCGTCCCGATCAGCGCCAGCCCCGCGACAGCCAGCACCAGTTCATGCGGAAACGCAGCAAACAACCCCGCAATGGTCGCCCCGAAAATCCCGACCAGTCCGTAGAAAAACCCTGCCGACATCGCCGCAACATAGCGTTTTCCCGGTTCCGGATGCGCTTCCGAGTTCATGCAGAACGCCGCCGTGATCGCCGCCAGGTTCAGCGTAAAACCGCCGAACGGCGCGACTAGCAAATTCGCCACACCCGACCAACCGATGATTTTCGAAACCGGAGGATGATAGCCGTTCGCCTTGAAAACCGCGACGCCCGGCAGATTCTGCGAGGCCATCGTCACGATGAAAAGCGGCAGCGCGACGCCGATCAACGTGTGAAAGGAAAACTCCGGCGTCACCCATACCGGCTTGGTGAATTCCCACGGCACCGCAGAGGCATTGAAACGTCCTTGGAAAATCACGATCGCCACGCCGAGCGCCAGGATCACCGGCACGTTCGAGCGCGGCCAGAAATTCCTGCCAAGCAGATACGCGCCGAACATCGGCAGGATCAATACCGGATTCGTCGGCGTCGCCATGAAGGCATCCAGCGCGAATTTCGAAAGCACTCCGGCCAACAACGCCGACGCCAGCGGCAGCGGCAGGCGTTTCATGATTTTCTCAAACCCGCCGGAAAACCCCGCGAGCGTGATCATCAACGCGCAAACCAAAAACGCCCCGGTCGCCTGCGCCAACGTCAGATGCCCCTCCGCCGCCGCGCTCGCGATCACCGCCGCCCCCGGCGTGGACCACGCGATCAGGATCGGCAGCCGATAATAAAAGGACAAAACCAGACTCGTCACCGCCATCCCGATCCCCAGCGCCCACAACCACGACGCCGTCTGCTCCGGCGTGGCAGAAAGATTCTGCGCCGCTTGGAAAATCAGCGCCACCGAACTCGTGAATCCCACCAACACCGCCACGAAACCCGCAACCACGGCGGAAAATGAGAAATCCTTGAACATGCGTCGCGTCACCCTGCCCGAACGCTGCCGCCCCAGTTGCGGAAAAGACAGCCCTTTCTCAGATGAACAAACCGCTTGCCGATTCCGCCAAATGGCGCAATATTTTCGCCGTATGGCAGACAAATACACACGAAAACGCAGACCCAAAGGAGATGTCATCATCACTCCCATGGACGAGCTCGTCGCCAAGGTGGAGTCCCCCGTAGCGGTTTATGGAGCCACCGGGCCGTTGGTCGTTGAGGTGTTTGATCACTGGATTTCCGTTTTACAAAACCTCGGCGTGAAAACATCCGCAGCGGTCGGCAGCACTTTGGCGCAGATTCGTGAAGCACTCCGTCAAGGCGTGCCGCGCAATGCCTTTGAAAGCCTCCGCGATGATCTCGGAGTTTCCACGGAAGAATTCGCGGACATTCTCGGCATCCCCACGCGCACTCTGGCAAGGCGCACGGACCGCTTCAAACCGGATGAATCCGAGCGTTTGCTGCGAGTTGGTTCCGTCGTTCAGAAGGCTCTGGATGTTTTGGAAGACAAGGAATCCGCCCGCCGCTGGATGACCCAGCCGAAGCGCGCGCTCGGCGGACTCACGCCGCTACGCTGCTGTGACACGGAAGTCGGCGCTCGGGAAGTCGAGGCGCTGCTAGGTCGGATCGAACACGGCGTTTCCTCATGATCCGCGCGTTCCGTCTTTGTAAAACCAAACACCTCGCCTCCGCCTTCACCGGCGAAGGCGCGCGGCTGTTCGGAGGCCGTTGGAATTCTCCGGGACTGGCCGTGGTTTACACCTCCTCATCACTCTCCCTGGCAACACTGGAAATCCTCGTTCATCTGGAGGACCCCGAAGCCTTCACCCGCCTGTTCTCATGGGCGCCGCTGCAAATTCCCGATGACTTGCTAGAAACTCTCGACGAAACAAAACTCCCCAGAGGTTGGTGCGCCGACGAAACCAACTCCACCTCACGCTCCGTCGGCGACACCTGGCTCCGCTCAACACGCACCGCCGTCCTCGCAGTCCCCTCCGTCGTAACCCCCGGCGAGCGGAACTATCTTCTCAACCCCGAGCATCCGCGCTTCTCAGAAATCCAAATCGGAGTGGCCAAGCCCTTCCAGCGGGACCTGCGGTTGGCGGGGTAAAAGATTCACGCAGCCGGCCAGATTTCATCACGATCCAGCCTTACTGCGATCACTTGCGCATTCACCCCGAATCTCGGTGCAACCTTGTCGGCAAATTTATCTCTCAACGGGCCGCTCTGCATGAAGTTGGGAACCAGTTTTTCAGCCTCGGGTGCGAACTCTTCAAACAGGCTTCGAAGTCGGATGTCAGGAACCAATAAGCGTCCCGCAAATTCGTTAGCCTCCTGTTCCGCTGTGTATTTCCTTCCCCCGTAGTTCGCCGTCCATCGGGCGAAGTTCGGAAGTGAACTGAAATTTTCAGCCTGCGGGAGATCGCGATGCAGGAAAAAATGTGCCAGCTCGTGGGCGATGGTGAAGCGGAGTCGGTTCAGCTTCCACTCCGGCCCCCGCTCCATCAGCGAGTATTGCTCGGCATCCAGATAGAGCCCGGTAAAATCAGCAGTAATTGCCGCTTCCACCCGGTATTTCGCAGTAAAGTCGTCGAAAGGGATGGGATCCAATCCGAGATCGACTTCAAAAAACGTGAACACGTCAATCGGTGTCCGTTGCTCTTCCAGCAGTTCATACCGCTCTCGCAACTCTTCGATTTTTGTCCAGACATGTTGCATTACTCGGCGTCGCGGGTGTGGAGTTTCCTAATATCTTCGGCCAGTTCTGCCAACTCATCTTCGGTAAGTTCATGGCCACGAGCTGCACGGAAAAATGCGGGAAGCGCCCTTTGAAGGATGACATTATCAGCAACATCCGGCGGGATTTCACGCCTCTGGAGAGCTGCCGCATCTATGAATTCCAGCTTTCGTGCGCCGCTCAGCTCGAAGAAGTCTGCCAACCGTTCCAGCACAGCCACATCGCCCGGTGGTGGATTCACCCCTCGCTCGACTTTGCTCCAGTTGCTGGGATCCAGCCCGACTTGCTCGCAGAAGTCGCGCAAGGTGAGGCGTTTTTGAAGACGGAGGGATTTGATGGTTTCGTTGAACATGGGTTCCTTTCGCTGTTGTGGTAGAACGCTACCACAGGAGTCAAGCCCGTAGGTTCCTGGAGTTTTTCCATCTTCGCAGGACTCAGACCCTGCGAATACGATCCCCGTCTTTCTCCAGCCTGCTCTCGCGGAGGAGGCCGTTGATCAGAGAGCGGGCGGTTTCATCGATGACGGAGCCGGTGCGGCGGAAGCCGAGCCAGCGGGCGAAGGCGCGAATGGCCTCCTCTCGGGTAGTCCAGACGCGGCCTTGTTCGGAGATCGCGGCGAGGAATTGGGTTTTGAGGAAATCCTTTTCGTAGTCCGTCACGCTGGACCAACCGGTGCTGAACTGGCCGCGCTCGTTGAAAATCACCTGGCGTTTCACGGCGGTGCGGATGGCATTGCTCAGGATTTCCGCGAGGCCGCCGCGAACGCGCTGGTAGCCGAGGGCGGTGGCCGTGTGTTTGATGGTTGCGTCGCGGTCGCAGGGACCGTGTGCCGTTAGAACTTCGCGCAGCAGGGACATGAAGTCGCTTTTCTCCATCTCGTCGGGACGGGTGGGGCGCGGGAGTTCGGCGGGTTCCGGTGCCGGAGCAGGGTTGTTTCTGACTGTCTCCACTTGGACTGCTGCAGCTTGCTGCCGCTTTGGGGTGGCCAGCCTGCTGGCCACATCCGCCGCAGCGAGCTGCGGCGGTGAAAGCGGCAGCGAGCTGCCGCAGTCCAAGGCTGTCGCTTCGTTAGACGATTCCTCTTCTCCCCAGATGCGGGCGAGGGTGGCTTGGATCTTTTGCTCGAAGCGGGTGATCAGTTCCCGGTTCGCGGCGACGAGGGCTTGCTCGGCTTCGATCTCTGACACGATCGCTTGCTGCGTGGCGAGGGGCGGGAGTGCGATCTTGAACTCGCGGATCTGATCGGTTGTGAGATTCTTAAACACGGCTCCAACGGATTGAGAACCATGGCTGGCATGAAGGGCCAAAAGTGCGAAGTAAAGATACTGCGTTAGCACATCCTTGCTAAGCTCACGGAGTCCAACGAATCCGTCATGAATGCACGCGTCGACTGCCAAAATGGTCGGAAGTCCTGGATTACCGCTAACAGTGATAATTACATCACCTTTTTTCATCGGTCGACTCTTCGTGGCTCCGAGTTCTGTCAGGGAGTCGATCTGCGGTGTCGCATACATGCCATCGCGGGTAATGTCGGCGACCATGAGTCTTGGCACAGGCCCCCCGAAGAAGATTGGGTCGCCCTGCGGCCTCGGCGAACTCCCTCGAACAATCGTGCTGATTGCCCCAATCTCCACCTCCGTCCAGTCTGGGTGGATGGGGATGTAAGGGCGGTAGTGGTCGAGGACGGCCCGGGCGCCGTTGATAACTTTCTGGTAGTCTTCGATCACCGCCACAATTTCCTTCTGCACGTCCAGCGGCGGCAGGGGGACATTGATTTCCCCTACTGCTGTTGGATTGGCACGCGAGAGAGAACCACCAACACCCGTGATCGTCTGCATGAACGAGACATGGAAGAAGTCTGAAACAAGAAGTAATCGGAGAAAGTTTGGTAATACTTCTTCGCTCGAAAAGACAATCCATTCAGTTGAAGCGATCTGACGCCAAGCTTCTGAGTTCTCCTTAACTACCCACCCTCGGCGAATGTGGGGAACGATTCGCGACAACAGAACATCGCCTGGGGCGACTACTTTCTTCTGTGACCCAATTTCTTCACCGCGCAGCACCTCGGGGCTACCTGCGTCAAACGCTGGAATACTCCACAATTCAAATATCTCGTCGGGATTGATCCGAGGATCGACGGTCTTCACGCCCTCTCTCATGAATTTCCCAACAGGAACAAGCGGGTATGCCGTGTTTGAAATTACTCCCTCCCTATACCGCTCTCCACTGAGGTTGTAATCGCCATTCGCGGATACCTTGGCTTTCGGCACGATCTGGCCGGTGGACGTGAGGGCGAGGAGCGATTCGGTGGACGCGCCGGTGCGGAGGGCGTGCAGGTATGCGGCGAGTTCGGTCCGAACGTGCGGAAGGTCGTTTTTTTCGATGGCGCGGCGCTGTGCGTTGAGGCCGAAGCCGTCGTTCTCCACTTTGAAGAAGCCGACGGTGTCGCTCTGCCGGGCGAGGGATTTGTCGAGGAGGAGGATGCTGGTTTTCACCCCGCTGTAGGGATTGAAGCAACCGGCCGGGAGCGAAACCACGGCGACGAGACTGTTTTCCACGAGCATCTTCCGCAGCTCCTTGTAGGCGGTCTGGCTTTGGAAGATGATGCCCTCGGGCACGATGATGGCGGCTCGACCGTTAGGGTTGAGGTGCTCCGCCATGTAATCCACGAAGAGGACCTCGCTGCGCTTGGCTTGGATCGAGAAACGGTTGTGGGGCTTGATGCCACCCTTCGGCGACATGAAGGGCGGGTTGGCGAGGATGACGTCGGCGAATTCGTTCCAACGGTCCTGTGAAGTCAGCGTGTCGTATTCGTAAACGTGTGGCTCGGTGAAGCCGTGGAGATAGAGATTCACCAACGAAAGCCGGACCATGTCGGGCGAGATGTCGTAGCCGAGGAAGTTTTTCGCCATCTGCGTGCGATCATCCGGGGTGAGGGTGCTGTTGCCCTTGGCATCGGTGTTGGCCTTGCGGATGTGCTTGTAGGCGGAGATGAGGAATCCGGCGGTGCCGCAGGCGGGATCGAGGATGGTCTCGCCTTTTTGCGGGGCGAGGATTTCCACCATGAAGTCGATGATGTGGCGCGGGGTGCGGAACTGCCCGGCATCGCCCTGCGAGCCGAGGACGCTGAGCAGATACTCGAAGGCGTCGCCGAGGCGCTCGCTGTGGTCATAGCTGAATCCGTCGATGATCTTGAGAAACGCCTTGAGCGTCTCGGGATCGCGATACGGGAGGTAGGCGTTCTTGAAAATATCCCGGAAAAGCGCGGGGATACCGGGGTTCTCGGGCATTTTAGCGATGCCCTCACCATAAAGACCTAACATTTCATGGCCGCCAAGCGAGGAAGCCATCAGCCTGGCCCAGCCGTAGCGGGCGTATTCGCCGGTGAAAAAGGAACGCTCGCCGCCGAGTTCCTCGGCCTCGGCGTCCATGTCATCCATGAACTTGTAAATGAGGGCGATGGTGATCTGCTCAACCTGGGACTTGGGATCGGGGACTTTGCCCACGAGGATGTCACGGGCGTTGTCGATGCGGCGTTTGGTATCGGTGTCTAGCATGGAGAAAACAGGAATTCGGAAAACGTGCTAGGCTGCGAACTGGTTGAGGCTAACATAGTCCTTGATGTATTCCGGAATGATCTTTCGATATTCGGGCGGAACGGCCTTCAGATCAGCGATGGTGAAGGACGACGTGGTGTAAAGTGCGGTGAGGCGCTTGGGATCGTCGATGATGGCGCGGATCTGGCTGTCGGTGGCGTAAGCTTTGAAAAACTGTTTCAATGCGGGAATGATCTTCGCTTCCTCCGGTTTCCGGTCGGCCACGAATTTCGAGAATTCTTCTTCCAACAGTTCGTCCTTGGATTTGAAACGCGGAATGAGGCCGAAGATCTTTTCGAGAATTTCGCGCAACGTGAGACGGCGGTCCACGGCAGCGGCTTTCCGGAGTTTCTCCAAGGTGTAGAATTCGGATGGTTTGTCGAAGACCTCCTTGTTCACATAGTCGATGACACGATCCCACTGGCCGGCCTCAACGCTGGCGGTAATGAATTCGTTCTCGCGCACGGTGTCCTCGAATCTTTCGTAGAACATACGATCGATTTTCATGCCATCGCCGCCGACTGCTTCTTCCTTCATCGAGGCAAGGATGTCGTGGCCGAGATGATCGTAGGTCCCAATGGTACCGCCACCACCGCCGCCGATATCGCCATCACCGGCTCCGAGCTTCGGGAGCTTGCGGACTTCGTCGTATTTGAATTCCTTCTCGAAGTATTCGCAGTTGGCGAAGAAGTCGAAAAGTTTGAAGGAGGACTTCTTCGGATTCCCAACACTCTCCTTGATCGACTCGTCGAAGAGCTGCACGCGGAAATCGTGTTTCCGGGTGCCACGCCCTTTGATCTGGATGAAATCGGTGGGCGAAAAGATCGGGCGGAAGAGTCCGAGGTTGAGCAGGTCCGGGCAATCGTAGCCGGTGGTCATCATCCCGACGGTGACGCAGACACGGGCCTTGCTGGTCTTGTAGGTGGGGATGAAGTTGGCGGATCCCAGCAGATTGTTATTCGTAAAATTCGTGGTGTATTGCTGGGCACCGTCCACCTGCGAAGTGACCTGCACGGCGAAATCTGACAGGTATTTTCCGGGGAACATGATGTCTGCCATTTCATTGAGAATCTGCGCAAGCTTGCCCGCGTGGTTCTGGCTGACGGCGAAAACGATGGACTTGCCGATCTCGCCGCTCACGGGATCGCGCAGGGCGCTTTCGAGGAAAGTTTTGCAGAAGAGCTGGTTCGTGGCCGGAGAGAAGAAGCGCTTCTCAAACTCGCGCTGTTTGAACGTCTCCTTCTGATCATCACCGTTGTCGTCCTTGAACTCGACGACGAAACCCTCGTCCGAGAGGAGCTGGGTGGTCACCTCGCTGCGGGCATCAACAACGGTGGGATTGATGAGGAAGCCGTCCTTCACGCCGTCCAACAACGAGTAACGGAAGGTGGGCTGGCCATCGTCACAGCCGAAGGTGCGGTAGGTATCGAGCATGAGGCGGCGCTCGAATTCGCGCGGGTCCTTGGTGGTCGGTTTGTCCTTGTCGAATTTTTTCAGGTAATCAAACGGCGTGGCGGTCAGGCCGAGCTTGTAACCGATGAAGTAGTCGAAAACGGCGCGAGCGTTTCCCCCAATGGAGCGATGCGCTTCGTCCGAGATGACAAGGTCGAAATCGGTAGGGGAAAAAAGCCGCCGGTATTTGTTATTAAAAAGCAGCGATTGGACGGTGGTGACGACGATCTCGGCATGCCGCCACGAGTCGCGGTTTTCCTTGTAGATGACGGTCTTGTAATCGTTCGCTAAGACCTTCTTGAAAGCCTTCTCCGCCTGATCTTCGAGTTCCAACCGGTCCACGAGAAACAACACGCGGCGCGCATTCCCAGTGCGGAGGAACAACCGGATGACGGCGGCGGATGTCAGCGTTTTGCCGGTGCCGGTGGCCATTTCCAGGAGGAAACGGTCGGAGCCTTTCGCAACCGCCTGCTGGATCGCGGCGATGGCGTTTCTCTGATAGAAACGAAGGAAGCGAAGGCTGTTTGTCTCGATGAAGCTGAGGCGTTCGACTTCATTTTTCCAAGCGGCTTCGGACGCGTAGCCGGGGCGCTGGGTGAGCACGACGTAGTCATCACCGACAGGTTCCGCAATGAGACGCTTCGGATCAGGCACGCTTTTCTGGTAACCAGCGACCGATGCGGGAGTAGGGAACGCGGTGATGATGTAGGGGTTTCCGCGTTCGAGATCCCAGAAGTAATGAAGGTTGCCGTTGGAAAGGATGACGAAGCGGCAGTTCTGCGCCTTCGCGTATTTCCGCGCCTGTTCCTTGCCGACGAGCGGGCTTTTATACTCGGCCTTGGCTTCAAGGACAATGAACGGAAAGCCTTTTTCGTTGAGCAGCAGGAAGTCGATGAAGCCCTTCCCCGCTTTTTCGAAGTCTTCACCGAGTGCCTCGACGTCCTGTTTTTTGAGTGTGACGCTGGGTTCGAGCTGGATGTTCGCCGGGCCGTGGGCATCCGCAAAAAAACGCCAACCAGCACTTTCGAGCAGCTTGTTGATCTTGATGCGGGCAGCGGCTTCTTTCATGCGGTTGGTGGGGAGGAGGAGCCCCGCAAAACGATTTCCATCAGGTCGAAGGGTGGTTGGACGATCAGCGGTGGGAGGATTTTTTCTTTTCAGGTTGCTCGCTTGTCAGACCGGATGCTTCCGAAGCGCGGATGATCCGTTGCACAGCGGCGCGCAAAGTCTCCGCTTCCCCCGGGGTCAACGGCAGTGGCGGCGGTGAAGCAATCCTCCCTTTGGAGCGGGGGATCGGCATTGAATCGCTCATGCCGCAACATTGCTGTTATCGCAAGATTGCGTCAAGCAGACTTACGGGTTGCGGTGGGCAGCTCCGGACTTGAATAATCCGCCGCATGATCCGATTCAGCCAACGCCTCCAGGATGTGCTGGAATCCACCGGGTGGTCGCAGAAGGAACTCGCGCGGCGCGCCGGGGTCAGCGCGACCAACGTTTCCCGCTGGCTGGGCAGCAAGGCACTTCCGGATCGGCAGGCGCTGGGAAGAGTGATGGATGTGCTGCCGGAAGATCTCGCGCCGCCATTGGTCGCCGCGTGGGTTTACGACTCGCTGCCGCCGAATGCGGAGCGGATGGTGGGCATCGTTGCGAAAAATCCGTCATCCAAAGTCAGAGAAACCCCGCCGGATGAATGGCCTGACGGTCTGAATCGTGCCAGCCGCAGGAAATTCATCGATTTCGCCCGGGTGGCGATGGATTACGATGACGTGATGAAAATTGTCGACGTGCTTCATGGGGCCGCGATGAGGATGTCCGCGAAATAGGGCGGATGGGATGGTACGTCGTTAAGGCTGTTTCCGCGACACTTTCACCCCAACAGGACGATTCACCAGCCCCGCATGAAGCGTTCCTTTCAGGACGCGGAACAAATCCCACCGGCTACCCGGCACTTTGTGCCGGGCTGGTATGAGTTGTCCCTTCAGGGCATTTTCAGACGGCCGCTTGACTACCTGCCATTGGGACGGGGTGGAATACGCCGGGGAGTGTGAACAAATTCACCGGTCCGGTCGTGTCGCCGTTTTTCGATTTCTGCGACACGTTTTTAGAACCTGTCGCTGCCAGCGACATATCGCAAAAACGTGTCGCAATTTTTCAATTCTTACGACACGTCACCCTTTTCAAACCGCGCCTGCTCCGGCCAATCCGGCGCGGATGAGGAGGGGCTCCTGGTCGGGATCGCGGCCCATGAAGCGGCGGTAGAGTTCGTCCGGGGGGACGGAGTTTCCTTTGCTGAGGATGTTTTCGCGGAAGGCGGCGCCGGTTTCGGCGTTGAGCACGCCTTCTTTTTGGAAACGGGTGAAGGCATCGGCGTCGAGGACTTCGGCCCATTTGTAGGAATAGTAGCCGGCGGCGTAACCGGTGGGGCTGCTGAAGAGGTGGTTGAAGCGGCGCATCATGGAGGGTGATGGAGTTTTCAACGGAGCAAGATAATCGGCGAGGACTTCGCGGTCCACGGCGTCGAGGTCCTTGCCGAGGAAATCGGAGAGATGAGTGTGGAGTTCCAGATCGAGCTTGGCGAAGGCGAGCTGGCGCATGAATCCGGAAGCGCTGAGGTAGTTTTTCGCAGCGATCATTTTCGTGAACAGATCTTCCGGAATCGGCTCGTCGGTCTCGAAATGGCGGGCGAAGAGATCGAGCGACTGGCGGTCCCAACAGAAATTCTCCATGATCTGCGAGGGCAGCTCGACGAAATCCCAAGGAACGTTCGTACCGGCCAGCGATTTCACGGCGACCTCGCTGAGCAGACCGTGGAGCAGGTGGCCGAATTCGTGGAAAATCGTCTCCACTTCGCGGTGAGTCAGGAGCGCGGGCTTTCCGTCAATCGGCGGGCTCATGTTGCCGATGATCAGGCCGAGGTGGGGCTCGCCGAGCGCGCCGGTGTGGAGGGAATTCATCCAAGCGCCGCCGCGTTTCGATTCACGCGGATGCCAATCGGCGTAGAACGAGCCGAGGTGCGCTTCGGTTTTCGAGTCGTGGATTTCGTAGAATTTGCACTCGGGGTGCCAAGTCTCTACGAGTTGAGAGTTGAGGGTTGATGGTTGAGAGTCAGAAGAAGAAGGCTCGATGTAGATGGTTTCGAGTTCGCGGATGGTGATGCCGAAAAGGCGCGAGGCGATTTCAAACATGCCGGCCATCACGCCATCGACCGGAAAGTACGGGCGCAGTGCCTCTTCGTCGAAATCGTAGTTTTCCTGACGCTGTTTTTCCGCCCAGTAAGCGACTTCCCATGGCTCCAGTGCGCTGACCGGCTGGCCGGATCTCGCGGCCTTGTATTGGGCGAGCTGTTTATATTCCGCGAGAAAAGCTGGGTGGATGCGGGCGTGGAGGTTTTCGATGAAACCCAGGGCGCTGCCGCCGCTTTTCGCCATGCGGCGGAGCAAGGTCAGATCGGCGAAATGTTCGTGGCCGAGGATTTCCGCCTTTTCATGGCGGAGTTCGAGGATGCGCCAAACGAGCGCGGTGTTGTCATATTCGCCGCAGGCCCCGACTTTCGAGGATGCTTCCCAGACCTGATGGCGGATGTCGTCGTCGTGCAGGTGCTGCATGATCGGGAACATCGAGGGGAATTGCAGCGTGAAGCGCCAGGCGTTTTCATGACCCTTCGCGCGGGCGTTCGCGGCGGCTCCGGCTTTGGCAGAATCCGGCAGACCCGCGAGTTTTGCTTCGTCCGTGATGATGAGTTCCCAAGCGTTGGTGGAATCGAGGACGTGCTCGGAGTATTCCTTGGTGATCTTCGAAAGCTCGGCCTCGATGGCGGCGATGCGTTCCTTTTGATCGGCAGGGAGATCGGCGCCCGAATTGCGGAAATCAGCCAGGGTTTCCTCGACGAAACGCTTTTGGACTGGAGAAAGCGTGGCGATCTCCGCGCTCTCGCCCACCGCCTTGATCACGGTCCAGAGGCGATCATTCAGTGCCAGCGAGGAATAGAAATCGGTGACTTCGGGAAGCATCTTGCCGAGCGCCTCGCGCTGGGCAGGGTTGTCGTTCACCGAGTCGAGGTGGTTGAGCCGACCCCAACCGTCGTTAAGTTGTTCGCTGGCTTTTTCGAAAGCGAGAAAAGTGGATTCGTAGGTCGCTGCGGCAGGATCCTGAGCGCAAATGGCCTCGATGTTTTGCTTGGCCAACTCGAGCGCATGGCGGATGTCCGGCTCGACCGCTTCAGGAACCAGCGTGGACCAGCGGACGTGGAAATCAGGAGAGAGGAAGGGATGCATGGATCAAGCTTGCTAGTTTCCCAACCTTTTCCAAGCGCGAAGCTCGGCTTTCCCATAGGACGCTGCCGCTAGCGATGAAATGGGAAACGCACTCAAGAAGAGCCTGTGATCCCGCTGTTGCTCTCTACGAACAAGATTGGGATTCGGGATTCACTCGCCTTTTTTCGTCGCGGCGCTGCCGTCGTCAGGCGGAAGGATCTCGGTGATGAGGCGCTTGGTGCCGGCGTCCGCGAGGTTGCTTTGCGGATAGATGCTGCGCGCTTTGAGATACCATGAGAGCGCCGAGCCGGATTGTTTCGGCGTGCGGTTTTCAAATTGCTTTGCCTTGTCCAGAGCGAGGGTGAAATCGGCAACCTTCGGAGCCAACAATTCCAGCTCGCGGCCGAGTTTCGGATCGTCCGGAAATTGTTCACGCAGTTCGGCGAGCTGTTCCCAAGCGGCGTAGTTCTGGCCGACCTTGCTGAATTCCGATGCCTTGCCGAGCGCGGCTTCGATTTTCATGAGATTGGTCATGATCTGTTTGAAGGCTCCCTCGCGCTTGGCATCGCCTTGGATGGTCGGGGCGATCTCATACTGGCGTTTCGCGATTTCCCGGAAATTCCCCTCACTCAGCAAGCGGTCGAAATCATTGCGCGCGGTGACCATCGTGCTGGCACCGGTGATCATCGCACGGAACTCGGAGAGCTTCGGATTGGTCGGCCAGATCTCGGTGGCGGCCTTGATTTTTTCCGCAGCCTTGTCGCTTTCCTTGGCCAGCAGGTGGGCCTTGGCTTCCTCGATGGCGAGATCCGAAGCCAGCGTGTAAGCGGCGATGGCGCTATCGACCTTGGACGACGGGAAATCCTTGGCAGCAGCTTTCAGGCGATCGGCGAGTTCCTTGGTCTTCGTGTAATCCCGGGCCTGGAGCGTGCCGTAAAGTTCATTCAAATCACGAACATAGGAGGCGATGCGCTGCTTCTTGTCGTAGGAAAGCGTGGCAACCGGGCCAAGATATTCGCCGAGCGCGTAGGCTTCCATCAGGCGCTGCGAGGCGGAGTGCAGCTCGTTGCGCGAGAGCATCAGATCGAATGCTTCGACGTATTTTCCAACTTCGCGGATGGCTTCGTTGGAAAGTGAATCGAGCGAGGCCACGGTCGGACTCACGCCGACGGATTCAGAGAAAAGTTTCGAGACGTCGGAATTCTTGTCGATGCGGAGGGTGGCATCTCCGTCCTTCCAGATCTGATTGTAAAAACGGGCGGCCATCAGCACGTGTTCGTAGCGGCGTTGGACAAACCACTGCACCATGCTGACCTGATATTGCGCCTTGGTGCGGATGGTTTCGGCCTCGGTGCGGGCGATGTTGGATTTCTTCAACACCTCGATTTCCGCGATGCGGCGGAGCGTGTCCGCGTATTTGAGAGAAGTGATTCCCATCCCTGGAGACTGGGTCACGGCTTTCTCCTTTTTACCACCACCCTTCCCGTCCTTGCCTTCCGATTCGGTCAACGCGACGTCCTTCTCATGACGCGCGGCCCAGTCACCGCCGGAGATGATCGACGCCTTTTCCTCTTCGATGGATTTGTTGAGCTTGGTCAGACCATTGATGTCCTTCTTCGCAAGCATGGCCATGTAAATGGATTCTGCCAGAGAACCGCAAAGGTTCGCATCGCCCGGATAGGTGGCGGCGGAGGGCAGCAGCTTGAAGGCGGAATAGAGATCCGGGCCGCCGGTTTTGAACGGGGAAATTGTGCCAAGAATCTCTTTGATGGTCGCCCGGTACTTGGCTGCGGCTTCATCGCTTTCGGGCGGTTGGCTGAGGTATTTTTCAAAACGCGCCTTGAGCAAACGGTTGTCGCCCAGCGGAATCGTGACTCCGCCGACGGAAATCGTTTCGGCCGCCGGATCGAGCAATGGAATTTCCTGACCGAGCGGGCCTTTCGCCGGTTTTTCCTTTGCCGGAGGCGCGGCGGTATCCGTGGGAGTGGCTTGTTGGGGGGCGGGCGTCTCCTCGGCTGGCGGCGTGTAAACCTGGCCATGGGCGAGACCAGCAAGACAGAGCGGAATCAAAAGGCGGAATTTCATGAAAAAGTATGAAAAAGTTAGAGGCGGTTGACTCCGGTGGCGACAGGGATGCCGCCTTGCTTGAATTTCACGCGAAAGGCGTATTTCTGCTTGGTGTCGATGTTCAGCTTGTTGAACTCGGGCGGAATCTCGATGCCCACAAATTCATCTCCGCCGGGCGCTTCCACTCGGATGCTGACGAGTTGGCCGCGGCTAGTGGTCCATTGGAGTTTCTCGTCGATCTGGCCCTCGACGACGTATTCGTTGCCGCGCAGGCTGTTGCCGTTTTCCAGCAATTCATCGACTTTGAGTGTCGCGATATCGCCGAAACCGGCGGTTTTTTTCCCGAGCATGGATTTTCCGGCGACCACGGCCAAAACGATGGCGGCGATCGCACCAATGATGATCCCGGGGTGAAGGTGTGAGCTAGCGCGACGTGCCATGGTGGGTAAAGTGAAGGGGTTTTAGAGTAATTGCGGAAAATCGTGAAATCGAGAGGGAAAATCGCCTCAGTCCCACTGCGGTCTGCGCGCCCCTGCCCAGGTGGCGATGAGGGCGACGGCGATGTGCGCGCCAAGGGTGTAGAGGCAGGAATTTTGTGCGGACAGGCAGGTATCGATCACCGATTTCACGGCGTCGTGGACTTGGGTTTGGAGAGATTCCACCGAGCCGGACCACGCCCAGTAAGCGGAAATGAACGGACGGGTGAACGCCTCGACATTTTCCGGCAACGCGAGCACTGCACCGGACAGAGGAAGCTGAAAACCAACGAGATAGATCGAAAGCAGCGATGCCTGTTCCGCCGTCCGCATGAGCGATGAAATGGCGAGGCAGATGGCGGTCATCGCGGCATTGATGAGCAGCAGGAAGCCTGCGTGCTGCATGAAATCCCCTCGGAATGCGCCGAAGAAATTGACGAAAAACGCCATCCACAGCGATTGTGCGATGACGAGGCAGGCGAGAAACGCGATCTTCGATGCCAGATAGGCGGACGGCCGGAGTCCCCCAAATTTTTCCTTTTCGTAAATCGGCCGTTCGCCAGCGATTTCACGGGCGGAATTGTTCGAGCCCATCAGCGAAAGCAACACCACTTGGAACATGATGATCCCGGAAATCGCCGAGCCCACCTTGGCCTGATCCGCTCGCACGCTTTGCTGCTCCTGGATTTCCGCGACGAAATCGGACGAATGCGTATCCGAATAGCGACGGATATTTCCGGATGCCTTGTCGCTGAAAATCGTGACGAGAATCGGGAAACAGAGGATGATCGCCAGTTGCAGGAAAACCTGGCCCCGGTCCCGGAAAAAGATCCGCCAGCGGCGAGAGAGCAGCGTGGCAAACTGGCTGAAAAAACCGGGCAAGCGCAATGTCTCCGGAGTGGGAGCTTCCGCCTCATCAGGCCCGGGCTGCGGCAGGTGCAGATCGCCGCTGGTGATGAGCAGGGCGCGGTTCTTATCCATCATGCGCTGATAGGAATCGCGATGTTTTTGCCAGGAGTTATGCCAGTTTTCGGACGCTTGGGTCGCCAATCGCGGATAAACCTCTTCGGTATCGCTGACGGAAAAATAGTGGGTGAGCTGCTCCGGAGGCCCATGAAACGCGACCCGGCCTTCGTGCAGGACGAGGATGGAATCGTAGAGTTCCAGATGCGCCAGCGAGTGGGTGACCGAAAGAACGATCCGGCCGTCCTTGCGTGAAAGATCGTGAAGCAACCGCACGATTTCCCGCTCCGAGCGCGGATCGAGGCCGGAAGTGACTTCGTCGCACAGCAAAATTTTCGGATCAGAAACGAGCTCCATCGCCAGCCCGAGACGGCGTTTCTGCCCGCCGGAAAGCACCTTCACCTGGCGGTCGCTGATCGGGCTGAGGCCGGTTTCCTCAAGCACCCGGTCGATCCGATGGTCGAGCTCGGCAGTGCTACCGGAACGAACGCGCAGACGCGTCGCCGCTTCCACGGATTCATCGACCGTCAGCGGATCGTAGGCGATGGAAAATTGCGGAACGTAGCCGATTTCCGATGGCGAGAAATCCCCTTCTTTCGATAAATTCCGAGCATCCCAAAGCAGTGCTCCGGCTGACTCGGGGTTGAGCCCGGCGATCGTCTTCAGCAGCGTCGTTTTCCCGCATCCCGAGGGACCGACGATCGCCATGAAATGACCTTTCGGAACGCGGATGGAAACCCGGTCAACGAGCGGAATTTCCCCGCCGTCCTTGCGAATCGTAAAGCTGACTTCTTGAAGTTCTAACACAGATATGAATGAGGCTTTGGATCAAACGGCGGACAAATCGATTCTCTATCGTCGCAGGAAAAATAAAAAATACCTCACAACGGGTGGTTTGCTCAATCCAGCGGCACGATTCGGAGTGTGCCTCCCGCCTTGCGATGCAGGGAGGATGCCAGCGTGGGGGCCATGGTGTTGGCTGCCGTTTCCTGCGGTGGAGCTGGCGTGGCATCGTTGTCCAAGGCGTTTCTGAGCGCCCCTTCCACCAGTTGGCCACAGTGGATTTTCATCGGTGGCAGCGGGCCGAGGTCGCCAGTGAGGTCCTGGGCACTGAGATTTTTCGCTTCGTCCGCCGTTTTTCCGCGCAGGAGTTCGGTCGCCATCGAGGCCACGGCGATCGCGGTTTGGCAGCCGAAAGCTTGGAATGACGCGCGATCAATCACGCGTTTTCCGTCCTTTTCCGTAAATTTCAACCACATCCGCAGCATGTCACCACACTCGGGCGAGCCGACCGTGCCCACGGCATCCGCATTCTCGATTTCGCCCTGATTCTGGGGGTTGGCGAGGGCTTCCTTCACTTTGCTTTCGAACGAACTCATGGGAAAATAATCTGGGGTTCCTCGGCGGACACGCTTCGGAGTTGGGAAAGCTAGGGCTCATCCCCCGCCAATTCAAGCATGGGTCTTGGCCACGGCTTTTAGAGAAAAATCACTTCGTGGCGGTGGCGAATTTCCGCCCCTTGCCGGATTCCCAGGAGGTGCGGACGCTGTTGTAGAGGCTCGTCAGATCCGCTTCGGAAAGCAGCCGATACTCGACGATCTTGGCGTGAGTCGTTTCAGGATATTTTTTTACGACCATATTCTGCACATCACTGCCACTGCGCTGGGCCGCCTTGTCGATCAAATCCTTACCCTGCTCCGCGATGTCGGTGACCACATTGGATTTGATCGCGCCCGTGATCGGAGTGATGAAATAAAACCGGACGAGAGCCTGCCCGGTCGTATCCACGTTCACTTCATCCACGATCACCGCCCCATCGAGCACATACTTGTGGCGGCTGACCGCGACGATCCGATCAAGAGCCACCATGTAATGCCCACCCGCGAGAGAGGCCTGCCAAAAGCGGTTGGGCGCTGCGGTGTCGCCTGTTTTGGTCGTGTCCTGGGTCGCCTCGCCCGTCGCAGGATCCGCTCCCTGATTCGTCTGGGAAAAGGCGGGCGTCGAGCAAACGAGGAAGCAGGAAAACAACGCGAGCAAAGGTTTTTTGAACATGAACGGGACCATGGCACGACCAAGGCTGCTTGGCCAGCGCCAGCGATGAAGATTCGGCAGGGCACTCGAACAGCGAACATCGAACACCTCTTCCCCTGCGCATCCCTCCGCGGCCTCCCCGCCTCCGCGTTTCGCTTCATCCCAAAAACCCCATCTGACTTTGCGTTCCTTGGCGACCTTTGCGCCTTGGCGGCTTACCCTATTCCAAAACCTCAAAAGATTCGGAAAAGTTAAATATTGTCAGACGTCATCTGAAAAGCCATCTTTCGGCATGGTAAGATACCGACCCAATGTCGCCGCGCTGGTGGTGAATTCGGAAGGCAACCTGCTGATTTGCGAGCGCATGACCATCCCCGGCGCGTGGCAATTTCCGCAGGGCGGTGTCGATGCGGGCGAAACGCTGGAGCAGGCGCTCTATCGGGAGGTCCGCGAGGAAGTGGGCTTGGAACCGAAACACTATGAAGTCATCGATCGCCGCGAGGGCTACCGCTATCTCTATCCGGAAGCCGCACGGGGGAAAAAGCTCCGGAAACACGGCAGTCACGGCCAAGAGCAAACCTACTTTCTCTGCCATTTGAATCCCGGTGCCCCCGAGATCAACGTGAACCAGAAGCCGCGCGAATTCCGCGCCTACCGCTGGATCCCGCCGGAGGAATTCGAGCTCGATTGGCTGCCGCCCTTCAAGCACGACGTTTATCGGGAAGTGATGCGCGATTTTTTCGGCCTGGAGCTTTAAGTTTCAGCAGCCGCCAGCTTGCGATCAGCAAAGGCCGGGGTCACATCATCAAATTTATTGAACCGCGAATGACCCGATTTCAAAGATTTGGCGAAAAGAACCGAAGGCTCCCGAAACATCCTCCGATCCACAATCTACAATCCTTCTATCATTCATCCCAGGGCTTTCCTGCCTCCGTAAACCCCGCCCGGATCGCGCCCGATCCCGAACAGCAGCGCAAGCGATCTCATCGCGAATCCAATTTTCGATTTCCAAGGGCGCATCGGCCGCAACACCTCCCACCTCGCCTCCTCCGCCAGTTCCGTCAGTGAAAGCGACGGATTCACCACCGTGACCTCCCTGCACAACTCCAGCATCGGCAAGTCCGCGCGGCTGTCCGTGTAGCCGTGGCAGCACACGAGCTTCCCGTTTTCAAAATACGTTTGTGGCAAAACCTGATGGAGCCGCCGCACCTTTGCCGCGCCCTTGTTGTTTTCCAGATCCGGGAAAAAATGCACGAACTCCACGGGCGTCCCCAGGGTGAGGTCAAACCCCAGTTCGCGCCCGATTTCCGCGACGTAGAACTCCGGACTCGCCGACGCAAGAATCAGCAGGTCCCCGTCACGCCGATGCCGCTCCAACGTCAACCGCAGGATCGGATAAATCGCCGGCATCACCGCCGCCCCGAATTCCCGCGAGTATTTCGCCAGCGTTTCCGGGTCCATCCCATATAGATAGCAGAGAAAAATCCGCTTCATCCCACCCGCTCCCAGCAAGCCGAAGAAAGGTAGGAAGATCAGGAAAATCGGCAGGAAAATCACCCGCCAAGGTTCCCGCTGAACCACAAAATGCCGGAAAAGCAACTGGCAGTCCCACGCGATCAAAGTCCCATCAAGATCGAACAAGGCAATTCCCTTGGGCGGAGTTTCTGGAAACGTATCGGACATAACCGCAGCATTCGGTCGGGAGCGCAAAGATTCAAGCCTCCGCTGGGTTTAAACAAATCCCCGTTGGCAGCGAGCGGTGCGTCAAGGAGTGGCGATCCGATATCGCCGCTCCATGTTGCCTCTCCGTTCGTAGTTCAACCCTTGAGGGTGTCTTCGGTGCGCAATGAAGACACCCTCAAGGGTTGGACTACATACGAGATTTCCGCATCGGATCAAGGAAGGGCGATGTCTGGTGGCCAAGTCCATGAAATGTCATTGAGACGGTTCCGCCGGACAGCCTAACGAGAAACCGCGCCGATGAGTTGCTTCGCCTCGGTATAATCCGGCCGGATCTGGAGCGCCCTTGCGGCGGCGGCGATGGCGTCCTGCTTCTGGCCTAACCGGGCGTGGATCGTCGCCCGGGCGTAAGGAATTTCCGCGTCGCCCGGATCGGCCGTTTCCGCCTGACGGAGCGCGGCGATGGCTTGTTTCGGCTGGTTCGCGCCGTTGTAAGCGAGGCCGAGATTATACCAGGCACGGGCGTAGCCGGGATCCAACCGCACCGTTTTTTCCAGAGCTGCGGTGGACTCACCGGTGGCGCCGGTTTCGTTCAGAGCAAGGGCGAGTTTGTAAAAATACTCGGCATTTTGTGGATCGAGCCGGGTGGCATCACGCAGCGCTTTCACCGCGCCTTGGACATCGCCGGTGGTGCTGAGGAGGATGGCCAGATCATGATGGAAAGGCGGTGAATTCGGATCCCATTCGATCGCCTTGCGCACCTGCCGGATCGCCGCCGCAGAATCGCCGCGACGCAGCGCGAACTGGCTGAGCTGCATGCGGCCGGTCGGTTGGTCCGCGTTCAGATCCAGCATGTGAACGAGTTCGCGCCCCGCACGGGACTCCAGATCGAGCGTCTCGCAAAGCGCCCACGCCGCCGCCACACGGACCGAACGGATCGGATCATCCAGCAAGGGCTTGAGCGCACTGGCGACCTTTTCGTTTTTCGCCTGAATGGCGTCCCCCAGCGTCCGCACGGCTGCTTCGCGAACCAGCGGACTGGAGTCGGAAATCCGCGCTAACAACGCATCCGCTGTCGCCGGATCATTCACCCAGCGGGCGAGCAGGTGGCAGGCGCTGGCCTTCCATGCGGGAACTTCCGCGCCTCCTAGCAGCCGGATGAGCCCCTCTCGCGCGGCAGGTTCCCCGCGACGTGCGCTGGCAACCAGCAAGGCGCGGGTCCGCGACGGGCGGTCCGGTTTTTCCCCGTAGAAGCCTTGATAAGAGCTGATCGCCCAATCCGTGTCCTTGTCGGTGTGGCAGCGGTTGCAAGCGTTGGGCACGTTGATTTCCTTCGTCAGCCGTGGATCGGGAATGCTGAAGCTGTGGTCATGCCGCGCATGGATCTGCATGTAATTCGTGACCGGCATGTGACACGACGTGCATTGGTTGCCGGTGCTATCCGTGCCGTGATGGCTGTGTGAAACCGGATCGATCACCGGAGCTGTTGGAAAATCCCCGCGACCGCCAGCGTGACAATTCATGCAAAGCTGATTTCCCGGAACGAGCCGCTTCCCGGTGTGCGGATCATGGCAATCCACGCAGCGGACGCCAGCGGCGTGCATCCGGCTGGAGACGAACGAGGTGAACTCGTAGTCCTCATCGCGGACCTGGCCGTCGGGGTGATAGGTGTCCGTCTCGTCGGTGACGGTGAGGCTGAAATGATCATAAAACGACTCGCCGGGAATCAGATCGCCGGTGATTTCGCCACGCCGCGCATGGCAGGCGGCGCAGGTTTCGAGCATTTGATCCCGCGTGAATTTTTTGACCGTCGGGTCGGTGGTTTTTCCAACAGGAGGTTTCGCCTGCCATTCCACGTGGTCCTTCATCGGCCCGTGACACGACTCGCAGCCTACGCTCATTTCCGCCATCGACGTGTGATAGCTGTTCGTCCGCGGGTCGTAATTTTTCCGCAGGCGGGTGTTGTGGCAGGCGGCGCACATCGCATTCCAGTTCATGCCCTGACCCGTCCAATGCCCCCAATCGCCGGGGTTGCGCTCCTCGTTTCCGTAAACATCGAACCACTCGTTTTTCGCCGGATCCAAGCTGACATCGCAAGCCTGCATCCGTCCGCCCGGAGCCGGGATGAGAAACTGACGCAGCGGGTCGTTGCCGATCACCCGCACCGGCTGATAGGCATGGCGCTGCTTGTCGAGGCCCACCGTGAGGAATTTCGCCAGACCGTCCGCGTCGAGAAACACCTCGGACGCGTCCTTGCCATGGACGAGCGTTTGCTTCGGAGAAAACGCTTTGTTGTCCATCTCCGCGCTCACGTTCCGTTCCGCCATCCCGTGGTTGGACCTATGCCATTTCTCAAACTCCGCCGCATGGCACTTCCGACAGCTCTCGGAACCGGCGTATCCAGCATGCACCTTGTCCTCCGGCGCAAGGACAGGAGCATTCGGATCCGCCACCGCCGCAGCAACCGGCTTTCCGACCGGCGCGTTCCCTCTGAAATGCCAAACGCTCAAGCCAGCGGCCAGCACAACGCCGCCCAAAACAAAAGCGATGACAGATTTTTTCCCCACAGCCATTCTTCAACCCATGGTGTCTCAAAGACGCCGGGATGGAAGTTCTTTTGCGACGAGGACAGCCCACGAGGCGTGCAGCTCAATCCGGGATGGCGAACAGGGCGTCCGCATAGGTAACGCCCCATTTTCCGAAATGATCCACATTCGATATCCCATAGAATCCAACCAGCCGGTACCCAAACTTCTCGAGATAATCCGCGATCGGCGGAAAGAAGGAGTGGGTCGTGTCCGCCCGACAGAAACCCACCTCGCATAACACGAATGTCGCCTTCCGTCCGGCCAGAATCGCCTCGGCTCCTTGCAGCACAGCCAGATCGAGGCCTTCCGTGTCGGTCTTGAACAAATCGATATGGCCTAGCTGATGGGCGGCGGAAAAATCGTCCATGCGGACCACCTCGACTTCATTGCGCTCGCCCTCACCGGCGACCGAAGAAATCTCCGTGTTCGTGATGGTGTTCATCTGGCTGGTGCCCGAGGTGTAGAAGACGATCCGTTCGCTGGTGTTGCCCACGGCGAGGTGGTGGAAACTGATTTCCGGACAATGCGCCGTGTTAGCCAACCCGGTTTTATAGGTGGCCGTTACGGGTTCAAACGAGTGAATCGAAGATTCGGGAAACGCCTTGTGAAAACGCAGCGCGGATTGGCCGACGTTGGCGCCGATGTCGATGACGGTGTGGAACTCCTTTCCTCCGTGAAGACTTTTGATGTCATGAAGGGGATCAACGCCCGTCATTCTTGAAGCGATGCGGACCTCGATGCCTGCGGTGTTGAGGGAAGTCCGGAGATGTCGTTTGATGGAGTTCAACATGGGGGGATGGGAGCTAAATAGACCGGGTCGGGGGGAGGTAGTATTTGACGACGAGCTGCCCAACCAAACCACCCGACGGATTTCACCAATTGTACAGTGATTGAATCCGCGCCCATTCGCAAGATTGAAATCCGCAGGCGTCCCATCGCCCAATATACCGCCCGGACGACGGCAAAAGAACGAATTTAGGACGCTTCCAGCCCTACAGGCTCAATGTGTGGTTATCGAAACTGGTATTGTCGGCCTCAGTCAAAAGCATTGTGTCCGGCCACCAACGACAAAACGTTCTCAATTCTGAATAGCAGATGGTTCCAAGGTTGGCTCTGTCTGCACTGGCCGGGCCGGAGATGTCCTGATTTTAGGTCCGTCCGGAGTGGCCATGAATTTGTCATTCACCTGCTTCAGCCACGAGCTTTCCACCTTGGGTAAACGGTCGTAGGTCAGCAGGCCGTTGACCTCGTTCCACATGTCGGTCGTCTGGGTATAGACGGCGGCTGAGACGCCATCGCGGCGGAGGGCGGTGAGCTTGTCCACCGACTGGGTATAGCGGATTTTCCACTCATCCAAGGAGCGCGGCATGGCACCGTAGGCCATGATCTTGTCCGGAGCCTCGATGTGTCCGGTCACCGGCCAACCGTAGCCGCCCATCTCCCCGACCACTTTGATAAAATCCTTAAAGCGATCGTCGCGGAGTGGGAATGAAGGATCGGGATAATTGTGGTTTGATGCAATGTCACCCACCGGCCAGAAATTGCCACCAGAGGCGATGCTCACCAACCGGGTCGGATCATAGGCGGACGCCATCGCACCGATTTCCATCGTCTGATGCTGGCCCCAGGCCTCGTTGAAAGGGCCCCAGATCAAGACACTCGGGGAATTGCGCAGGTGGTCCACCATCCGTTTGTATTCAAGAACCCATTGATCATGGGCAGCCGGAGGCCAGTTTGCGTCCACTGGATTTGGCTGCATTCGCGTCCACTTCGGAGCAATCCCCGCCGCCTCGCTGTAGGATCCCAGACTGCAACTCACCTGATCCTGCCAGACGGCGATGCCCAGGCGGTCGCAATCCCAATAGAAACGGGCCGGTTCCACCTTCACATGCTTGCGCACCATGTTGAATCCTGTGTCCTTCAAAAACTTCAGGTCGGAAAGCATCGCCTCCTCGGAGGGAGGAGTCAGCAGGCCGTCCGGCCACCAACCTTGATCGAGCGTGCCGAACAGGAAAATCGGTTTTCCATTCAGGGTGATGCGCAGGTTGCCCATTGCGTCCCGGGTCTTGGAAACCTCCCTCAATGCCGAGTAGGATTTGACGGTATCCAGCACCTTCCCTTTGCCATCCAGCAGTTCGACATCGAGATCATAGAGGTTCGGCGTCTCGGGCGTCCAGAGCTGCGGTTCCGCAATCACCAGGGAGACGTTTTCATTCTTTCCCTCGATGCGGCCTACCTGTTTGCCGCTGATCGAGGCGGTCACCCGCAAATGCTCGCCTGCCACCGCCTTTCCAGCCAATGCGGCTTTTACCCCGAGCTTTCCTTCGCTGATGTTCGAGGTGAAATCCAACCGCTCGATCGAACGCTCCGGCACTTGCTCCATCCAGACGGTTTGCCAGATCCCGGAAACACGGCTGCACCAAATCCCCCGTGGTTTGAGAGATTGCTTGCCATGCAACTGATAGCCTTCGGTCGCGTCAAACACGCGAAGCACCAGTTTGTTGTCACCGCTGCTCAAGGCCGAAGTGATATCAAACGTAAAGGGTGTGTTACCGCCCACATGTCTGCCGACTTCCTTGTCATTCACCCAGACAGTCGTTTCATAATCGACCGCCTCGAAGTGCAACAACGTGCGTTTCCCGGCAACCGGTTTGACCGAAAGGCTGCGTTGATACCATAGCGATTGGTCCGGCTCGATCAGCTTGCCAACCCCCGATAGGGAAGATTCCGGGCAAAAGGGAATGAGAATCTCCCCAGCCCAAGTCTCGGGTTTCGAAGAATCCTTTCCTGCAATCGCATAACTCCAAAGGCCGTTGAGATTGGTCCAGTCCTTGCGCTGAAGCTGGGGACGCGGGTATTCCGCCCATGCGGCAGCCGGATCCAGCTTTGCGCCCCAAGGAGTGAGCATTTTTCCTTCGACGGGTTTCCAATCCCCCATCGCGGCCTGGAGGGATAGGAGAAGAAAGATTGAAAGTAATTTCATGGTTAGTTGGGAAGCGGATGTATCAGTCCCGATGAATGGGAACCAGATCTTAAATTGAAAAAATAGGAAGGCGGGAGTGTTGATTGTCTGTTATTTTGGACAGCCCCCCCCGGAGACACCTGACACACCCAACTACCTGACCCCAGAGATCGAATGTTATGGTCTGAGAACTGACCCCGTTCATTTACCCCATCATTTTTAACGAACCCATAAAGGTTGATTCCTCCCGATTCCTCGATCGGATCCCTACTCGGCCATAGGCTTAGGTAGTGGATGTTTAGGCAATTCAAAAAAAGATCGCGAAGGATTCTGAATTTTCATAACCTTCTCTATTCTCAATAACCTATAGATGCCCTGCATGGGTATATTGATCTTTTCCTCAGAAACCAATGCTTCCACATAAACTGATTGACAACTCCCATAATCCCCAACAAACGGGCTCGATCTCATTGGCTGAGATGATAGAAACTCGTTAATAATTTTACTATTGACTCCACTATCCACAAAAAATGTCTCATTAGACCCTGATAATGTAATATAATTGTAAGCTGGCCCAACCGTAATATGCCCCTCAACTTTACCGCTAAAGTTGAGATTTTGAGTTTGAATCGAGCAACCACACAGCCCTCCTAAAGCAGTCAAAACAACCGCACCCGCTAAAAAAAATGATGATTTTTTCATGAAAAATAATTATCTTTACTATAACGTGCTTACACCATGACCAAACGCGCCCACAGGCTGATCCCCGTCATAATTCACGGAAATCGGAACCTTGCTTTTTTGGCCCTGCACGCGAGTATCTTTCATATCACTTGCGAAAGACTGAAAACCTGATGTGACACCAACACATCCGTGCGTCCCAATCTTGCCCGCCGAGTCATGTATTAAAATGCCTCCCCGACAAGTCATCCCCGTAATTGCTATTGGGAAACCTCTCAATCCATAATCGTTTTGCTTGGTTGAAACCGATCCCGACCCCGGCGGAGTCACGCTATCATCACCACGGGGATTGCTTTCACTTGGCCCATCGATTGCCGAGCCAATTGTTCTGTAACCTCCATCATGAATAGGGAAAACCCTAATTGTATCATCCTCATATGCGACCGACATCGTACCATAAAACACTCGGCCTGTTTTATGATTATATAGCTGATCTGGCCTTGGATGGAGATCGGGCTGTGTGCCATCATTATTAGAAGATAACAAAACTACTATGTTTTTGATGCAGGCCATCCCCAGCATGTCGACAGCGCCAGTTCCTGAATTATTGACAAATCCATATAGATTAAAGCCGCCGCTTTCCCCAATCGGATCCTTGGACGACCATCTTCCCGTTGCCGGATCGTAGAAGCGATATCCGTAGTAATAGAGTCCCGTTTCCACATCCTGCATCTTCGTGCTGAATCCGAAGCTGCAAGGCGCAGCTCCTTCGCTGACCGGCGTGTTGCCGAAGGCGTCGTATTCGCGACGCGAGGTCGGGGCACTAGTCGTGCTCTTGGTCCAGGCGACGATGTTGCCATTGCCATCGTAGGAGGTGCGTTCGATTACGGGGCCGGACACCGTGGTTTGTACCAACAGGCCGCCGACACCACCCGCACCTTGCAGGGTGCCGGAAAGATCGAGGCCCCAAGTGAAGGTGTTGAGTCGCGTGACGGTGGTGGTGGTTTCCGTGGTGGCGGAGAACTCGGCGATCACGTTCCAGCCATCGTAGATCCAGCGACGGTTGGATTTGAAGGTGGGGGCGGCTTGGGTGCCGCCCTGCCAGACGGTGCGGGCGATGCGATGGCCTTGCCAATCATACACGAATTTGAGCTTCGTATAGGGGTGACCGGCGGTCGTCGCGGCAGTGGTGGTTTCCATCTGGATCAGGCAGTTTTCCGCATCCCAAGTGTAAACCCAGCGTCCGTCGTCGGTCAAGTTTCCGTCCAGATCATAAGTTGGCACGGTTGGAGTCTTGGCATACCAGAAGTTGTTGGTCGTAGTTGGCGTGCCAGTATCGCGTTTGGTGATGACACTCTGCCAGACCGGAACGGTCGAATTGGTGGCGGTAAGATCACGGTAGTAAATCTCACCAATACGGCTGGCATTCACTCCAGCGACCTGCACGGTCCAAGCAGCGGGGGCACGGCCGACGGCGGTGCGGTCGGTGGACGTGGTGATGCTGGCGTATTGGTTCAGGCTGTTCGGCGTGTAGGTATGGTTTCCGAGCACGGGCGAGTTGCTCGTCAGGCGGTTGCCGATGCCATCGTAGGAATAGCTGGCTCCCAATTGCGGGATGTCGGTTCCGGCGGCGTTCTTGCGGGCTGCTGAGGTGACCTGTGAGAGATCGTCGTAGCCGTATTCCCAGCGCGAGCCGTCCTGGAAGGTGTTTTTCGTCCGGCGGCTCAGATCATCATAGTCGTAGCCGTGTGCCGAAATTTCCGCCATCAGGCTGGTGCCGCTCATCCGGTCGGAGCGGATTCCGGTGAGACGCGAGCGGGTGTCGTAATAACGGGATTCCCTGAACCAGGATGTGCTGCCGGAGCGGCTGTTGATGGTCGAAATCAATGAGGAATTCGGGTGATAGGCGTAAACGTGGTTCTGTGAACCGTCGGTGAGGGTGTCAAAACGACCCGAGGCGTCATAGGAATAGCCAACCGTGCGAACCACCGTCGCGTTCGAACCGGACGTTTCCATAAAGCCCACGGAACGGCCTGAGGAGTCGGGAGCATTGTAGCGGATCCCCAAACCGGGCAACTGAGGATTGGTGAAGGCATTGTAGCGCGCATTCACAGCTCCGATGCCCGCGTGATATGTCAGTTGTTCCACAATCACTCCACCCTGTTTGATAGTGGCTGGGCGGCCAAGACGATCAAGAGCAGTCAGGTCCACGTCAGGCGTACTGTCGGAATAGTTGATACCGATGAGATCGCCGTAGGTTCCGTAGGAGTAGGTGGCAGAGACCCCACGGGACCAGGTTCTGGTGGCCATCTTTCCAGTGGCGTAATAGGTGTAGTCCGTGTGCTGTGCGGCGGCGTCCTTCTTCGACAGCAGCAGCCCGGTTCCATCCTGATAAACCCACTCGGTCACATCGGAGGTGGTGGCGTCCCGCCAGGTGAACATTTTCTTCTTCGCGCCGTAGGCGTCATATTCGTAAGTAACCTTATAGGTTGCGGTTCCCGCTTCCGCCGTAACCTGACCGAGATCGGAGTAAGTGTAGGTGGTGGTTTTCGACAGCGGATTGGTGATCTGCTGAAGCTTGCCTGCCGAGGCACTGGTAGGCCCGTAGTAAAGGTAACTGGTGACCTTGCCCGAATGATCGGTGGTGGTGGCCAGCGACCCGTCCGCGTTGTAGCTCTTGAGGCTGATTTCGCCGCGTGGGCTGACCTGTTTGAGCGGTTGGCCCAGTGCATTGTAGACCCATCGAGTCGGATTGGTGCTGTCGTGGCCTTTCTGGGAATCCAGAAGCCCGTTGATATTGACCGAGATGGCATTGACGCTGGCAGCCGAACTGATTTCGGTTTGAGTCAGCGTTTTGCTGTTGCGGTCGATGCTGGTTTTCGACTCTACGGTCCCCGTAACGGACGCTGAACTGATGGTCCACGAAGCAAATCCGCCGGGATTCCCGTGGAGGCAACGTTTGGAGGCGGTGGTGATCGCCGAGGCGGAAGAACCGTTCACATCGTAGTTTTTCCGAGTGGAGACCTGCCACCAATAGCCACTTACGTTTGCATAGGATTGGTTCGATTCAGCCACCCGGTCGGTGCCACCTGTTGCCAGACCACCGCCGTCAACATCATATCCGGCAAGTGTTGTGGAGGAGTAAAGGTCCGGGCGAGTGTAAAGAATCGTTCCGGAGGGTGAACTGCCCGACGCCATGCTCTTTGTGTTGGAAACGTAGGTATATTGCGTGGAAACTTCGCCCGTTCCAACGGGGCTGGGCGAAGTTTCGCGAACCTCGCGTCCTGCCCAGTCTTGCTCCGTCACGATATAACGTGCCGAGGTGGAGGTGCCCAGGAATTTGGTGGTGGCCATGTTCCCCACGTTCAGCCCGCTTGCCACTGGCGCATAGGTGTAAAACTCCGGGACAACCGCGGTGCCGATGATGGAATCCGTGCGGCCGTCAATACGACCAATGGCCTTGCGGGTCAGTCCTCCAGGAAGATTGGTCCAAGTGTCCCGGCCGCCGTTAGGATAGGTGGTGCCCGTGACGGCGTTCGACGGATCGGTTTCCGAGGTCGTTCTTCCTGCAAGATCCACCACCCTGACCGAGGTCCGGGACAGGCTTCCTGCTGTCTCTGTGGAGGTTGTGGTCAGACTGTTGTATGCGTACGACGTAACGATGTCCGGCTGTGTGCCATAGCCCTCCCGGGTAACCGAAGCCGTGCGTCCGAGCAGGTCCTGGACGGTCGTCGTTTTGATCCCTTGTTCGTCCACTATGATCTCGGTGTTTCCAGAATAGGTCGTATCCGAAATCACCCGTCCATCCTGCTTTTCGATGGTTTCTGAGGGTCTACCATCTCCGAACCATGTAGGATACTCGAAGGTACTCACCGTGGCCAGCGACCACGCGCTGCTGCCATCGAGAATCCAGAGTTCCTTGCGATAGGGGCGGCCTTTCAAATCCTCGATGGTGACCGTCTTGGTCGCCTCCAGCGGGTTGGGCAATTCCGTGTAATTCGCCACGGCAAGGGTTGTGGATCGGATGAAATTACCGGTAGCGTTCGCTGGATCCGAATCCGGGGTAAATACCCCGGAAGAAGCCACAAATCCTCCCTGTTCGTAACCAGTGACGGTGCCTTTGCCTTCCGCATCAATCGACGCGAAGGATCTGCCGTTCAAAAGCGGGAAGGAATCATCCCGGGTTTCGATCGACAATGACGACGACTTGATCGTTTCCCCGGAGGACGCGTAATCCAAGCGGGAATCGTCCCGGATCTTTCCCTGCAGCGCCGAACTCCAATCGCTGCTATAGCCTGCGGATTCAAGTAGATAGAACAAGGAGTATGACGATGCATCGCTGTAGCTTCGTTCCCATTTCCTGACTATTCCAGACGTCGGCAGGCTCGTCTCCTGGCCCTTCACTTCGTAGCTCGACAAATACGCATCGGGAACGTAATAGGTGGTGATGGTGGATTCCGAGTTGGCCGCCGTGGCAACGGCCGGATCGGTGATGGCACCGCCGAACGGTCGGAGGGTTTCCTTCATCAATCCACGCCACTCGAGATAGCCACCGATTTCCGAACCCGTGTAGTAATTGTATGCGACCCAGGACCCGTCCGGACGGATCACATACTTGTCTCGGTCAGGAAAGTCCGAATCCGCTACATGGGTGGTGACAAGCTCCTCACCGCTCACTGTATCCACCAACTCGCGCTCTTCCCGCAAATACTCCACCGACTCGACGACCACTGATGGGGAACCATCGCGGCGCACCAGATAGCGATAGATCTTGGTGGACTTGGAAACGAGATTGCCATCCCGGGTGACCGATTCTTGGTCGGTGCGCTCCCAAACTCCGCTGTCGTAGGTGAAAACCGAGACCAAGTCACGGGTCTCAAGGCCATCCTGAATGACCCTCCAAGTCAATCCGTCGGCCGAAGTGGAAACCACATCGCGGATGTGTGTCACCCCGTTGGCGGCAATCGTTGTCACCCGAACTCCTCCGGAATGATCGCCCGCTGCAGTGATGGGCGTGTAACGCACGATGTTCGGAGCGGTCTGGCCGGAATAGACCGTGTAAACAGTCCCCGCGCCACCCGGAGGAACCGGATTGAACTGACCATCCTCATACTGACGGATCTCAACACCGCCGCCGGAAACTGGCTGGATGTCAGCCAGATGCCCGGGAGTTTTTACCTGACGGAACGCGCCGGACTCCATCACCATGTTGAATTGCGCCGGATCCTGGCCAGAGGCCAGGAAAACTTCAAGTTGGCTGGCCGTCGCGATCGTCGGTGAAATCGCCCCCTTCAACATGATCGAGCCAGCGCGGGTTTCCTCGTCCTCGGGAACCGTCGATGTGCGGGATTTGAGGGCTACGGTTGATTGGAAATAAGCGGGGGAAAGTCCCTGGGGTAAACCACCAGACGCAGGCGGAGCGTCCTGCGTTTCCTCGGAAATACTTGGTGAAGAGTTTGAAGCAGCCTCTCCGGCACTATTGTTATTTCCGCCGCTGCCACCGCTGCTACCGTTGGCTGCTTCCTTTTTAAGGCGGATTTTGAAATCAAGAGGTTCAACCACATTGGGGATGTGGTAATGAAGAGTGACTGTCGTCGCCGTTTTCCACTCCGACCAGCCTGAGCTGCTGATGGCCGATGGGGTAGAGATTTGAAGTTCCCACCCGCACGCATTTTTAAGCTCAAAGGAACAGGTGACCTCCCCCCCATCACAATAAGATTGTATGTTCCAATCATCAGAAGTGCCGCCTGGATTGACGTTGACACTCACTGTGGTCTCCACCGGCTCTGAAGTTCCATTTGATTGTTTTTTCTCCGTGGGGAGCTTCGCCTTGCCCAGTTCTTTGGTATTCGCCGGACCGATCGCGCCTTCCGCAGGCTCCGTTTCATCTTCCGAACGGGTCATCCCGGTCAGCACCGCGATCGACACCTCGCCATCCTTGCCGTGCAGCTTGTTGACCGAGCCTTTGAACTCAAGGTCAACAGTCTCACCCGAGCCACATGCGCAGCCCGCCGCACCGGCAGAATGAACCGGAATGAGTGCTAACGCGAAAACTCCGGCCAAGGCAGACTGAAGTTTTGATCCGAAAAGAGAATTTTTGATAGAGAACATGGAGGAAAGTGGAAAATAATTGAGAGTAGATCCAAAGGCGGCATTCACTCCGCAGGAGTCCAGATGAGGATGGTACTGGCAGTTGCCAAGGGAACCGTGTCGGGCACCCCGGGCGCGGCATCGATCCCGTCGGGAATCCCGTCGCCGTCCGTATCCGCATCCGTCGAGGACAGGCCCAAGGCAGCCTCGGTCGAGTCGGTCAACCCATCACCGTCGGTGTCCGGGTTCGCTGCATTGGGATCATAATTGATCGTGAAACTTGAGTTGGCCGAGTATCCGGTCAGACCCGTGGAATCTGTGACCACGGCATAGACCGGATAGGTCCCTTCCGTGAGATTGCTCAGGTTGATGGTCCACGGAGCCGCGGTCAATTGCCCCACCAGGCTCCCCTGACAGAAGAACTCCACCTTGGAAATGTCATTGTCGACATCGGTCGGTGAGGCAGTGAGAGTAACAGCGCCGGGAAAGGATGCGGCAGTGACTGCGGTCGCGAGAGTGACAACCGGAGGATTGGGAAGCAACAAATCCAAACTGCCACCTACCGCTACCGGTAACAGGCTGTTGGTGGTGCCCCCGTTGCCCAACTGGCCATTGCCGTTGTAGCCCCAGGTGTAAACGGTGCCGTTGGCCGAGACGGCCATGCTGTAGTTGAACAAACCGGTTCCCCCCGCCGCGATGCGGACGATGTTCGAGAGATAGCCGGAACCGCCCGGGCCTGAAACCTTGTCGGCATAACCCCGATCCGCCGTACTGTTGTTGCCTAATGCTCCCTTTCCATTGTACCCCCAGGCCCACACGTTGCCGTCCAAATCCAACGCAAGCGTATGGGTGGAACCTGCCGCGACGGACGTGATCCGATCGAGAGCCACTCCTCCGTTTTTCACGACCTGCACCGGATAGGTGATCGTGGCGGCGGTCGTCACATTGTTTCCCAACCGCCCGTACTGTTGCTGACCGGCACACAAGACCCGCCCCAGGAGCAAGGGGTCACTCGATTTCCAACGAACAATCGCCGAGTGAGCTTCTGCTCCCGCAAAATCCAACGCATCTTGGAGATAAACCGAAGCACTCAGTTTCACACGCAGGGCCCGTGTCAGATCGGTCGTGTTTCCCTGGCCGAGCTGACCTGCAGCATTTGAACCCCAAACCCACACCTGGCCGAGTTGCCCCGCCTGCTCAAATGCCGACGGTTCTTTGGCCATACCGAAGGCGGTTCCGAAAGCGATGCGGTTGATCCCGCCAAGCGCGGCTCCTGTATCGCTGCGGTTGACAACTCCCGCAACAAGCCGGCTCCCCGTTACCGTGGCGCTATCGCCCAAACGGCCTGATACCCTGCTCCCCCAAGTATAAACCGCTCCACTGCTGGTGAGCGCACCCGAGAAGCCGTCCCCGGCAGCCACAGCCACACCGCCAGTCAAAAACGCGGAAGCACTTGTCCGGACCTGAACCGCAAGTCCGCTGCTGGTCGTTGTATTGTTGCCTAACGCACCGGTTGTGTTGAGTCCATAGCTATAAACCGCTCCTCCCGTCTTGAGGAAAACGCTGTGGGAAAGACCGGCAGCCACCATCTGGGCATCGCCGATGGTCGTGGCGGACGTGTATCGGGAAGCCACCGGAGTAGAGATATAGGCCGCGGTCGTCACGTTATTTCCCAAACGGCCATCCGTCTGGAGACCCCATGCCGACACGGCACCGGCTGAAGTCATCCCCAACGCGTGAGAGCCACCAGCAGCGATATCTCCCGTCAGCGTGTAAACGGCGGTAGTCGTGGTGCTTGCTTCAGTGAGGGTCATCGCCTTCGCCTTGACGGTGCGGTTCCTATCGACAACCACCGTTCCTCCCGTGAGAACATAGGAATCCAGCGTGGTCGGCTCCGCACCGTTGAGGGTATAGTAGATTTTCGCCCCGGAAGTCGGGCAAGTCAGCGTAAGGCTGAATTTTGCGAGAGAATCCCCATCAACGGGACTCAGAACCGGCGCAGCCACGGCACCGAAGGCGTTTCCCAACAGGGAAAGGCCGACCGCGGTGACAGCCATTCCGATCTGATGGAGATTTCCAGCAAAACGCGCGGCACCAATCCGACCGGCTCCCTCGTTAGTTCTCATGCCGGATGGAACTACTGATGGAAAATCCTAGCGGCGAGAAAAAAATACCAGCACCCAACAGAAATAAAAAATCGCGACAAATTGTCACGGCGAAAACGGCCATTGGGTTCTGAAAAGTGTACGTTTTCGAGTTCTCGCAACGGTTTCCAGATCCAACCAACCCAGAAGGGGCCTGAAAATGGCCGTAGCCTGATGGGAATTTCCCGAAGAAGTGAATTCAGCGAGGAACCATCCCTATGCTCGGGGAGGGACCTACGGATTCCGCCGCTCGGGGGGCGTCCTTGTTTGAGGCACCGAGAGGCTATATCGAATCGCCCCCGCATCAAGAAACACCCTGTCCTTGCCATGGACGAGCGTTTGTTTCGGAGAAAACGCCTTGTTGTCCATTTCCGCGCTCACGTTGCGTTCCGCCATGCCACCAACGCCGTTCCCAGCCCCGTTTTCCAAGAACGTCAGACCATTTCCCAACGCCCCGGACGGCTCGGAGAGACCGTCCCTGCCAACATTCGCTCCAAT
>JBDSZP010000172.1:0-3751 GCA_039925065.1 Luteolibacter sp.
TCATCACTACTATTCGATTCCGCATTACATATATTGTCACAAGTAGTGATCCGGCGTTCTCGGGACGTACGGGAGCTGTTCCATGGCTGGAGCCGACCGAGTTCTGCTGAAGTTCTCCGTTGGTGTCCGGTCGATATGAATGAAGCGCTTGTTCGCTTCTCAAGATCCATCGACAAGACTTGGTTTCCAATTACGATCACGTTCATGCGATTCATCATTCCCGCACTTCTTTGCCTCAATCTTTCGGCATTTGCGGCCGAGTCTGAAAAACCCACTGCACCACCGGAAAAAGACGCGCCAGCTGCAAAACCTGCGGATCCGATCACTCACGAGGCCAGCATCACGATCAATGGCAAATCCGTGCCTTACAAGGTCAGCACCGGCAAACTTCAGCTCAAGCAGGACGACGGCAAGGCGCGGGCGTCGATTTTCCACGTCAGCTATGTGCGCACCGATGTGAAGGATTCATCGACCCGGCCGGTGATGTTCGCCTTCAATGGCGGGCCCGGCTCCTCTGCGGTTTGGCTGCATATCGGCGTGCTGGGTCCGAAAATCGTAAAACTGCCCGGCGATGGGACTTTGGCTCCGGTGCCACCGGTTCGGGTCGCCGATAATCCTCTGAGCATCCTGGATGTTTGTGATCTGGTTTTCATCGATCCCGTTTCCACCGGTTACAGCCGAGCTGAAAAAGACACGAAACCCGATGACTTCCATGGACTGGATGAGGATATCGAATCTGTTGGGGATTTCATCCGCCGCTGGGTCAGTGAGCACGACCGGTGGTCTTCGCCAAAGTTTCTTCTGGGCGAATCCTATGGTGGTATCCGTGCGGCCGGGCTTTCCAGCCATTTGCAATCGCGCTATGGGATGAGCCTCAATGGCGTGGTTCTTCTGTCCACGTTGCTTGATTTTTCCACTCTCCAGCCAGCCCAAGGAAATGATTTGTCCTACGAGGTTTATCTGCCTGCGTTCACCGGCGTCGCTCATTTCCACAAGAAAATCCAAGGTGATCGCGACGTTTTGGTCAAAGAATGCACCGAGTTTGCTTTTGGCGAATACGCGGCAGCGTTGATCAAGGGCAATACACTCGATCAGGAAAACCGCGCTGCGCTTGCCGGGAAATTGAGCAAGTTCACCGGCATCGATGCTGCCATTTGGTTGGCTCATGATCTCAGGTTAGATCCATCGTTTTTCCGTGCCGAACTCCTGCGCAAGGAAGGCAAGGTGTTGGGACGCTTCGATGGCCGGGTTGCTTGGGACGCTACCGACAAGGCCGCAGATTCTCCAGAGTATGACCCCTCTTACTCGCTCGCTTACGGCGCGTTTTCGACCGCAATGCTCGATTATCTCGGGCGTGATCTTGGCTATAAGGAAGACCAGCCTTATGAAATTCTCACGGGCAAGGTCCAGCCATGGCGTTGGAATACCAGCAACGAGGTCGTGAATCTCAGCGATCATCTCTCCTCGGCCATGCGGGATAATCCGCATCTCCAAGTGCTTGTCATGAGTGGCTACACCGACCTAGCGACTCCACGGGAAAGCGTTGCCTACTCAGTCCGGCATTTGTTAGGATTGCCGGAAAACATCCGTGCCAACATTCAAACCACTTATTTCGATGGCGGGCACATGTTTTACCTCAATCCGCCCGACCTATTGAAGGCCCGGGCCGATCTTGTGAAATTCATCCAGGGAGACAAGCCCTGAGCGTCGGGTCCCCTTCCCTGATCACACATCTGTTAGCGCAGGGCGTGAGCAACGACGCGTTAATCGTTGCGCTCCACGCCGTCATGAGTGCTCCTCATGAGGGTCGAGAACGCGCTTCACGAGGAAAAGTGTGCCAATAATGAAAACTGGCAAGCATCGCGCTTTGATGGCGTCCGACGAGCATCACTCAGCTCACAGACCACATCAATCATCCATGAAAACAAAAGCACTATTGTTTCTATCAACTGCCACCCTGCTTCGTGCGGGAAGTCCTGACCTTGAAACCACGCTCGCTGCAAAACCCGAGCCTTGGATCAAACCAGTCATCGATATCCGCGCTCGTTATGAGTTCGCGGACATTCAGGGCCTTGATTCGTCCACCGCATTGACCTTCCGTGAACGCCTTGGGCTCAAAACCATGGCATGGAACGGCTTCAGCGCATTCATCGAGGGCGAATTCAGCCAAGCAGTCGTCGATGACTACAACGGCGGTGCCGGACCAACTGCTGATCCTTTTGATCCTAAGAACTCTCCGATTTTCGATCCTGAAACCAACGAGCTGAACCAAGGCTATATCCAATACGAAGGATACGACACCACCGCCAAGGTCGGCCGTCAGCGTATCATCTATGACAATGCCGCTTTCATCGGCAACGTCGGCTGGCGCCAGAACGAGCAGACATACGATGCGGTCTCATTGGTTAACAAATCAATCGACGGACTCACGCTCAACTATGCCTACGTCGGTCAGGTAAACCGGGTCTTCGGTTCGGATGCGGACTCTCCTATTGGCTTCCTTCCGGGATTCACCAACGTCCAGGACATCCAGTCCGACGTTCATCTCTTCAATGCTTCTTACACGGGTGTCAAAGGTCTGACCCTCGGCGGTTATGCTTATATCATGAACTTCAAGGACTTGGGTGCATGGGATAACAATACCTTCGGAGTCAGTGCCAAAGGCGCGGTTGGCGGCGGCGTCACCCTTTACGGTGAGTTCGCCTATCAGGACAAAGCCGGTCTCCTCGGCGAGGACGACGCGCTCTATGCCCACGCCACAGCCACGAAATCCTTCGGAACACAGGCGGTGACGCTGGGACTTGAGCACCTCGATGCAGGTTTCAAAACCCCGCTTGCCACGGTTCACGCGTTCAACGGTTTCGCGGATGTCACTGACGGTGCCCGGATTTCCGGTGCTCATAACGGACTCACGGATCTCTATCTGTCCCACACCACTCCGCTGTTTTATGGCATCAAATGGATGAACGTCCTGCATGCCATGGGCGACAACGAAGTTTCGGATGGCTATGGCTGGGAATATGATTCCGTGCTGACCAAGAAGTTCGACGACAACTTCACCGCCATCGCGAAATTCGCCCACTTTGAAAGCGAAGGCGATGCCTATGTCGGTGCCGCTCCGCTTCCAGACGCCACCCGCTTCTCGGTGGAACTGGACTACACGTTCTGATTTGTTAGGTAATCGGTTGCTTGATTAAAAGAACCCCATTCCGGGAAACCGGAATGGGGTTTTTCTTTTGAAAATTTTGTTGTGAAAAAAGCCAGAAGTTATTCAGAAAGATTGGAAGGCATCGCGGCAAACGCCATCTCGCACAAGCCGATGAAAGCTTCTTCGACCAGGCTTGGTTCGCGTTTCGGAGAATGAAAGACCCCCCACTCGCGCTCGATTCCCGGCTCGTCGATATTCACCACTTTCAAACTCCCATCTTCAATCTCGCGGGAGGCGACCCAAGGAGCGACGATCCCGACGCCGATGCCGAGTTTGGCCATTTCCTTGATCGCCTGCATGTCGCCAAGAACGAGAGGTTTTTTTCCACGTCCGCCTTTTTGCTCCAGCCACTCTTCGATCAGACGATGAGTTTCCGTGGCTTTGGCATAGATGATGAACTGGTGATCATTGATTGAAGACAGAACCGCAGAATGATCGACGGCCCAAGGGTGAAAGGGTGAAACCACAAAGGCCAGGCGGTCCTTGAACATCGGTCGATATCCCTCATCCCCCTTGCCGCGCGGTTTCAAACCCACCACGAGA
>JBDSZP010000173.1:0-8135 GCA_039925065.1 Luteolibacter sp.
GGCCTTCTCGATTGATGCCTATCTGCCGTCGTTTGGCGATATCGGGGCCAGCCTCCATGTCGACCGCGAGCACGTCCAACAGACGCTGAGCGTTTACCTTTTCACCTTCGCCTTCATGATGCTGTTCTACGGCACGCTGTCGGACACTTTCGGGCGGCGGCGGGTGATCCTTTGGGCGGTGGTCGGTTATGTGGCCGGATCGGTCGGGGCGATGTGTGCGCCGTCGTTTTACTGGCTGCTCGGATTCCGCGCTCTCCAGGGACTCTCGGCCGGGGCTGGCTCGGTGGTCGGCCGGGCGGTGATCCGCGATCTGTTTCCCGGCCAGATGGGCCAGAAGGTGATGTCGTATGTAACGATGGTTTTCAGCCTCGCCCCGGCGGTAGCCCCGGTCGTCGGCGGCTGGTTGCAGGTGTGGTATGGCTGGCGTGCGGTGTTTGCCTTCCTTTCCCTTGCCAGCCTCGCGATGGGCATCGCTGCTTGGAAGATCCTTCCGGAAAGCCTCGCCATCGAGGACCGCGCGCCGCTTCACCTCGGATCGATGATCCGTCGCTACTGGCAGGTGGCCACGCACGGCGATTTCCTACTCCAATCTCTGGGCATCGGCCTCGGGTTCGCCGGATTTTCCCTCTACATCAGCACCGGGTCGGACTTCGTCATGCATGTCCTCCATCTGCCGGAAACGGCCTTCGCCTGGCTGTTCATCCCGATCATCGTCGGCATGTCGGCCGGTTCGGCGGTTTCCGCCCGGCTCGCGATGAAATTTCCGCCCACGCGACAGATCTGGATCGCTTACGGCGTGATGGCAACGGCCATGATCGCCAACCTCCTCTATGCGAATCTCCGCACCCCGTCGATCCCGTGGGCGGTGCTTCCGGCATGGTTTACATGTTCGGCCTCGCCCTTGGTTCCCCGGCAATGACGCTCCGCACGATGGATCTTTTCCCGACCGCGAAAGGACTCGCCGCCTCACTCCAGGGTTTCGTGCAGATGCTGCTTTTCGCCCTCATGTCCGCCCTCGTCGCCCCCTTTGTCCTCGGCGATATCCGGAAACTGGCCCTGAGCGTCGCCATCGGCTGGACGCTCAGTATCGGGTGCTGGTGGCTTGGCACGCGCAAAGGATTGGTCTGCCATCGTGAGGTGGTGGAGGATGCTTGACTCGAACGAGAATGAGATCGACCGCCAGGGAGAGCCGAACCGGTCGTTTTTCCATCGACCCGATCATTTTAAAGACCGACTGGATCGTTCGGGGAAACAACCCGTTCGTTTGCAGGCCCGACCGCTTCATTTGTACTCTCGACCGGCAGGTTTGCGGTTCGACCGTGACCTGCGGCAGGCGGCAGGCGGCGCAACCGTCAGGAAACACTCTCTGAGAGAGCCGCTACCAGCGCGACCGTCGACGCGGGGACTTTTCCACGCTGCCAGAGAACGATGAAATCCCATCGCGCCTTTTCATCGGACACCGGCACGTAGGAAATGCCGGGGTGTTTGAACCCGCTGAAATAATCCGGCAGCAGTGTAACCGCCGATTCCGAAGCAACCAGTGAGAGGACGTTGGTGATGCCGTCCGGCGAGTCCATGAAGCGCGGCTTGAACCCCGCCGCGCGGCAGAGGCCGGAGATCCATTGGTTTCTTCCCGGCATGTGATGCTCGTCCACACCGATGAAATCGCGCCCCTTCAACTCCTTGATGGAAATACTTTCGCGGGCCGATAACGAATCTGCGACCGATAGCGCCGCGCATACACCGAGCGAGCGGAGTTTCTTATGATAGAAATCGCGTGCGGCCACCACGCCTTCCTGTCCGATCAACGCAACGTCGAGATCGCCCGCCCGCAACGCATCGATCTGCTCCCTCGGCGAAAGATCGTGCAGAAGCAGTTTCAACTCGGGATGGGTTTTGCGGAGTTGTTCCAAGGCGGGTGATAGAGCGAACTGCGCTGCCGAAATCAGGTAACCCACGCGCAGCTCCGATCTCATGCCGCGTGCCTGCCGCCGGATATCGGCGAGCGCGGCATCGTACGAATCCAGCACCGGGCGCATCGCCTTTACCAGCGAGTGGCACAGGCCGGTGGGTTTCACACCGCTGCTCTCGCGCTCCAACAGCTTCCCGCCGACATCGATTTCGAGCGATTTCATCTGACGGCTCAACGCCGGCTGGGTGATGCGCAAGCGGATAGCGGCACGATTGACACTACCTTCCTCAAGCACGGTGAACAGGGCGCTGATGCGATCGAGCATGAAGCACACGCTATGCCGTATCGGCATAGCCACAACTACCAAATGGCATTATCCGGAACAGGAAACTCAGCGCATGGTTCTTCCACCGCGACGGCCACCCCAGCCTTACCGCAACAAACCAATCAGCAACCATACCACCATCATGAAAACAGCAGTCATCATTATCAGCGATCCGAAGGCAGGAGAAGAAGCCCTCGCCCGTGTATTCAACGCCCTTGCCGTCGCGGCCGAAGGCAAGCAGGCGGGCGACGAGGTCGAGGTAAGCTTCATCGGCACTGGCACCCGCTGGCCGGCGGAACTCGCCAAAGTCACGAGCCCGGTCAACGGACTTTACAATGAAGTCCGCGATCTCGTTGTCGGCGCTTCGTGCGCCTGCGCCGCCGTCTTCGGCGCGACCGAAGGCTTGCGGGCTTGTGGCATCGAGGAAAAGAAGGACAATGCCCGGGAAGGCACGCCAGGCATGCTCAGTTTGCGCCGCCACCTGATCGAGGACTGGAACGTCCTGATATTCTAACGAAACGCAACATGGCTGCCGGTTCCATCCGGAATCGGTGGTCGTTGAATCGGCGATCATTTCCCTCTCACCTTACCAAAGTCATGGCCCACAAATTCCTCGACCTTGCCTTCACCCCGCAGGTGCTCGCCGCGCAGCAGCACTACTATGGACGTTCGCAGGTTTTACCGCCAGCAGCGGAAGATGATCCCCTGGGACCGACTGAAACCGCGTTCATCGAATCGCGCGACAGCATTTACATGGGAAGCGTCAGCGAGACCGGTTGGCCTTACGTCCAGCATCGGGGCGGGCCGCCGGGCTTCATCAAAGTCATCTCGCCGAACGAAATCGCCTTCGCCGATTACAAGGGCAACCGCCAGATGCTCAGCACCGGAAACTTTGCGAACAACGCCCGCGTTTGCCTTTTCCTGATGGACTACCCGCGCCGGGAGCGCCTGAAAATGTTAGGCAACACCGAAGTGCTCGACGCTCGCGACCATCCGGAACTGGTGGCACAAATCGTGCAGCCGGAACTCATTAAAATCACCGAACGCATTGTCCGCATCCGCATCGTTTCCTACGACTGGAATTGCCCGAAACACATCACTCCCCGTTTCACCGCCGCTGAAGTAAGCGAACTCGTTACTCCGCTCAAGGAGCGCATCGCCGAACTCGAATCCCAACTCAAAAACAGCTAACATGAATCCACGACCACCACTCCCGCCCTTCACCGAAGAAACCGCACGTCAGAAGGTTCAGGCTGCGGAAGACGCCTGGAACAGCCGCGATCCCGAGCGGGTTTCGCTGGCCTACACCGAGGACACCGAGTGGCGCAACCGCGCTGATTTCATCAACGGCCGGGCCGAAGTCGTTGAGTTTCTCCGCCGCAAGTGGGCGAAGGAGCACGACTACCGCCTGAAGAAAACGTTGTGGACGTTCACCGGAAACCGCATCGCCGTGCGCTTCGAATACGAATGGCACGACGCCGCCGGTCAATGGTGGCGCAGCCACGGCAACGAGAACTGGGAGTTCGATGAAAATGGTTACATGATGCGCCGCTACGCCAGCATCAACGACCAGCCGATCGATGAAACCGCGCGCAAGTTCCGCTGGGAACGCCAGGCTTGAGTCTCTGATCCATAGATTCCCGGACGGTCAGTCCTGGCAAATTACCGGAAGAAATAGATCCTATAAGTCCTATAGGACCTATTCTTTCAATCGGTAAAAACCTATTTCAGCAGTCCCTTCAGGTGCTCCACGTAATTCTCAGGGCCGCCGTCCTGATAGCCCGTGCGGCCGACTTCCTTGCCCGTCGCATTCATCAGCAGAATGGTGGGGAAACCTTTCACTTTGAATTCCTGGGAGAGTTTTTCGTTCTGCTCCTTCTCCTTGGCGGGAAGTCTCTTCTCGTGCGGGAAATCCAGCTCGAGCATGACCAGATGCTTCTTGGCATATTCCTTGAACTCCGCCTTATCGAAAACCTCCTTCTTGAGCTTGATGCACCAGCCGCACCAGTCGGAACCGGTGAAGTCGGCGAGGATCACCTTGTTCTCGTCCTTGGCCCGTTTTTTGGCGACTTCCAGATCCGTCTCCCACTTGAACACGTCCACCTTGGCTGGGTCCGGCTTGGGGGCCGATTGTTCAGCAATGAACTTCTTGTCCTCGTCCGAGAGCTTCGCCAGCGGGACTTTCACGGAAGTGCCGTTCAGACGAACGATGACCACCTGGTCACCGTCGGTCCGTGAATAATCACCTTCCAGCGTTCTATCTGAACCAGCTTCCTTCCAGGATCTCGCTTCCAGAGAAGCAGGAAGGATCATGGAAAGGGCGGAAAGGAGGCAAAATGCGTGTGTTTTCATGAGCGTGGATTGTATTCCGTAGGAACTTTGATTTCCTTCCGCACTCTTTGTCAATGTCGCGGTCTTTACGGGACTCGGCCTGCCAATAATCCCATCGAATGAAACCTACCGTTTACATCATCCTCTTCCGCGGTGTCGGCGGGAAGACGCAACTTCCCACCAAACCACTCCGAGAACTGCTCACGGGTGCCGGATTTGAAAATGTCGCCACCTACATCAACAGCGGCAATGCGGTTGTCCGCAGCCGGCTGAAAAGGGAAAAAGTGATCGGCGTGATTGCTGGACTCTGCCGCGAACATTTCGATTTCGACAAAGCGATCTTTGCTCCGACGCTCGCCGAATGGAATCAAGTGATCGTCCGCAATCCCTTCCCCAAAGCAGCCGCCGCAGCGCCAACTACCGTTCATGCCGCGCTGCTCGCAGAAGTCCCCAAGCCGGAGAATGTCAAACGCGTCCGTTCCTACGCCGTGGAGGGCGAGGAGCTGGAGGTCATCGAGGGAGTTGCCTATCTACACACGCCGCACGGATTTGGAAAATCCAAGATGGCAGCGAGCTTCGATAAGGCGATCGGCGTCACCAATACCGCTCGTAATTGGAGCACCGTCCTCAAGCTCGCCGATCTCGGCCGGGCGGCGGAAGGCTAGTGGAAATTGGTTTTCACACCTTCTCATTTGCGGGCACGGAGGGGCGATATCGGATCGCCCTGTCCATGCGGGGACAATGGAAAACGATCCTCTCACTTCATTGGCTTTTCATGGGCATCGGCGGACAGATTCCGCCGCTCCCTGGGGTGTTCCATCGAAGGGCACGGAGGGGCGATATCGGATCGCCCTGTCCATGCGGGGACAATGAAAAGCGTTTCTCTCAGTTCATTGGCTTCTCATGGGCACGGCGGACGGATTCCCTCGGAGGGCACGGAGGGGCGATATCGGATCGCCCTGTCCATGTGGGGACAATGAAAAGCGATCCTCTCACCTTCATTGGCTTCTCATGGGCATCGGCGGACAGATTCCGCCGCTCCTTGGGGTGTTCCACCGGAGGCACGGAGGGGCGATATCGGATCGCCCTGTCCATGTGGGGACAATGAAAAGCGATCCTCTCACCTCATTGGCTTCTCATGGGCATCGGCGGACAGATTCCGCCGCTCCTTGAGCAAAACTCAAAGCGCTCTCAACACTCCCCATCCACAACCCCTAACTCATACCCACGCTCACTAGCACATTTCATCCATTCTTCCTCTTTTCTGATCACTGCTCACTGAGCACTCGGCACCTCTTCCAAGAAAGCATTAAATCTTAAGCACTAAATTCTAAACAAAGAAAAGACCATCAACTCCTCTTCCTTTTTGCGTTCTCTGCGCCCTTTTGTGGCTAGATCTCTTCCTCTTCCCTTTGCGTCCCTCCGCGACCTCCGCGCCTTTGCGGCAAACTCTTCCTCTCAACTCTCAACTCTCAACTCTCAACTCTCAACTCTTCCCTGATCACTGCTCACTCGGCACTTCTTCCCCTCCCATGTTCGACTCCAACTCCAACTCTCCCCAAAGCCCCCTCGGCGGCACGCGGCTTTCCGGTCTTCCGGATGGAGATCAGGAACCGAGGGTTTCCATCGAAGAGCTCCTCCAAGCCATTCCCACCCCACTGGCCATCACCGCGACGGGTGAAACCAGCATGACGGGCTGGGTCAGTCATAACCGGAGTTATGTCCCAGAGATCCACTGGTGGATTCGTGACATCGACATGGATGCTTCGGAGCTTTCTCTGGAACTTAACAAGGGGCTATCCGATCACCACAAAAACGTACCGTTGTGGGGCCGCTTTCTCGATGCCCGGGAGTCCAGCCAAACCAGCGCTTACGGCAGATTTCTCGATCTCTTCTTTGAGATGCTTGTCAGCCGGGAAATGGAAATCCCCATGGATCTCGAGGATCTCCTCGTTGCGGTGGACCTCTTCATCCAAAAACCCGAGCTCCTCGCCCCGGACCTGCCTGCGGATCTCCACCGATGGATCAAATCCATTGACGGAGTGATCGAATACCGCGGCGTCCCTGGAGATGACATGTTCGTCACCATTGCCCGGCTCTTCCGCGACCCGTGTTTCCACCCGGACACATCCATTCCCACCTCATGACTCCGGATCTCAAATCCTTCGAGAATGCTCTGGACGTACTCCTAACATGCCTCCCTCAGAAACCACCTCTTTGTGGGTTGCATCCGCTGCCCATGGGAGTGGACAACGTTGATTTCAACCAGAAATGCCAGCCGTTTCACTTGCTCCAATATCTGGCGGACACAGATCGTCCGTCACTCTTTCTTGTCCCTTCCCAGAACGGTTGGAATGCCGAGAATGGAAGTTCCTGGTTCCGTAATTTAGCCGCACTCTTGCTCCGGGGAGGCACGAGGATCGAGGTCCTATGGTTTGCCACACCAAACGGCACTCCGCCCGCAGCGCTCCTGAAAAATCTGACAGATCTCACACGCATCTCCGGATGCACTGGAGAAATCCGAATCCTCGAACCACGAATCGGCGGGCTCCCGCCATTGGTGAGGCGCACCCTCCGCAAGTGGCGTGAGCAGCCCTTCTTATGGATGGACCAACCCCGCATGCTGTGGACAGCCAGCAGCGCGCAAGCTGACGGCATCCAAAACATCTACCTGCGCTACGACGAACGAAGCACCCTGCAGTGGGATCTTGAATGGCGTTTGCACCGCCACACCATTGGGGTGATCCGGAAGTTTCTCCGTGAAGTTAGCAGCTTTGGAACATCGAACATCGAACGCTGAAGTCAAAAGTCAAAAGTCAAAAGTCAAAAGTCAAAAGTCAAAAGTCAAAGATGAAGATGAAGATGAAGATGAAGATGAAGATGAAGATGAAGATGAAGACCGGCTGAAGTGCGGGGACTACCGACTTCCATCTCCCCATCTCCCCATCTCCCCATCTCCTCATCTCCTCATCTCCTCATCTCCTCATCTCCTCATCTCCTCATCTCCTCATCTCCTCATCTCCTCATCTCCTCATCGACCATCGACCATCGACCATCGACCATCGACCATCGACCATCGACCATCGACCATCGACCATCGACCATCGACCATCAACCATCTTGAACCAGATAAGTTCGCTGTAGGACAGCGATTTTTTTCCGGAGCCCGAACATTGGAGAAAAAGGCCGCCTTGCAAGTTGAAGCTTAGAGGCACTGCGGGGGGACGATGGCCAAGCGCGTGAAGGACCCGGCTTCGAAGGCTGGCAAGGCGGCTAGCGCCGCGCGGGCGTTTCTCGGCGGGGTGCTCGGGCCGCCGCCGGAAATCGCCGTGCCCGACTTGCCGGCGGAAATGTTCTCGCCGCTGGGGATGCTCGGGCTGGCCGACGAATTGCCGGTGATGATCGGCTATTTCGACCGCGACATGCGCTATCGCTTTTTGAACAAGGCGCTGGCCGACTGGCTCGAGATGCCGCGCTCGGAAATCCTCGGGCGGACGCCGCAGGAGATTACCGGCGACGAGGCGTTTCGCGAGCGCGAGCCGGTGATCCGCGCGGCGCTGGCAGGCG
>JBDSZP010000174.1:0-20279 GCA_039925065.1 Luteolibacter sp.
GGTTCGCGCATTTCCAATGAAGGACCGTTCGATCACCGGACTTACGGCTTCAAAAAGCTGGCCGATCTTTTTGCCGCCATCGATCTCTTCGAGGTGAAGAGGGAAAAATTCGACACTCACAGCGTCATTTCGGTGCGGCTGGCCAAGGTAGCGGGAAAGAAAATCGCTATTAAAAAAGCGCCAGCGAAGAAGTGAAGGCTGACTTGGAACGGAGCAGATCCGCGGAAGTGAGAATTTTTAGCCGAAATTCCCAATCTTCAGCTCGTCCCGCTGATGCCGGGATGCGTGCTGTTCTTTGGTCGTGTGCTTCAGTTCATTGAGGCGGGTAACGGCGAGCTGCTGGGCGGCCGGGCCCAGAAGCCGGCGGCTCTGATTCTCGATCCATGGCAACAGACCCCGATTGAGAACGTTGTCCGGCATCGGCGTTCTGAACTTGGCACCGCCTATGAAAAACACGAGCGGATGAAAGCGGTTGGCTGGCAAACCTAGGAAATTGACGAGAGCATGAACGTGGAGGTCGCTCTGCCGAAGCGGGTTTTGGAAGGTGCCGTTGTGTTGATTGATTCGCTCTGTCCATTGACGCTGTTTTTCCGAGCCGTAGATCCACCCGCGATGGTTTTTGGTTTCGATGACGAAAATGCCGAAAGGGGAGACGATGACGTGGTCGATCTTGGTGGTGCCTTTTCCGTCCGGATGTGGCAAATAAAGGTCGCGGAAATGGTGATAGAGAGTGGAGTCGAGTTTCGCCAGTGCGGTCCGGATGACGAACGTTTTGCCCAGCCAGCCCTTGACTGTGGAAGAATCCACGAGTTTGACGATGATGAACAGGCCCACTGCTGCGACGAGATCCGGCCAGTTGGACAGGAAGGCGAGTGGCAAGGTGCAGTGAAGCATGTACTGACATTGCCACACTCCGAATAGGAGCGGGAATTGCCAAATTTACCGCAATCGCGTGATGGCGCGGGGCCGATTTTGGGATATCCTCTACGAGGTCCGCTTGGCGAAGGGCAGGGCGAGAAGGTGGAACAGGACAATGGCGAGGGCCTGCATCGAGAAGAGATACCAGGGCCAGGGGCCGAGGTGGTCGATGAGACTCGGGTTCTCCGGTGGGTGGGAGGCGAATGCGAAATTGGTTCCAAGCAGCTTATTCACCGTCATTGCGAAAATCAGATAGATCACCGAGCAACCGTAGACTTCCAGCGTCGCCTTCCACAACGGCTGCCGTGGCCGCCAGCCGTCTACGACTGGCAGATAGAACGCCGCTGCCACGATCGCGAAGTGTTGCACGAAAAACATGATAAACGCCATGTGCGGAAATCCCACCGTCAGCGCCGGAGTCAGCAACGCCTGCATGGTGGCGGCGAGGCCCCAGAAATAGGTGAGTGCGCAGGGCAACGGGCGTTTCGTCAGCAGGGCGAAACCAGCAGTAAATGCGGCGACGTCGCACAGTTGCAGCGGCAGGAAGTTGTCTAGCGACTTCGGCGCATCGATGGAATACCAGGCGGCGATGGTCAGCGGGAATGAACTGAGGTTGAGGAATGCAAGGATGAACGTCGCCCGCTTGCGGCTGTCACCGCCCTTTTTTCCAGCTAACAAAAATGCAGCCACCGCTACGAAGCCGATGGCGACGGTGATAAAATGCTGTTGGGAGAAGGGGTGGAAGGGTTGCTGCATGGAAAGTTGCTAGTTTTCAGTGTTCAGTTTTCAGGGGAGGAAGAGAAACCACGAAAGGCACGAAGGGGCACGAAAAAGAAAAGAGCTTTGGTTTCTGAATGACTGCTCTCCCTTTCGTGAATTTTCGTGGTTCATCTTTCTGAGTGGCGGCAGCTCTTTTACCTGTCTTCCTCCCCTCCGATTTCGGCGATGGCGGGTTTCTGGTTATGGAAAACTTCGCGGGCGATGGTTTGCACGTCCGCATCGGTGACAGCGAGGATGCTGGCCCGCCAATCGGCGGGCGAGGGGATGTAGCCGAAGTCGAGCACGCCTTCGCCAGCCCAAGCGGCGTGCGCCGAGGTGGTTTCGAAGGCGAGCTTGCTCTGGGCGATGGTGAGGCGTTTCGCGCGATCGAGTTCGCCCTCGCGCGGACCATTGGCGACGAGATCATCGATTTCGCGGAAAATGCAGGCCAGCGATTCCTCGCGGGATTCGGGATCGAGACCGGCGCTGATTTCGAAGGCGCCTGTTTCGTCGAAAAAGGTCACGTCGCTGCTGATCTGATAGCAAAGTCCGCGTTCCTCGCGAAGTTCGAGGAACAGCCGCGAGCTGGCGGTCTCTCCTAACATCGTGCTCAACAAGCGCAGCGCGTGGCGGGATTCCGCATGGCGTCCCGGCGTGTGCCAGGCGAGTGCAAGCTGGAGCTGGTCGGTTTCACGGTTATCGCGGATTTCACCGGGCACGGCTGTTTGCCGATCAAACGGAAGCGTCGGTTCCGGCTGGTGAAACGATTCGGGCAGATGCGGCAGGATCAGCTCCATGATTTCATCCACGGTGAACGGTCCGGCTGCGGCGATGACCACGTCGTTTCTGAAATGGTGGCGTTTCCTAAATTCTAGCAGGATGTCCCGATCGATCTCCGCGATCGACTCCATCGACCCGGAGATCGGCTGGCCTAACGGATGTTCGCCCCACAGTGCGTTCGACATCAGATCGCCGATGTGGTCCGACGGGGATTCCTTATACATCGTGATTTCCTCGCCGATCACCTCCCGCTCCAAGTCGATTTCTGCTTCGGGAAACGTCGCGTGCCAGACCATGTCCGAGATCACATCCGCGAGCACCGGCATCAGGTCCGCCTCGCCGCGCCCTTCGTAAACCGTCTGGTCTTCCGAGGTGCATGCGTTGATTTGTCCGCCGGCATTTTCAATTTCAAAGCTCAGGTCCCGTGCGCTGCGTCGCTCGGTGCCTTTGAAGACCATGTGCTCGACAAAATGGGCGAGGCCGGTCGGCAGTCCCGCTTCATCGCGGCTACCTGCGGGGATGTAAATCGAGAGCGCGGCGCACTCCGAGTCTGTCAAAGTCGCCACCGCGAGGCGCGGACCGTTGGGAATTTGCCGCCATTCGTAAATTGCCTTGCTCATTTTGATAGAAATGCTTCCGCCAGCGTGAGATCCGCCGGAGTGGTGATTTTTAAATTCGGATACTTGGACTCCACGAGCCGCACTCGCACGCCGATGGCCTCCAGAGCGGAAACCTCGTCCGTGATTGCCAACTCCTGCTCCGCGACGGCCGCATAGGCTTCCTGCAAAAGAGCGATCCCGAAAATCTGCGGAGTCTCCATGAACCAAAGATTTTCACGGGCTACCGCTTCGTCCGAGAAACCTTCGTCGTCCGCCCGTTTCAAGGTTTCCGTGACGCGGCGTGCCAGTGCGGCAGCCTGATGGATCACCGCCGCCGCGACACAGCGATTGATGTCCTCGGGAGAAATCAAGGGACGCGCGCCATCGTGGACCGCCACGTAATGAGAGGAAATTTCCGCCAGTCCGGCAGCGACCGAATCCTGCCGATCCCTCCCGCCGTCCACCCGTGTCAGAGATTTGTTCAGTTCCAATCCATCAAGAAGGGACCAGAGTTCTTCCGGGCAGACCACCACCACGGATTCGATCGAGTCCGCAGCGAGAAATGCTTCCACGGTCCGCCGCAGGACAGGCACTCCGCCGAGTTCCACTGCCAGTTTGTCAAATCCCATTCGCCGGCTGCTTCCCGCCGCTACGATGATCGCCGAGCAGGTGGTGGGTAGGTGGGGAACTTCCATGTGCGGCGGAGTCTTACAGCGGCGTTTGGAGTGCGCCAGAAAAATGGCGGTCCTCAGCGGCAGGAGGTTTTCCAATCCCGGTAGGCCGCGCCCAGATGATTCAGAACATCGCTGGGGGCCATCGATTCCTCCGAGACGGTGGGCTCATTAAGGGAAATTTCCGCCGCACGTCCGCAGAGCCATGCACCTAAAGCCGCAGCTTCGACCGGAGTATTTCCAGCCGCGAGGCATGCTCCGATGACTCCAGCCAGCAAATCACCCTGACCGCCGCAGGCCATTCCCGGTGTGCCCGTGGTATTGCACCAAAGCGGCTCGCCCTTGCGGGTGACGATCGTCCGGCAGCCTTTCAAAAGAAGGGTCGCCGGGAATCGGTCGGTAAATTCACGGGCCGCATCCTCGCGCGAAAAATCTGCCAGATCCGGAGCGAGCCGCCTGAACTCGCCAGGGTGCGGTGTGATGATGTGGTTTTTGGTCAGGATCGAGGTTTTGTCGAGTCGCGCGATGAGGTTGAGCGCTTCCGCATCAAGGACGACCGGAGCAGGGGATTTTGAAATCACTTCCAATAAGCGATCCGTGTCGGCATCGGGAAGTTTCAAACCGCAGCCGATGACGAGGGAGTCGAATGCTGAGTCCAATAATTCCCGGGGATCGTCAAAACCACGGACGATGATTTCCGGCGGGCATTTGGCCGAGATTGCGGTTGCGGCTTGGTGCGGCACAAACAACGTGATTAATCCCGCCCCGCCGCGCAACGCGCCGCTCGCCGCCAGAACCGCAGCTCCCGTGTAGTGTTCGGAGCCGGCCAGTATCGCCACACGTCCGGCCATTCCCTTGTGGAAATCGAAAGGACGCGGGTGTTTTCCGGCTTTGAAAGTCTGAGGAGTGATTGGTTGCAGTTCAGAATGTTGGTAAGTCGTCAGGGCTTCCAGCGGAACAACGGCCAGAGCTCCCGTCGCGGATGCCGCGCTGCCACGAAGCAGTCCGATCTTTGCATTGCCGATCATGAACGTGACATCGGCGGTGACCGTACCCGCAAAGATCTCACCGGTATCCGGATCGATTCCTGATGGGAGATCCACTGACGCGACGATTGCACCGGCGTTCTGGCGGAGAAATTCCATTTCCTTGGAAAGTGGCAACAAGGATTCGCGCAGCGGGCCGGAAGCTCCGATTCCAAGAAGCCCGTCCAGAAGGAGCAGCGGGCGCTTGAGGTCGCGCCAAACTGGGATTCGGTCCAGCGATTGGCGCAGGCCGAGTTCATCCCATTTTTTCAAGGTGATGGGAACGAATCCACTGATAGGATATGCGCTGCGGGTCGCAATTTTCCAGCCGAATTGATCGCGGAGAATTCGAAGGGCAACAAGCGTGTCCCCGGCGTTGTGGCCTTTTCCGAGATAACCGATGACGGTGCCGGCATTGCGGAAATGGCGGCCGATCGCTACCCCAAGTCGTTCACCCGCAGCATTCAGGAGCTGCTCTTCTGTCCAACCGTTTGCCTTGGCCGCAGCCTCAGCAGCAAGCATTTCGCGAATGGTAACGGCAGCCATTCGGAAAACTACCGCATTTACGGAATCGCGCAGCCGAAAATGATCTAATTAATAGGCACCGGAACTGCGATAGCGCTGGATGCCATCGGTGATCCCTTGGGCGATCGATTCGCGGAACCAGCCAGATTTCATGCGATTGCGTTCGGGCAGATTACTTACAAATCCGCCTTCTACAAGAATCGCGGGAATGGACGAGTTCCGAATGACGTAAAAGCGCGCATATTTCACCTTGCGGTCCACTGTCCGGGTGCGGCGGATCAAGCTGCTATGAACGTAATCGGCGAGGGTTTTACCTTGATTGCTGTAATAGAAAGTTTCCAAGCCGCTCACATCCTGTTTCCACGTGTAGTTATAGTGGATGCTGACGAAAATGGCATTTCGGCAGGAGTTGCCGGTACTCACACGCTGTGGGAGGGAAATGAAATAATCACTCCGGCGCGTCATCACGGTGTTGTAACCGAGCGCCTTCAACTTGCTCTCCAAACGATAGGCGGTATCGAGAGCGAGATGCTTTTCATAGACGAGGCCCCATTGGCCGCCGTTGTCGTGCCCGCCGTGGCCGGCGTCGATCACAACGGTTCTGAAGCTGCCGGCGTGCACGGTGCTTCCGAAGAGGCAGAGTGTGATGACTGTGAGAAATTGAATGATGGTTTTCATAGGAAAACGGAGTTTTAAAAACAGTAAAGATATATTGATATTTTAAAAAAATGTAAAGATGTTTCACCCGTTATGGTGAAATTCCCTCCATAGTGGAACGATCATCAATAGGTGATCGGAGGGCGATCGGAAGCCTTGCGGATTTTTGCCTGCGCTTCGGCAGCCGCCTTCTGATCGTAGGGAATGCTGTTGGCAACGCGGACGCTGCCATCGGCGAAAGTGAGAAGTTGTGGGTCGCCCTCGGGACCGCGCTGGTGGATTTCGCGGTTGACGAGTTTGCCATCGGTATCGATTTCGCAATGCACCCACATGGTTGGAGTGGCCAGGAACATGACATGCATGCGTTGTTGACGATCCACGGTGGCGAGCGGCTTGCGAAGCATGAGCACATCGCCTAGCAGGAAAGTGCGAACAAATTGGCCGGTCCGGTCGTCCACGATTTGGGCGTAGATTTGGTTTTTCTGGTCACCGGCGAAGTTGAGAATCCTGAATTGGCGGGTCTGGCCGGGGCGGTTGGGGATGCCGACGGATTGCGACCAATAGAGGCGGCCCGGACTCTGGCTGAAAATCGCGCGATTGGTTCCTGTTCCCTGATCGGTGCTGCCAGGAAGGTGGATCACTGCCGAGACGCTGAAATTTCCTTGTTCCGTCAGGACGAAATTCTGCGAGAGATCGAATTTGGTGGAGAGGGATTCGCCAGCCTTGATGGTCATTTTTCCAAACTGGGAGTGGCCCTTCGCTGTGACTGAGGCACCACGGCTGTCCTTCATGATGAAATCAAGCCAAGGCATGCGGCCGTCGCTGGTGAAAGTGAGTTCGCGGCCAGCGTGATTGGTGATGGTGACGACGGCGATGACAGGTTCGCCAGCGACATATTGTTGTTTGGTCAGGCTGAGGGATGTGGCCAATTGCGCATTTGCGGTGCTCCAGAGAGCGATGGCGAGAGAGAGGATGCTGAAGCTCCGAATAATCATTACGCGGCAGAACTAGCCCACTCCCCGGGGGGGCGTCAAACTAACATGGCAAACTGCTTGAATTTGCGCGATTCCCCTGGAAATCGGATGCCAGCGGGACTTTTTAAAAATCGCCGTCGGGATATAGCTGATGGAACTTGATCGCTTCCACGGCGATGGCGGCGGTCGTGCCGAAGATGGTTTCCACCGTGGCGGTCCGCGGCACCTGAGCGGCAGGGCGGGAGAGTCCGAGGATCAATTGCCCGTAATTCTGGGCTCCGGCGACGTGCTGGAGAAGTTTGAGCGAAATGTGAGCGGCGTCCAGGTTTGGGAAAACGATCACATCGGCAGTCGGGCGGGCTTCGGCGGCGGGAAGTTTGATTTCCGCTGCTTCCGGATCAAGGGCGACGTCCGCTTGCAGTTCGCCTTCGATGCTGATGTCGAGAAATTGCCGGATCGCTTCATCCTGAGCCAGCGAGGTGGCGGCGGCCATGCGGCGGGCGTCCGGAGTGGATGCCGAGCCTTTGGTCGAGTGACTGAGCATGGCAACGAGCGGCTTGCGACCGAGAAAGTGGTGCGCCAGTTTTCCCGTTTCAATGGCGATGGAGGCGAGTTCGGAGACATCCGGGTTCGGGATCAGTCCGCAATCGGCGAGGAAAAGGATATCGTCTCCACCAAGATGGTTGAGGTGGGCACCGGTGAGCAGGGTAACGCCGAAGATTTTGGGAACATTCGGCAGCGGCTTGATCGTGTGGAGCAAGGCGCGGAAATAGGCGGCGGGCAGGGCTTGGTTTCCGCCGACGATGGCATCGGCCTGGCCGTATTGGACCATCAGCGCGCCGAAATAATGCGGGCGGGCGACAATTTCCGTAGCGTTGCCGATTTGCATCGTCCGGTAGCGCGCCATGTTTTCGACGCGTTGGCAGAAGAGCTTGAAGTCGGTAGCGTGCGGCGGATCAATGATGTGGACGAATTTGAGCGAAACGGAATTCGCCGCCGCGATGGCCTTGATGCGATCTTTGTTACCGAGCAGGATCGGGGCGACGACCTCCTCTTGGACAAGACGTGCGGCCGCTTGAATGACGCGGACGTCCTCGCCTTCGGTGAAAACAACCCGTTTCGGATGACGCCGGAGCTGATCCAGAAGATAACGGGTAACGCGATTGCCGGGTGTGTGCTCTGTGGGAAAATCGGACATGGAAGGGCTGGTGCTTGCACCGTGTGGGGACTCTAGTATGCCTTTTCCTGTCCGTTCAATCCCATTCATCCTCAAATACGCAAGTGCCTGCCGATTACCATACCCATACGCCGCTTTGTCACCACGCCGAGGGCGAGCCGGAAGCCTACGTGGATGCGGCACTGAAGGCGGGACTGACGGAATATGGCATTTCCGATCACGCGCCTTGCATGCCCGAGCCTTTTGATGACTGGCGGATGGCCGCGGCGGATTTACCCACGTATTTCAACTGGATCGAGCGCGCTCGCGCCCGCGCCGCGGGACGGATTCCGATCCGCTCGGGGCTGGAATGCGATTGGCTGGCAGGCTGTGAAAGCTGGATCGCCGATCTGGCATCGCGCCACGACTGGGATTATCTGATTGGTTCCGTCCACTATCTGGGAGACTGGGATTTCGATAATCCGAAATGGCTGGGCCGCTGGGCCGAGAGCGATGTGGATGCCGTTTGGTCGCACTATTGGAAAACTTATGCGGAAATGGCGGAGAGCGGGATTTTCGACATTCTCGGCCATCCCGATCTGGTGAAAAAGTTCTCACACGTGCCGGCAGGGGACTTGGATCGTTTTTACGAACCCGCCATCGATGCGATCGCCGCGTCGGGCAGTGTCATCGAGTTGAACACCGCCGGTTGGCACAAGCCTTGTGCCGAAGCTTATCCCGCACCGAGGTTTCTGGAACTCGCCTGCTCGGCGGGAATTGGACTGGTGATTTCCTCGGACTCGCATGCTCCCACAGAGGTCGCCAGGGATTTTCCCCAGGCCATTGAATTGGCGAAAGCGGCTGGCTACCGCGAAACCGTGCTGTTCGAAAAACGCAAGCGGCGGAGCGAACTCATGCCGCCGTGCCCATGAAAAAGCCAATGAAGTGAGTGAACCGCTTTCCATTGTCCCCACATGGGCCGGGGCGATCCGATATCGCCCTCCGTGCCATTCCTTCGATTTACTTGGTCGCTGTCAGCACCAGTGAGGCGCTGTCGTTCTTGCGCGAGAAGGTGAGGGGAATGCCTTCAGTCATCCAAGCGCTGCCGGATTTCTTCCGCGAGGTGATTGCCCCGAGGCGGGGTTGCTCGTCTCCGGCGGGAAGGTTGATCTCGGTGAGTTCATAGGTCTTCTCCGGATCGAGCCCGCTAACAGGCGCGATGGCTTCCTTGAGATCGGCGAGTTGATAGGTCAGAATGAGAGCGCGGGATTTGTCCGAGGAGACGTAGTTGAGGGATGGTGTTGTCGATTCGAAAGGGGAGGCGTGTCGGTATTGGTGGCCGAGTTGGACGATTTCCCGAACCTCTTTGTAAGCGGCGATGCCCGTCATGGCTGCGGCCTTGAACTCGGGTTCGGCCCGGCGCGGGTCCACCTCGAGTCCGAGTTGACCCATCATGGAAACATCGAAGCGGAACTTCGGTTTGAAATTGCCGGAATGGGTGACGTGGCAAGTGGCGGCCATGGGAGGCAGAAAGGTGGAGATGTCCCACTGAGCGCGAAGGCGGAAGAGCGGGTTTGTGTTATCGCTGACCCAAAAGGTGTGGCTGTTGAGCATGGCCCCGAAATCGGCTCGGCCGCCACCGGATGAGCAGGCTTGGAAATCGACGTTTGGATGCTTTTCCACGAGCTTTTTCAACGAGCCATAGTAGCCATCGAAGTAGCGCCATAACAGATCGCCCTGACGGGTCGGAGCGAGGTGCGGTGCGTAGGGATTGTGCAGGCTGCAGTTCGCATCCCATTTCACGAAGCGCAGGTCGGGATTGGCGGATAGAACGTCATCGACGCTTTTGAAAACGAAGTCCTGAACTTCGGGGTTGGTGAGATCGAGCACGCCTTGGTTTCTCTCCAGTTCCATTTCTCGGCCGGGGCTGCGGAGCACCCACTCCGGATGCTTGGCGAAAAGCTCGCTCTTCGGATTGATCATCTCCGGCTCGAACCACAGGCCGAAACCGACGTTCACATCCTTGGCTGCCTTGACGAGTCGGGCTATTCCGTTAGGAAAGAGTTTCTGATTCACCTGCCAATCGCCAAGGCCCGAAGAATCTCCGGTGCGGGCGGTGGGGCCGTTTCCAAACCAGCCGTCGTCCAGCACATAGAGCTCGATGCCGAGTGCCGCACTGCCTTTGATCATATCGATGACCATGTCTTCCTTGACGTCGAACTGACAGCCTTCCCAAGAGTTGTTATCGATCAGGCGGAGACGGTTGCCATCGCGCATCCCGTAGTGGCGTGCCCACAGATGAAGATTGCGGCTGGCTTGGCCTTTTCCTGCGGGGCTGTATGTGTAGATGCAGGCGGGGGAGGTGAGCGATTGTTTCGGATCGAGTGTGTAGGCACCGTTGCGGGAACTCACACCGACGGCGGCGGCGAAGGTATCCTTGTTATCCTGATCGAACGACATTGCCATGCTGCCGGACCAGGCGAGGGATGCGATCATGCAAGGCGATTTCTCTTCATCGGGAAATCCGCCGAAGGACATGATGAAGGCGGGGACGGGCCCTTCGATGTGGCGATTTCCGGTGCGGCTTTCGATGATGCGGCGGCCTTTCGCGAGTTTCTCCAGATTCGGACGCGGCGCTTCATCGCCCCAGCGGTTGTCATACCATTCGAGGTGCGGTGCGGATGCTGATGGTGCCTGCCAATAGGCGGAATCGAGATGCTCGACGCGGATGGGCTCGGCGAGGTCATTTCTAACGACAGACCATTGCTGAATGACGTTTTCCTTGGCGAACAGGCGGAAGTGGACATCGACGAAGATGGGATCCGTCTTGTCGCGCAGGGTGATGACGGTGTGCCGGATGTCTTTGGATTCCTCGGTGGTGATCTGGTCTTGATAGATCAGGCTCAGCGCGGCGTCGCCATTGGCGCGGCGGATGGCAACCGGGGCGTCATGGTATTTGCAATCGGTGGTGCCGGGAAAAAGCGGGCCGCTGAACGGGGAATTCCACGAACCATCCGTGGCCCGAAAGCTCGTGACGTTGAGAGCGCCATCCTTGCCGACGGAGCAGTTGAGCGAGAGGGCATCGGTGGTCAGGCTGATGGAGTCTCCACCGGAGTGTGGTGGCTTGCCGTGATAGGTGATGGAGGCATCAGCCCAGTTCGCATGATCGTAGGGGATGCCATCGCCCGCATCGCTCACCAGCAGAAGGAGCTTTTTGACCCCGGCGAGTTTGATGGAAACGGGCTTGGGCGCAGTGTCGGGCGTCATTTTTCCTGAGTTCCAAAGTTCCTTGCCGTCACCTTTTACGGTAAAAACCATGCTGGAAACCGTGCCCTTCTGCCTGTCCGACGCACCGACGACGGCGGTGAATTCATCGGCATTTCCATCAAGCTCAAGCTCGATGGTGCTGGCGGCGTGGGTGCCGATCCCTTTGCCGTAAACCTTGCCGCCCATGGTGATGGGCCCGTCATCCACCGAGCGACCGATCTTCGCCTGGCCCCATCCTTGGGCGATGGTCCCCGGATCGATTTCATTCAGGGAAAACACCTCCGCCGCCAATGCAACGGGGGAAATGAGAACGGAAACGGCAAAAGCGAAGGATTTCATCGAAGGGAAGCGTGGAGAAGCTTCCCGACGATTGCAATTCCAAGTAGGATCATCCGCGATTAACCCGAATAGTCTCCAAGCCTAGTAGGCAAACATCGTCATCGAAATGCTGCGCCTCCGAAAATGCCAGCACGCTGGATAAGATTCCGTCCAGCAAGCCTTCCAACGGTGAATCCGCATTTCGTGTGACGATCTCCATCAGACGGGCTTCAAAAAATGGCTCACCCTCCTGATTTTCCGCCTCCAGAACTCCGTCGGTGAAGAGGACCATGCGATCCACCTCATCGAAATCGATTTCACACGTTGGATAGACGGCTCCGCGAATGAGCCCGAGGCCTGGCCCTTTCTCGCAACGCTGGGTGGCCAACTGACGGACGCCATTTTTGCCTGCGATGATCGGTCCGGGATGGCCGGCGCAGGCGTATTTGAATGAACCCGTCGCAAGATCGACCAATCCGAAAAACGCCGTGGCGAACATGGTGGTTCCCGCCCGCTCGAGAATCGCGGAGAGGCCATCGTTCAGGCCTTGGAGAAACAATCCTGGATCATTCACCTGCGCCCGTTGTTTTTCTAGCAGTCCGCGCAACATGGCAACGATGAGCGCGGATCGGACGCCGTGGCCCATGACATCGCAGATCAAAACGCCCACGCAATCGTCCCTGACCTGCATGACTTCAAAGAAATCTCCAGCTAGTCCGGAAATGGGGATATAGCGCGCACCGAACGAGATGGTGTTGCTATCGCCGGTGCTTGCCGTCGGAAATCCTTCACCTGCGAGAGCTTGTTGGATCTCGCGGGCAAGGTGGAGTTCCTCTTCGTAGGCTTGGTTTTTTTCCTGAAGCTGTCGGGCGAGATCGGTTGCCGAACGCTCGGCGATGACAAGCTTGGTGACGTCGCTGGAAACTCCGAAGGTGCCCTTGATCACTCCCTGGCGATCGCGCCACGGAAATTTGGAAGTGAGCACCCAAGTTTCATTTCCTTTGTGCCAGGTTTCATGTTCCAGCTGACCGGTCATGGATAGACCGGTTTCCATGATGCGCTTCTCGTCCGCTTCAGCCGGTTTCCAGTGGTCGGAATCGAAGAAATCGCGGTCGTGCTTTCCAGTTAGGTCAGATTCTTTAGTGAATCCCATCCATTCGGCCATGCCTTGGTTGGCCATGGCAAAGCGCGACTCCCGGTCCTTGAAATAGATTTGCAAAGGCACGTGGTCGATCAACTGGCGGAGCAGGAAACGCTCTTCCTCCACCTGCGCTTCGGCTGCCTTGCGGCGGCTGATATCGATCATGGAACCGGCAATCCGTATTGCCTTGCCAGCGCGATCCCTGACAACGGTTCCACGGATGCGCAGCCAGCGCCAATAGCCTCCGCCGGTCCGGACGCGGGCATCTACGGCGAGTGTTTCCGGGCCGCTGTCCTGCAGGGCTTGCGACACGGCGGATTCAAATGCCTGCAGCTCGTCCAGATAGATGCAGTCGAAAGGCTTGAGGAAAAGGTTGGGCGCACGGTCTTTGCCGCATTCGAGAAATTCCAAGATCCGCCGGGAGTAGAAAATTTCCTTCTGATCGGTCCACCAATCCCAAATGCCCTCGTTGGAGGCCCTCAGTGCGAGTTCCAGCCGTTCCAGTTTTACGCTGCTACGGTCCTTTTGGAATTCTCGATCGTCATTCATGCGCCTTTTAGAATGCCATTCAATCGCCTGATCGCAACCCGATTCGCTTGGAGATGCATCGCGGATAGGGATTTTTCCTCTGTCAGAACTTGCCCGGCACGCCGATGGCTGCTTGTTTGAACCAGTGAGTGATGATCTGGGGAAAAAGGTGCTGAAGGGAGTCTCGCGCTCGTTTTACATCACCCTGCGTCTGTTGCCGGCACCCATGCGCGGTGCGGCGAGCTTGGGCTACCTGCTTGCGAGGACCAGCGACACCATCGCCGATACGATGAATGCTCCTCTCGGAATGCGCGTGCAGGGTCTGGATCAATTCAAACAAGCTCTTTTGGTACACTCCGATCCGCCGCGCTGGCCGTTGCCGATTCTCAATGCCTTGAGTGATCCTCGCGAACGCCATTTGCTGGAGTGCTCTAGCGAGATTTTCCAATGGCTTGGGAACCTGCCCGGTGGTGAGGCGGATTTGGTAAGGGAAGTGGTGGACGTCATCATCAGCGGCCAAAAGCTTGATTTGGAGCGATTTGCGAATGCCAGTCGCGAGCATCCGATCTCACTAGCGGACGATGCCGCGCTTGAGGATTACGCTTGGAGGGTTGCCGGATGTGTGGGGGAATTCTGGACCAAACTTGGCTTCCTGACTCTCGGGAATCGATTTTCAACTTCGTCCGAAGCCAAGTTGCTCGCACAAGGCAGGGCGTATGGAATGGGTCTTCAGCTCGTCAACATCCTGCGGGATCTCCCGGAGGACCTTGCGACAGGCCGCTGCTATCTGCCCGTTGCCGACCCTGTGAATCGCGAGGTCCTTTTGGCTCGGCACCGTGAATGGACGGCCCGGGCTTCCGAGTGGGTTGCCGAAGGGAAGAATTACTCCGCCAGCCTTATTTCCCGCCGCCTTCGCGCCGCCACCGTTCTTCCCGCCCTGCTTGCGGAAAAAACGCTCGAACCATTGGCCAGCGCGTCTTGGGAAATGCTCCAAACCCGGATCAGGATTCCCCGAACGGTCGTATATCAATCACTGCTGAAGGCGTTTTTCTGAAACGAACGAATTGCCTGATAGGGTTCGTTAGCTTTTTTGAAGCCGGGCTCCTGATGCTACAGATCAGTGGGCCAGCGGGTTTTCGCCGGAAGCTTCGCCGAGCGCGGAGAGATGTTCCGGCAGGAAGCGCTTGAATCGGGTCTTGTCGATCGACTTCATGTAAGCTTCTTCAGGAGAAATCATGCCTTCACGGAGTTTCGACCAGATCGACTCGTCCATGAACTGCATGCCTTCGTTTTTACCGCCGGTGATGACGTCGTAAAGCTTTTGGGTAGCACCTTCACGGATGATGGCGGCCACGGCGGGGGTGGCGAACATGATTTCGTGGACGGCGGTCCGGCCGGGTTTGTCCACGCGTTTGCACAGGAGCTGGGCGACGACTCCGCGGAGGGAGGCGGCAAGCATAGTGCGGACTTGGGATTGTTGATCGGCGGGGAAAACATCGATGATCCGGTCAACGGTCTTGCGGGCGTTGTTCGTGTGCAAGGTTCCGAAGACAAGGAGTCCGGTCTCGGCAGCCGTCAGGGCGAGTGAAATCGTTTCCAAGTCCCGCATTTCTCCGACGAGAACGATGTCCGAATCTTCACGCAGCGCGGCGCGCAGGCCGTCCGCGAATGAAGGCGTCTGGATAGGAACCTCGCGCTGGGTGATGATGGAGCGCTTGTTTTTGTGAACGAACTCGATGGGCTCTTCGACCGTGATGATGTGGCGGTTGAAATTGATATTGATGTAGTCCAACAGCGCCGCAAGCGTGGTGGATTTTCCCGAACCAGTGGGACCGGTGACCAGCACAAGACCGGCCCGCATGTGGCCGAATTCCTTAACCACATCCGGCACTCCGAGGCTCTCAAGACTGGCGATTTCGGTAGGGATCAAACGGAAAACAGCACCAAGTCCGTTCTGTTGTTTCAGATAGTTACAACGGAACCGCGAGTCTTCGTCCATTTCGTAGGCAAAGTCGAGATCGCCCGTGTTAAGGTAACGTTGGAAGGCAGCCGGATCGCAGATTTCGGCAAGGAGCGCTTTGAATGATTCACCCTGAAGAAGTTCTTGGTCGGGAATCAGAGTGACCGCACCGTGGACGCGAATTTTGGGATGTTGGCCTTCAGCGAGGTGAAGGTCAGAGCCCTTGTTAGCGATGAGGTAACGGAATAGAGTGTCGATCTTGGCCATGCGGAAATGAGAAGAAGTGGATTTTTCAGGAGTTGGGTTTATCGGGCGGTGAGCTTCAGGACTCCAGGAAGGCCTTCATCTGGTTTTTATCATCCGCACGGAAGAGTAGATCGTCCCGTGAAATAATGCCTTGGACGTACAAACGGCGCAGGGACTCGTCCATGGTGATCATGCCGACGTTTTTACCCGTCTGCATGACGCCGGGGAGCATGAAAGTCTTGCCCTCGCGGATACAGTTGGAAACGGCAGGCGTGTTGACGAGAAGCTCGAGTGCCAACACCCGGCCAGTTCCGTCGGCGCGCGGTACGAGCTGCTGGGAAAGAATTCCGCGCAGTGATTCGGAAACCATGATCCGGATCTGGTCGCGTTGGTCGGTAGGGAAAACGTCGAGAACGCGGTCAAGAGTCCGCGGGGCATTGCCGGTGTGGAGCGTGCCGAGCACCAAGTGACCCGTTTCGGCGGCGGTCAGGGCGAGTTGGATGGTTTCCAAGTCGCGCATTTCTCCGACCATGATGACGTCCGGGTCTTCCCGAAGTGCGCCTCGGAGTGCTTTCGCGAACGATTCGGTGTGGGTGTGAACCTCACGTTGGTTGACGTGGCAGCCTTTGGACTCGAAGACGTATTCGATCGGGTCTTCAAGTGTGAGGATGTGGTCCTCGCGATCGCGGTTGATGAAATCGACGAGTGCTGCCAGCGTGGTCGATTTACCGGAACCGACGGCACCGGTCACCAGAACGAGACCGTTCTGATAGCGGGTGAGGGGAAGGATGTGCTCCAGCGGGAGGCCGATGTCCTCAAGGGATTTGATCTGGCTGTTGATGATCCGAAAGACCATGTCGTAACCCAGACGCTGCTTGACGACGGAAGCCCGGTAGCGGCCATTGCCCGTGGAGTAGGCGAAATCAATATCACCCTGTTTTTGAAGACGTTCCCATTCGAGGTCTCCCAGAAACGAACGCGCGAGCCGTGCGGTATCCTCAGGTGTCAGCGGTTGGTGATCAGGCCAAATCGGTGCAAGCTGGCCGAAGCGTCTCCATGCAGGTGGGTAAGCAGTGGGAAGGTGGAGGTCGGAGCAATCGTAATCGCGTCCGAGTTGGAGGTATTGATCAACGTGATCTAGAACCTGATGGACAGACATAGGATGGGTTTCAGATGGAATGGGATGACTGTGTGTGAACCGGCTGGAATTATTTCAACGAAGTGGGGTGTGAATGTCCCGCGACGTAGTTTTTAATTTGGTCGGTGAGCCAGACTTTTGCCAACGGGCGGACTGCGGTCAAGGTGAGACCGAGTAAAACGCTGGGTAATCCGCGGGCTTTTTTCGGCGGACTGCTGGATTTGCGGCGAAATAACATGCTGGCGGCGAGGCCGGATGCCAATGAGCCGAACAACCAGCCGGTCGGATGGCTCTTGAGCGAGCCGCGAAGCCTCGCAGGCACATCGAGACGTTCCTTCAGCGCATGCGCCTCCTCGCTCAAGCAAGAACGTGCCGCGTCGCTGATACGGATCAATCGTTCGATTTCTCGTTTTTCTGGAAGTTTTCGATCCATTCGCGGTCTTTCTGGAATTCAGCGCGGGTGATAGGGAAGGCGGGGATGCCTGATGGTTTTGCGATTCTGGCTAGCAAAAGTCCGGCGAGCAGGTGCAAAACGCCAGCGGCGATGGCGACTCCGAACCAAGGCCAATCCATGGTCTTGGAAATGAGCGCGACAGATCCCGCAATCAGAAGTGCCCAAGCGAAAACCCCACAGAAAATGGCAGCGATGACGAAGGCCAGACGTCTGCCGGTTTCTCGGGTTGCATCCTTGGACTCCAACTGAATCAGGGTGATACGGGAGGCGATCAACGACATCAGGGCTTCCCTCCAATTGGTAGGGAAGCCGGTGATACGACTCGGCCCTGCGCCGGGAGTCTCCCCGGACGTCGCGGTATCGGCGTCAGATGACGGATTCATAAAACTGCTAGGAAACGCACCTGACAGGAATAATAAACCGGATTTTTCAGCGGCGAACGATGAGGCCGATGAGGAACCCGACGCCGAGGGCGCTGAGAACGCACTTGGTAGGGTTTTCACGGATGTAGTCTTCGGCCGTGACGTGCATTTCCTTGGCTTTCACGCGGGTGTCCTGCCATTGTTCAGTGGCGGATTCCTTGAGATGTTGGGCTTTGTCCGCAGCGGCGCTCTTGAACGCTGTGGCCTTTTCAGTGGCGGCTTCCCGGAAATGTTGGGCGGACTCGACGGCCCGATCCTTGAGAGCGGCAGCCTTCACTTCGGCGGTTTGCACGAATTCACGCGCTTTTTCACCAGCGGCGGCACGGAGATCATTCGCAGCTTGGGCGACTGAGGGAGTTTGGGTGAAACCTGCTTCCGGATCGAGACTGCTAGGAGTGGAAAATTGATTGGACATGGCTGTTGGATTTCAGTTTCGGATGAAACTTCATGATTCATCCGCTGAGGAGATTAGTTACACTTCTTCGGGAAAGGTGCAAGGCGTGTCTTGAAAAATGGCAAATAGTCATTCTTCCGCTACGACCTTGGCTTTTGGTGGTGCTAGCAGGAGTTTGTTTTGCTCTGCGGGAGGAGAGGTGAACATGACGTTTTCCCATTTGGTGTCCTTCAAAGGACCGGTTCCGCGGAACTGGAAGAGACCGTAAAACGGACGCAGCGGCAGGGTGATCAGGCCGAGCAAACCCCGGGCATTCATCCGCATGGTCATGTCGAGAGTGCGGTCCGCGAGATCGACCGTGCCATCACCGGCGAAGTTGAGGGACGTGGTTGAGGTTTGGAAGTCGTTGCTGCTCAGGATGCCTTTTTTGATATCGAAGGTGAAAAACGCGTTTTTGGCTCTTTGAAAACCGGCCCGTTCGTTGTTGAGGACGCCGCCGATCAATGGGGAGAGGGGGCCGAATATCGGCACGGAGAACAGTTCGGCTTTTTCCAAGGCCATCAGTCCTTCGCCATTCATCGTTTCGACCTTGCCGTCGGTCATATTGAAATTGATCCGCCCGGTGAGATCGCCGCCGCCTTTCATCTGGAATCCATAGGTGGAGGTGAGATCGGGGATGGAAAGTTTCGTCCAGCTCAACTCGCCTTCCAACCGGCCTCTCCCTGAAAAATCGAAGTTTGCAACCACTGGCCCGCCGAAGCCGTTGAGTTCCAAGTCGCTGATGGTCACCCGTTCGCCACGGATGGATACCTTCCCACGGGGATGCTCCAGCGTCAGGTTTTCCCCCAGAAAAACGTAATCCGCCGCGTGGTCCGAACTGAAGGTGACATCCAGTGCGGTGCGTCCTTGGGGGGTGACGTCCACGACTCCCGAACCCTTGAGATCCGGAGTATGATGAAAACGGTATTGCTCCAGCGAGTCCGCCACTTTCGGCGCGAACAAGCGGACCAGCGGTGCTGCCCAGATGCCGCCGCTCACGGCTTCGACCTCCACTTCCTTGTTGGCCGCATCGAACCGGATTCTGCCGATTTTCACGGTGCCTTGTTTCGGCCCGTCAAAGGCGTTCCGCAGCGCGTAGTTGTCGTAATTGAAAATGACCGTTCCATCATAGAAATCGAGTTCCTGATGGTTGAGGGAAAACTTGCATTCCGCGTGGTTGGTTGGGACGCCCCGGTAGTTGATGTTCTGGGCGTTTCCGCTGCCAGTGAAGGCCCATGCGGCGTGATCCACGATATCGAATCCGCCTTCGAGGTGGACATTCACCGCTGTTCCCTTCCGTTCAGAGAAATCCCGAAGAACCGCTGCCATCGGGTGAGGATCGGTGAAAAATGGCTTATAAACCGGGATCGGGAGCGTGGTGAAAAGTTCGAACCGAACCTGTGGCAGTTGGATCATCGCCTTTCCATGAGCTTCACCATCCGGGCGCACGAGGTGCAGGTCTCTCAGAAATAGTTGGTTTTCCCGCCATGAGAACGAAGTTTCCACCACGTCGAATGGCATATCCCGTAGCTTCACTGATTCACAACGGACGTGCCCGGTCGTGCGGATCTGTGGGATGTTCTTCTGATCCAATTGGAATTCGCCCTCGGCCTCGAGGACTTGTCTTCCGGCGATTGAAACCGCCTGTAAATCCGGTAGGCCGGCCCAGGCTTTGAGTAACGTCGGCACTTCGATGGACGACGAAACATCGAACCGGCCCTCGCGAGCGTTGATGTTGTAATCGAAATGCCCTTCGAAAACCCCGCTGGAATCGGTGGCCCGTAGCGAGCTGACGGTGAGTAAATTGCCCTGTAGGTCGGCGTCCGCCGTTACGGTATTGAGCGTGCGGCCGTTTTTTTCAACATCACGTGCGCTGAAGGCGAGCTTTGCGATGATGGAGGACCGTTCGTTCGCGTCACCCTCCACGTAAACCCGGATGGATGGTGGGTGTTTTCTATCAAAATTCCACAGCTTCAACTCATTGATGATGTGCGCAATAAGTTCCCGGCGCTTGCCCTCGTCCGAATCGTCGGGCGGCTTTCTTCCCTCCTGCTGGTAGCCGATCATCTGGGCATCAAGCTTGACCTCGATTCCCGCGATTTTCCCATGGGCATCGCGCACCTCCAGCCGTCGATTTCCGGGCATGACGACGGTGCCATTCGCGTCGGAAATTTCGAGTGTCTCGGAACTCGGGTCTTTCGGGTCCACCGGCAGCGTGAGTCGGGCGTCCCTGAGTTCAATTTTTGTGAGGTGGACGGTGCCGCGGGCGAGCTTCGTTTTATCGATATCGAGGACAATCCGCTCCAGT